>JACRGJ010000009.1 GCA_016212425.1 Micrococcales bacterium | reverse complement strand
GTCGCCATCCGGCCCCGGGCCCCCCCGTGGGCCGGATGGCGACCGTCGGATCCGACCCGAAGGAGAGCTCATGGCCGACAACCTGCTCGAGATGCGCGGCATCACCAAGACCTTCCCCGGCGTGCGCGCCCTCCAGGACGTCGCGATCGAGGTCGAGCGCGGCAGCATCCACGCCATCTGCGGGGAGAACGGCGCCGGCAAGTCGACCCTGATGAAGGTGCTGTCGGGGGTGTACCCGCACGGCAGCTACGACGGGGAGATCCTCCTCGACGGCGAGCCGGTGAGCTTCCGCTCCATCAACGACTCCGAGGCGGCCGGGGTGGTCATCATCCACCAGGAGCTCGCCCTCAGCCCCTACCTGTCGATCGCCGAGAACATCTTCCTCGGCAACGAGCGCTCGCGCCTCGGCTGGATCGACTGGAACCGCACCAACCTCGAGGCGGCCAAGCTGCTGCAGCGGGTGGGGCTGCACGACAACCCGATCACCCGCATCTCCGAGCTCGGGGTCGGCAAGCAGCAGCTGGTCGAGATTGCCAAGGCGCTCTCGAAGGAGGTCAAGCTGCTCATCCTCGACGAGCCCACGGCGGCCCTCAACGACACCGACTCGGCGCACCTGCTCGATCTGATCATCCAGCTGAAGACGCAGGGCATCACCTCGATTATCATCAGCCACAAGCTCAACGAGATCCGGGCGGTGGCGGATGCGGTCACCATCATCCGCGACGGGCGCAACGTCGAGACGCTGGAGATGGACCGGGAGCTCGGCGAGGACCGCATCATCCGCGGGATGGTGGGCCGCGACCTCGAGAGCCGCTTCCCCGACCACGAGCCGAAGATCGGCGAGGAGCTGCTGCGGATCCAGGACTGGACCGTGCATCACCCGGTCGACCACGAGCGGATGGTGGTGCGCGAGGCGAACCTCCGCGTGCGCAGCGGCGAGATCGTCGGGATCGCGGGTCTCATGGGCGCCGGGCGCACCGAGCTGGCGATGAGCGTGTTCGGCCACAGCTACGGCGTGGGCATCTCGGGGAAGGTGCTCAAGCGCGGCACCGAGGTCCGCACCAACACGGTGCCCGCGGCCATCGCGGCCGGCATCGCCTACGCGACCGAAGACCGCAAGCGCTACGGACTCAACCTCCTCGACGACATCCGTCACAACATCTCGGCGGCCTCGCTGGCCTCGCTGGCGCGAATGGGCTTCGTGAACGAGAGCCGCGAGCAGGTGGTGGCCGAGGGCTACCGCACCTCGATGAACATCAAGGCTCCCAGCGTCGAGGCGGTCACCGGGAAGCTCTCCGGCGGCAACCAGCAGAAGGTCGTCCTCTCGAAGTGGATGTACGCCGACCCGGACGTGCTCATCCTCGACGAGCCCACCCGCGGCATCGACGTGGGCGCCAAATACGAGATCTACGGCATCATCAACCGCCTCGCCGACGAGGGGAAGGGCGTCATCGTCATCTCCTCCGAGCTGCCCGAGCTCATGGGCATCTGCGATCGGATCTACACGCTGTCCGAGGGCCGCATCACGGGCGAGTTCCCCCGCGACGAGGCCAGCCCCGAGGTGCTGATGCAGCACATGACCCAGGAACGAGAGAAGGACCACCTGTGACCACCACGACCACGGCCGCCCCCGGTGGTCTGCGCACGGCGGCGGCGTTCCTCACCAGCCAGCTCCGCCAGATCGGCCTCTTCATCGCGCTGATCGTCATCGTCGTGTTCTTCGAGGTGGCGACGCAGGGCATCACCCTGAAGCCGATCAACGTCTCCAACCTCATCGTGCAGAACAGCTACATCCTGATCCTCGCGATCGGGATGGTGATGGTGATCATCGCCGGTCACATCGACCTGTCGGTCGGATCGGTCGTCGCCTTCACCGGGGCGATGGCCGGCGTGATGATCAGCCAGTGGGGCATCCCCTGGCCGGTCGCAGTGCTGCTCTGCCTGGTGCTCGGCGCGCTGGTCGGATGCTGGCAGGGCTTCTGGATCGCCTACTTCCGCATCCCCGCCTTCATCGTCACCCTCGCCGGGATGCTGACCTTCCGTGGTCTCACCCAGATCGCCCTGCAGAACCAGCAGATCTCGCCGTTCCCGGACGGGTTCCGCTCGATCGGCTCGGGCTTCCTGCCCGACCTGGGCGGCGGCACGTCGTTCGTCGAGCCGCTGACGCTCGTGCTGGGTATCCTCGCCGTCGTCGCCCTGGTGGGCACCGGAATCCGCGGGCGGCTCGCCCGGCGGAAGTACAACGTCGAGGACGAGCCCATGCCGTGGTTCGTGGCGAAGATGGCCTTCACCGCCCTCCTCATCCTGCTGATCGCGTTCCTTCTCGCCAGCTATCGCGGCACGCCGATCGTGCTGGTCATCCTGGGCGTGCTCGTCGTGGCCTACTCGGCGGTCATGGCGCGCAGCGTCTTCGGGCGCCACGTGTACGCCATCGGCGGCAACCTGCACGCCGCGCAGCTCTCCGGCGTGAAGACCCAGCGGGTCACCTTCCTGCTCTTCGTCAACATGGGGGTGCTCGCGGCGCTGGCGGGCATCGTGTTCACCGCCCAGCTCAACCTCGCCAACCCCAAGGCGGGCGACGGCTTCGAGCTGGATGCGATCGCCGCGGTCTTCATCGGCGGGGCGGCCATGACCGGCGGCATCGGCACGGTCACCGGCGCGATCATCGGCGGTCTGATCATCGGCATCCTGAATAACGGGATGTCGATCCTCGGGGTCGGCACCGAGTATCAGTCGCTCATCAAGGGGCTCGTGCTGCTCGCCGCTGTCGCCTTCGACGTGTACAACAAGCGGCGCGGGGGGCGCTGAGCCCCGCCGCGTGGGCGCGCGCCTCAGCGGAGGTAGCGGTCCGCGAAGGAGCGGAGCATCGCGTGCGCGGAGCCCACGCGGGCCCGCCGCGCGGCGTCGATGATGCGGTCGAGCTCGTGCGAGGGGAAGTAGCCCGCGTCGCGGTAGAGGGTGACCCGCGCGACGAGCCCCTCGACATCGAGCTCCGGATGGAACTGGGTCGCGTACTGGTGCTGTCCGATCCGGAACGCCTGCACCGGGCAGGCCGCCCCGGTGGCCAGCAGCACCGCGCCCGGCGGGAGGACGCGGATCGCCTCCTTGTGCCCGACGAACGCGTCGAAGCGGTCGGGTAGCGCCCGGAACACCGGATCGGCGCGTCCGGCATCCGTCAGCTCGATCGTCGTCGCTCCGGACGGCTCGCCGTAGGTGCGGTCGACGACGGCGCCCTGGTGCAGCCCGAGCGTCGAGACCCCGTAGCAGGCGCCGAGCAGCGGAAGATCCTCGGCGAGCACGCGATCCAGCATCCGCCGCAGCTCCTCCTCCACCCGCAGCTGGTCGGCGCTCTTGGACTCGGCCGGGTCGGAGGCGGTGAAGGGGCTGCCGGTCAGGATGAGCGCGTCCATCCCGTCCAGAAGCTCCGGGGGCAGACCCTCGCGCTCGCCGCGGACGTGGCGTATCGATTCGGGGGTCAGGTCGGCGTAGCGCAGGATCGCGGCGACCTCCGCGGCGGTGGCGTCGTCGTCCACCCGGGTGGTGACCAGCAGCGCCCGGCGGGGAGGGGAGGAGCGCGGCACGGGCTCCAGGGTAGGCCGCGCGACGGCGACCGCCGATCCCCCGGCGCGAGGGACCAAGATGGTCCCATGCCGCGCCGCGTGATCGCCGTCGAGTACACCGGGCCGGAGGCCCTCCGCCTCGAGGAGACCGACCCGCTCGGGCCGGGAGAGGGGCAGGTGGTGATCGCGGTTCGTGCCGCCGCCCTGAACCCCGCCGACGGCAAGGGCATCCAGGGTCAGTGGGGCGCCGACCTGACGAAGCTGCCGCTGCGCCCCGGCAGCGAGGTGGCCGGCGTCGTGACCGCGGTCGGCGGCGGGGTCACTGCGCCGCGCGTCGGCGACGCCGTCGTCGCGTTCCGTGTCGTCGGCGGCTGGGCGGACGAGGTGCGCACCTCCGCCGCGAATGCGTTCCGCCTCCCGGCGGATGCCGACCTCGCGCAGGCGGCAGGGCTCCTTCTCGCTGGCACGACCGCGTGGCACCTGCTCGAGGCGACCGGTCTGGGCGCCGGAACAGCAGGTGCCGACACCGCCGCCGGCCGCACCGTGATCGTGCACGGCGCATCCGGCGCGGTCGGGGAGCTGGCCGTGCAGCTCGCGGTGCTCCGCGGCGCCCGCGTGGTCGGCACCGCCTCGGAGCGGAACCAGGACGCGGTGCGCGCCCTGGGCGCGGAGCCGGTGGTGTACGGGCCCGGACTCGAGCAGCGCCTGCGCGCCCTGCTGCCGGACGGGGCGGATGCGGCACTCGACACGGTGGGGACGGACGAGGCGATCGACACCTCCCTCGCGCTCACCGGCGACCGGAGCCGCGTCGCGACGATCGCCGCCTTCGCTCGCGGAGCCGAGGCCGGCATCCACCTGCTCGGCGGCGGCCCGGGCGCGGACCCCGGCAGCGCTCTCCGGGCGGCCGCGCGCGGGCCGCTCGTCGACCTGTTCGCCCGCGGCGCGCTCCGGGTGCGGGTCGCCGACGGGTACCCGCTGGAGCGGGCGCGCGAGGCGCTCGAGCGGGTGATGTCCGGGCACCCCGGCGGCAAGGTGCTGCTGGTTCCGACAGCGCTTCCGGATCGGCGCCTCCTCGGCTAACCTGAGCACGGCGCCGATCGGGGGATCGAGTGCGACCGACCGGGGGGATGGTCCAGCAGTGTCCGGCACCGAGCACGACGGCCAGCGCGAGCACACCGCGGTCACGCAGGAGGCGGGGCGCCCCGACGGTCCCTCGTGGTTCTACCCGGCGTCGGCCGCGCAGCAGGAGCTGACGCCTGTGCTCCCCGCGATGGATGCCGGAGCGGTCCACGCGGAGCTCGCCGACCGCCTCGCGGCACTCGGGATCGGACACACCGTGGAGCTCGTGCACGGCCGGGCCGCGGACGGCGTCCTCGTGCGCAGCCGCTACGCCGAGCCGGTGACCGTCGTCGACGACGAGGGCCGCTTCGCGCTCGTCGCCCGCGCATCCGACGGATCGCCGAAGGTCATCGACACCGAGCTGGCCGCATCCGCTCCCGTCGAGCAGCTCGCGCTCTATCTCGCCTTCCATTCCCTCTGGGCCATGAAGCGCCTCCTCGACCGGCACGGCGCCGAGGCGGTGGCCCGGCGCACCCCCGAGCTGCTCACCCACCAGCAGCTCGTGCTCGCCTTCATCGCCGCCTCGATCGCGTCGGCCGACGACACGGTGCGCGGCTACGCGAGCGCGCTGATGGGCAACGCGACGAGCATGCTCCGCGCGTAGCCGCCGCCCGGTGCGCCGCCTCGCCCGTGCCGCCCACCGGGGCGTGCCTGAGCAGACGCTCCGCCCCCGTACCGGCGGTGGCGCGCGCGCCTAGCGTGGGGGGCATGCAGAATCGCACGCTCGGATCCAGCGGCACCGTCGTGTCCGCCCTCGCGCTCGGCACCATGACCTTCGGCGCGGAGGCCGACGAGGCCACATCGCACGCCCTCCTCGACCAGTACCTCGCGGCCGGCGGCACGTTCCTCGACACCGCCGACGTGTACTCGGCGGGGGAGTCCGAGGCGATCATCGGCCGCTGGCTGACGGCGGATCCGGCACGCCGCGGCCGCGTCGTGCTCGCCACGAAGGGCCGCTTCCCGATGCTCGAGGGACCCAACGGCCTTGGCACCTCCCGCACCCATCTGCGCCAGGCGCTCGAGGCGTCTCTCACCCGCCTGCAGACCGATCACATCGACCTGTACCAGCTGCACGCCTGGGACGCCCTCACCCCGATCGAGGAGACGCTGCGCTTCCTCGACGACGCCGTCAGCGCCGGGAAGATCTCGTACTACGGGTTCTCGAACTTCCTCGGCTGGCACATCCAGAAGGCGCTCGGCGCGGTGCGGCTGCACGGCTGGACGCCGCCGGTCACCCTGCAGCCTCAGTACAACCTGCTGGTGCGCGGCATCGAGCACGAGATCGTGCCCGCGGCGCAGGATGCCGGCCTCGGCCTGCTGCCCTGGTCGCCGCTGGCCGGCGGCTGGCTGAGCGGCAAGTACCGTCGAGACGAGAAGCCGAGCGGTGCCTCCCGCCTCGGCGAGAACCCCGAGCGCGGCATGGAGGCGTGGCAGGCCCGCAACGCCGACGAGCGCACCTGGAACGTCGTGGATGCCGTCGGCGCCGTGGCCGAGGAAGCCGGGGCCTCGATGGCGCAGGTCGCGCTCGCCTGGTTGGTCGCCCAGCCGGCGGTGACCAGCGTCATCCTGGGCGCGCGCACCGCCGAGCAGCTCGCCGACGACCTCGGCGCCGCCGATCTGCTGCTGACCGAGGAACAGCTGGCGATCCTCACCGACGCGAGCGCCCCGCGCGTCGACGACTACCCGTACGGCGTGGCGGGCGAGGCGCAGCGTCACCGCAACCTGGACGGTGGTCGCTAGATCCGCCGCAGCGCTTCGGAAGCCGCCGCGACCCAGAGGCGGGCGGTGCGCCGCTACGAGCCGGCGACGCCGCGCTTCTCGAGCGCGGTCTCGACGATGGTCAGCCCCTGCATGCCGGGGAGCTTGGCGATGTGCGAGTCGATGTCGCGCACGATCTTGCGGCCCTCGGCCCCGGCGAAGAGGTGTCCCATCACGTGGGTGACCTCCTCCTCCGACGAGATCGTCGAACCGACGGGCCCCCAGAAGTTCTGGAGCACCCAGCGGCCGAGCACCCGCGCCTTGCGGCTCTTGGCGAGGCGCTCCCGCGCCTGCGATGCGTAGAAGGCGACGTGCTTGGTCTCCTGTTGCGCGATCCGCTTCAGCAGGGGCGAGAGGGTGGGGTGGTCCTCCATCGCGGCGAGGCGGTGGTAGGCCGCATTCGCCGACCACTCGTTCGCCGCTCCCCATGCCATGTGCACGGCGACGAAGTCGTTGCCCACCAGGTTCGACATCACCGACTGCTTGATCGGGTCGAGACGGTCCTTCCAGCCCAGCTTCAGCCGCGTCGCCTTCAGCTCGTCGAAGTCGACGGAGATGCCGTGCTTGCCGAGCACGGTCGCCAGCGCCTCACCGTGCCAGAACTCCTCGCGATTCCACATCGTCATGAAGGTGCCGACCTCGGGCTCCTTGTGCGACGGGGTGGTCAGCATGTCGCGCAGGTAGCAGACCGTGTGGTCTTCCACATCGCACAAGTTCCGGATGCTGCGCAGCGTGGTCTCGGAGAGCGGGTTGGTCAGGAATTCGTCGAAGTCGAGGTCCTGCCACGCGACGGCATCCGAGTTCTCCGCGTACTTCACGATGTCGAATGCCATCAGTCGCTCCCCTTCCCTTCCGGCCCGTTCGCGCCGGCGCCCACCACCGCGGTCGTCATCACGTCGCGCGCCGCGCTGCTGCGGCCGCGCTTCCAGCTGTGGATCCGCCACTGCCGGCGGTGTGCTTCACGAGAGAGTTCGGAGTCGGGGTTCACGGCGTTCGGATTGCCGAGCAGATCGAGCCAGCGCAGGTCGGCGTGACTGTCGCCGTAGCCGTACGAGGCGGACAGATCGATGTCGTGCCGGTCGGCGTACTGGCGCAGCCACGCCCCCCGGGCCTCGTCGACCAGGGGCGGCTTAGCGAGGTAGCCGGTCAGCACGCCGTCCCTCTCGTGCATGGCCGAGCCGACGACCTCGTCGAAGAGACCGGCGATCGGCGCCGCGAGCTGCGCGATCGACCCGGTGACGAGCACCGTGCGATGCCCGGCGGCGCGGTGCTCCCGGATCAGGCGCAGAGCGTCGGGGCTCACGTGGGAGAGCACGCTGGTGCGGTACGACCCGCGCGCGACGATCTTCTGCAGGCGGGTGACGGGCATCCCGGCGTAGTTGCGCAGGAACGCGCGGATGAACTCCCCGCGGTCGCGACGCTCGGCCCGCCAGTAGGTGCCCACCGACCCGAGCAGGCGTAGCACCTCGCCCGGCCAGGCGGCCTTGCGGAAGCCCGCGGAGCGCACCCAGAGGTATTGCTCGACGATGTTCGAGTCGACGACGGTGCCCTCCAGGTCGAACACCGCGATGGCGTCGCCCCGCTGCGGCAGCGGTGCCGGGGTGGTCGGCGGCGTGGGCGCGGACTCCCGCTGCTTGCGGCGGCGGTAGATGTTCGTCATCTCGGTGATGGCGGGGAAGTGGACGTTCTGGAGGTAGTCCTCCCAGTCGATCCGCTCGACGTCGAAGCCGCGGTCCGCGCGCAGCTCGGTCGGCAGGGCGGCGTCGAGCGCTCGGGAGTTGCTGTCGTCGAAGATGATCTCGGCCTGCGTGTAGGCACGGTAGAGCTCGGTGAAGTTCTTCAGCGAGTCGATTCCGGCGCGGGTCTTGGCCAGTTCCGCCTGCTTCTCGCGGGTGCGGTCGTTCACCGGCATCCGGCGCAGGACGGCCTCGTCCAGCGCGGTCTTCTTCTCGGCCAGCCAGACGCCACGGGCGACCTTCCGCTCGCCCGGGAACTTCCACTCCGGCACCTTCACGACCCCGTCGCCGCGCGGCATCGGGTGCTCGGTGTAGTAGCGGTGCACGTTCTCGTACATCCGGTGGTAGGGGATGGGGTTCGAGGCCCCGGACGCCACGTGGTAGTACGCGGGCGTCCCTGCGGCGGGCGGGTTGGCGGCCGCCAGCAGGATCGCGTTGACGACGAAGTCCACAGGGATGAGGTCCAGGATCGAGTCCGGAAGGCCCGGGAACTCGGGCAGCTGACCCCGGCCGTAGGCGAGGATCAGCGGATCGGCGACCTTGAAGCCGTCGATCCAGCCGGGGTAGGGATGCGCGAGGGCCGATTCGATGATCGCGGGACGCACGACGGAGAGCCGGTGGCCGTCCTCGCCCCACAGCTCCTCGGCGGCGCGCTCGGAGAACGCCTTCGTGAGGGTGTAGACGTCCGTCCAGCCCAGGCTCTGCGCGCGCGTGCGCCCGGCATCCACGAGCTCCGCCTCGACGGCGGCGATCCGGGCCTCCTCCGCGGCGCGCGCGACGGTGAGCGGGCCCTCCTTGCCATGCCGGGCCCGCGCGGCGTCGATGAGCTTGCGCAGCGCCCGTGGCTCGCGGGAGGCGAGCTCGGCCGCGTCCTTCGCGGCGCGGGCGGCGGCGAACTCGGCGCGCCAGTCGGCGTCGTGCGGGAGGCGCGCCTCCGGCTGGATGCCACGGTTCAGGCCGCCCACGTAGCAGGTGGAGACGTGCACGGCATGCGGGTCGGCGCCGGTGGCGCGGATCGCCTCGTAGAGGTTGATCGCGCCGCCGACGTTCGTGTCGAACGCCTGATTGATCGGCGGGTCGAACGACACCGTGGACGCGGAGTGGATGACGACGTCGAGGTCGGTCGGCAGCGTCGGCACCGAACCGAGGCCGCCGTCGACGATGCGTACGCGCTCGGCGATCTGCGCGTCCGCGGCATCGGAGCCGACGGCCTTGCGCCATTCGCGGAACACCGGCTTGCGGGTCAGCTGACGCAGGCGCGTGTCGGCGTCGGATGCCCCCTTCCCGCGCACCAGGACGGAGATGGTCGTGTCGGGGTGGTCGACGAGCAGACGCTCCAGCACGGCCTGGCCGACGAAGCCGGTGCCGCCGGTGAGGAAGACGTGGGCCGAGCCCAGGTCGGTGGTTGCCGTGGTCCGGGCGGCGGGTGTGGGGCGCGGCGTCATCGAGCCAGCCGGGCTTCGACGACGGGGGCGACCGCGGCGAGGCCGGGGAGGGCGGCGATGAGCTCGCGGATGCCCCCCGCCTCGCGGCGCCCGGCCGCTCCGCCGAAGACCATCCGCTCGAAGAAGCCGCGCTCGGCATCCGGCCGCTCGATGGAGCCGATCGGCCACGCCTGCTGCGTGAGCTCCGTGCGAGCGAGCTTCTGGACACGCGTGGAGTCGGCGAGCCGACGGCGGGCGTCCTCCTGCAGGAACGCCAGGTGACGTTCCTTGACATCCAGGGCCAGCTGCGCGATCGACCCGAGCTTCTCGGCCGCCGCGGCGAGACGGCGGTAGGCGGCCTGCGTGATCCACTCGTCGACGAGTCCGGAGGTGACGTGGACGCCGACGATGTCGGCGCCCGCGAAGTTGGCCAGCACGGCCCGGCGCACCGGCCCGCGCCGGGCGGCGCGTTCACGGCGGTCGCGGCGCTTCGGCCCGTCTTCCACCGGCGGCTGCGACGCGGTGGTGTCGAGCACCGCGTCGAGCGCGTCGGCCAGCCAGAACTTCTCGAAGGCCCAGGTGGAGAGGAAGGCGGTCACCCGTGCGTCCTTGTGCGTGGCCGTCACGAGGAGGTTCCGCATCCGCTGCATGGTGGAGCGTTCGAGGTCGCGGAGCACCCCGAGCAGGCGCGCCGCATCCGGCTCCAGGCGCGCGCCCTCCAGTCCGGCCAGGTCGAGCTCGGCGCGATGGCTGCCGCGGGCCGTCCGCGCGAACTCGCGCACGTCGAAGACGGCCGCCGCCTCGGTGCTCTCCAGCTCGCCGAGGCGCGAGCGCTCCAGCTCGCCGAGAGTGAGGCCCGAGCCGGAGATGCCGGAACCGGCATGCACCGCGGAGGGCGCAGGCGACCCGGTGGTGTCCCCGGCCCGCTGCGCGACGTCGTCGCTCGTGCTCATCGTCGGCACCCTTCCCCGCGGCGCAGGTCGCGCGGTGGATCGTTCGCGGCGGTCACCCCTCGCCAGCACCTTATGGTAGGCGACATGGGCACCGCAGTGGTGACGGGCGGCACGTCCGGGATCGGGGCCGCGTTCGCCCGCGCCCTCGCGCGCCGAGGCTGGGACCTCGTGCTGGTGGCACGCGACGAGGCCCGGCTGGCCGACATGGCGGCGGAGCTGCGCGCGCTCGGTCGGGAGGTGGAGCTGCTGCCCGCCGACCTCTCCGTTCGGGCGGATGTCGACCGCGTGGTCGCTCGGATCGAGGACGTCGCGCACCCGATCGGCATGCTCGTGAACAACGCGGGATTCAGCGTCCACACCGCGCTCGCCTCCCGCGACACCGCCGCGCACGACCGTGCTCTCGAGGTCATGATCCGCGCGGTGCTCGTGCTCGGCGGAGCCGCAGCGCGGACCATGCGCGATCGGGGCGAGGGTTCGATCCTCAACGTCTCGAGCACCGCGGGATTCATCACGATGGGGGCATACTCCGCCATCAAGGCCTGGGTCACCTCGTACACAGAGGGGCTCGCGAACGAGCTGCACGGAACCGGGGTGCGGGTCACCGCCCTCTGCCCCGGGTGGGTGCACACCGAGTTCCATGCTCGCGCCGGCATCCCCGAGTCGAGCATTCCGAACGCTCTGTGGCTCGACGCCGAACCCCTTGTCGAGACCGCTCTGCGCGACAACGAGCGCGGCAAGGTGATCTCCATACCGAGTGTTCGGTACGGAGTCCTCATCTGGTTCGCCCGCCACGCTCCACGCCCCGCGATCAGGGCGATCTCCCGCCGGTTCAGCTCGCGACGCCGCGATAGTCTGAACGGATGACCGCGGGGCGACGGCCCCGCCGATGGCTGGACCAGCCCAGGATGCCTGGCCGGCAGAGGAGACGCCGATGACCGCGACGCGCGACCGGTACACCTCCCGTCCCCGGTCCGTGGCCCGATTCGTGGCGCAGCGCGGCATCCTGAAGCCCGTCGTCTGGTCGGCGGTGAACGTGAAGGTCATCGGTCTCGAGATCCTGAAGGACGTCGAATCGCCCTACGTCGCGGTCGCCAATCACTCGAGCCACCTGGATGCGCCGCTCGTCATGTGCGGGCTGCCATGGCGCCTGGCGCGGCACATGTCCACCGGAGTCGCGGCCGACTACTTCTTCGACGTGTGGTGGCGCCGGGGTCTCACGAAACTGTTCTTCAACGCGTTCGCGATCGAGCGTCCGGGGAGCCAGGGCTCTCCGGAGGGCCAGGGAGCCGCGGAGGGGCAGGGCGGTCAGCGCCGCGGAGCCAGCGCGAAGGGGCTCCTCACCCGAGGGGTCTCGCTGCTCGTCTTCCCAGAGGCGACGCGGGGCCGCGATTCGGGCCGTTCCGTCCGCGCGTTCAACCCCGGCGCCGCCGCGATCGCCCGCTCGGCAGATGCTCCTGTGCTGCCCATCGCGCTGATCGGGACGGGGATGGCGCACCCCAAGGGCTCCCCTTGGCCCGGACCGGGGCGTCATCCGGTGGCGATCGTGTTCGGCGAGCCGCTCCGCGCCCGCGCGGGCGAGAGCGCGACCGTGTTCACGGAGCGCGTCCGTCGTAGCATCGTCGCGCTGATCAACCAGCACAGCGAGGCCGTCCTGGGGCAGCCCCAGCTGCTCCAGCCGGACGGCCGTACCGGTGGGGCATCCACCGAGCGACCCGAGGAGAAGAGCGCGTGAGCGACGTCAAACACATGAAGTGGTGGGGCTGGGGCGTCGACGGCGTCGCGTTCCACCACGAGGACAAGCCCGGCTTCGCGCCGTTCGTCCTGGATGCCGTCGCCCTCGACCTGCACGCCGCCCAGCCGGTGCAGCCGCCGTCGTTCGACGACCTCGACCTGCCGGCCTCGAAGGCCCGGAAGCCCCTCCTCACGGCCCTGACCAAGGCGGTCACCGCGGAGTTCGTCACGACCGACGCGATGGAGCGCGTCGTGCACACCTACGGCAAGAGCCTGCGCGACCTCGTGCGCATCCGGGCCGGCCGCATCTCCCGAACACCGGATGCCGTGGTCTACCCCGGCACGGAGGAGGAGCTGCAGAAGGTCGTCGACGCGGTCGTCAAGGCGGATGGCGTGATCATCCCCTTCGGCGGCGGCAGCAACATCGGCGGCAGCCTCGAACCGCATCCCGACGAGACGCGACCGATCGTCTCGGTCGACATGGGCCGGATGAACCGGCTGGTCGAGATCGACGAGGCCGCCGGGCTCGCCCGCATCCAGGCCGGTGCCCTCGGCCCGGACCTGGAGGCGCAGCTCGCCGAGCGCGGCTGGACCATCGGGCACTTCCCCGACAGCTTCACCCACTCCACCCTCGGCGGCTGGGTGGCGACCCGCTCGAGCGGCATGCAGAGCGACAAGTACGGCGACATCGCCGACATCGTGCGCGGCATCCGCGTCGTGCGCCCGGGCGGCGTGCTCGCGCTACGGCCGCTGCCCTCCACGTCGTCCGGTCCGAGCCTGCGGGAGATGGTCCTCGGCAGTGAGGGCCGCCTGGGCGTCATCAGCGAGGTCTGGGCGCAGGTGCATCGGATCCCGGCGAAGCGCATCATCCACGCCTACTTCTTCCGCACCTTCGACGACGGCCTCGCGGCGATGCAGGCGATCAGCGAGTCGGATGCGCATCCCTCGATCACCCGGGTGAGCGACGGGCGCGAGACCGGCTTCTCGTTGGCGACGAGCAAGGAGTCCAAGGGCGTCTCGAAGTTCGTGCAGGATTCGCTGTTCGGCTTCCTGGAGGGGCGCGGCTGGAAGCCCGGCGAGGTGGCGCTCTCGTTCATCGGCTTCGAGGGGTCGCCCGAGCACGTCCAGCGCACCAAGCGGATCGTCGACCGGATCGTCAAACGCCACCACGGGCTCGGCGTCGGCACCGGACCCGGCGTGCTCTACGACCAGAAGAAGTTCGACACCCCGTACCTGCGCGACTTCCTCCTCGACCGGGGTGCTGCCGGGGACGTGTCCGAGACCGCCGCGCCGTGGTCGAAGCTGCACGATGTGCACGCGAACGCCTATGCCGCGGCGCAGCGGGCCTTCGACGAACTCGGCCGCACCGGCTGGATCATGTCGCACCTCTCGCACTCGTACCACTCGGGCGCCTGCCTGTACTTCACGTTCGCGTTCGTGTTCGGCGACGACCCGATCGCCGAGTACGACCTGGTGAAGAACGCGATCCAGCAGTCCTTCGTCGACTCCGGCGCCACGATCTCTCATCACCACGGCGTCGGCCTGGAACACGCCCCGTGGCTGGCCGAGGACGTCTCGCCGGAAGGCGTCGCCGTGATGGGCGGTCTGTTCGCGGCGGTCGACCCGGGTTCGAACTTCAACCCGCGCAAGATCGTGGTCTCGTAGTCGCGCCGAGGAATCATCGGTCCCTGCTCCGCCGCTAGGGTGGACGCAATGTCCTCGCTGACCCTCCGCGACGAGGTCGCCGAGGCCCTTCGTCGCGGACGACCGGTCGTCGCGCTCGAATCCACCATCATCTCCCACGGGCTGCCGCGGCCGCGCAATCTCGAAGCCGCGCGCGAGTTAGAGGCGCTCCTCCGGGATGCCGGGGTCACCCCGGCGACCATCGCCGTGCTCGACGGGGAACCGCGCGTCGGGCTCGACGACGAGGCGCTTCGCCGCATCGCCGAGGAAGACCTCGCGAAGGCGAGCGTGCGCGACCTGCCGATCCTGGCGGCGCGCCGAGGGTCCGCGGCGACCACCGTCGCGGCCACCGCCTACCTCGCCGCCCGTGCCGGCATCCGCGTCTTCGCCACCGGCGGCCTGGGCGGCGTGCATCGCGGGGCGAGCGAGAGCTTCGACGAGTCGGCCGATCTCGACGTGCTCGCCGACACCCCGATCGCCGTGGTCAGCGCCGGGGTGAAGAGCGTGCTCGACATCGGCGCGACGCTCGAGCGCCTCGAGTCGCTGAGCGTGCCCGTCGTGGGCTACCGCACCGACGAGTTCCCCGCGTTCTGGCTGCGTTCCTCCGGCCATCGGCTCGACTGGCGCATCGAGGAGGCGGCGGAGGCCGCGGAGATCCTGCGCGCCTCGACGTCGCTCGGGCTCCGGGCCGGTCTCCTCGTGGCCAATCCGGTGCCGGAGGGCGAGCAGTGGGACGCGGAGGAGCACGACCGGGTGCTGAGCGAGGCGTTCGCCGCCGCGGCCGCCTCCGGGGTGCGGGGCAAGGCGGTCACCCCGTTCCTCCTCGCGCACATCGTCGATGCCTCCGGCGGCGTGAGCCTCGAGGTCAACCTCGCGCTCGCGCGCAACAACGTCCGCCTGGCGGCGGGAATCGCCCGTGCGCTCGCCGGCACACCGCCGGTGTCGCGGTGAGCGGCGACCGCTTCGTCGTCGTCGGCGACCTGATCAACGACATCGTCGTGGTCCCACGCGGCGCGCTGCGTCCCGATACCGACACGCCCTCCACCATCCGTCCCCGGCCCGGGGGATCGGCGGCGAACACCGCCGCGTGGCTGGGTGCGCTCGGGGCTCCGGTGGACTTCGTCGGCGCCGTCGGGTCGCGGGACTCCGCCGACCACGAGCGGATGCTGCGCGACCAGGGCGTCACCCCGCACCTCCAAATCGAGTTCGGGGTGCCCACGGGCACGATCGTGATCATCGTCAGTGGTGAGCAGCGCACCATGCTCACCGAGCGGGGCGCCAATGCCCTGCTCGCGCCCGACGCGGTGAGCGATGGATTGCTGGCCTCGGCGGCGGTGCTGCACCTCAGCGCGTACAGCTTCCTGAACGGGTTCGGTGTCGACGGCGCGCGGCGGGTCATCGACCGGGCTCGTGCCGCCGGTGTGCTCGTGGCACTCAATCCGGGCTCGGTGGCCTATGTCGAGGGGTACGGAGCGGACGCGTTCCTTGCCAGCTGCGCCGGCGCCGACCTCTTCTTCCCCAATCGCGCCGAGGGCCGCGCGCTCACCGGTGCGGGAAGCGATGAGGATGCGGTCGATGCGCTCCTCGGGCACTTCCCCACGGTGGTCCTCACCCGCGGGACGGACGGCGCGATCGCCCGGAGCCGCGGCAGCGAGGCCGTCGCGGTGTCGGCACCGTCGGTGCGTCTCGTGGACCCCACGGGTGCCGGCGACGCGTTCGCGGCGGGATTCCTGGAACGCTGGCTTCCGACGCGGGATCTGCGGGCCGGCCTCACCGCGGGCGCCCACCTCGCCGCTCGCGCCGTGATGGCGATCGGCGGCCGACCCCCGGTGTGATACCCGGGGCGTCGGCTACTCGCCGTGCCGGAGGGAGGCGTAGGCGTCGAGCGCCTCGCGACGGCTCTCCGCGAGATCCACCATCGGCTCGGGATACTCGGCGCTGCCGAGCTCCGGCACCCACCGGCGCACGTACTCGTCGTGCGGATCGAACTTCCGCCGCTGCAGCTCCGGGTTGAACACGCGGAAGTAGGGTGCCGCATCCGCTCCCGAGCCCGCGACCCACTGCCAGTTGCCCGGATTGTTCGCCTCGTCCGCGTCGACGAGGGTGTCCCAGAACCAGCGCTCGCCCACCCGCCAGTCGATCAGCAGGTTCTTGACCAGGAAGCTCGCGGTCACCAGACGCACCCGGTTGTGCATCCAGCCGGTCTGCCACAGCTGCCGCATCCCGGCATCGACCAGCGGGATGCCGGTGCGGCCCTGCTGCCAGCGCGCGAGTCGATCGTCGGTCGGTTCCGCCCAGGGGAATCCGCTCCACTCGGGTCGGAAGTCGTCGAGGTCGAGCCTCGGGAAGTGGAACAGGATGTTGTGGTTGAAGTCGCGCCAGCCCACCTCGCGGAGGAAGGCGTCCACCCGCTTCCGCGCCTCGGCGGGCACGTCGCCGTGCATGCGGTGCCAGAGCTGCACGGGCGAGACCTCGCCGAAGCGCAGGTGCGGACTGAGCATCGAGGTGGCCTCGATCGCGGGCTGGTCGCGGTCGCCGTAGTCCTCGAGGTGCTCGCGCACGAACCGCTCCAGCCGGTCGTGGGCGCCGCGCTCGCCCGGGGTCCAGGTCTCGCGCAGGCCCCCCGCCCAGTCCGGACGCGTCGGCAGAAGCCCCCAGTCCTCGAGGTCGTCGCTCGCCGCCGGGGCCCCGTCGATCCTCGGCGGCGCGGCCACGACGTCGCGGATCGGATGCGCACGCTCCGCCTTCCAGAACGGCGTGAACACCCGGAACGGGGTGCCGCCGGAGGAGGTGACCTCCCACGGCTCGACCAGCACATTCGCGGCGAAGCTCTCGGCGTTCACCGCGTCCTCGCGGAGCGACTTCTTGATCCGCGCGTCGATGTCCTTGGTCCGTCCGTAGCGGCGGTTCCAGAACACGGCGTCCGCACCGCTCTCGCGCACGAGCTTCGGCACCTCCTCCTCGGCCGGTCCCCGGCGCAGGGTGAGCGTGGCTCCGCGGGCCTTCAGATCGGCGGCGAGGGCGGCGAGGGACTGATGCAACCACCAGCGGCTGGAGCCGCCGAGTCCGCGCTGCTCGTCGCTGTGCTCGTCGAGCACGAAGAGCACCACCACCGGTCCGCCCCGGTCGACGGCGGCGCGGAGAGCCGGGTTGTCGGCGATGCGCAGGTCGTCGCGCAGCCAGGCGATCGCGGGAGCGGTCATGCGCGGGGCCCCGCGAGGGTCGCGGGACGGGGCACGGCATCCGCCTCGGTCGGCAGCCGGGGCGCCGCGTCGCCGCGCAGCGCATCACTGAGCTGACGCAGCTGCCGAAGCTCCGCCGGCGACAGCGCGGCGAGCATCCGGTCCGAGATCACGCGGGCGTGCTCGGCGCCGATTCGGCGGAAGAGCCGTTCGCCCTCCTCGGTCAGCAGCACCACGGTCCCGCGGGCGTCGGTCGCGTCGGAGCACTTCCTGACCACGCCACGGGCGGCCATCCGGTCGACCAGCCGCGAGACGCTCGGCTGGGTGAGCAGCAGATGCCGGTGCAGGTCGCGGATGCGCGCCGCGCGGCCGGGCGCGCGATACAGGTTGACGAGCACGTCGTACTCGCTCTGCCCGAGGTCATCGGGGAAGCGCTCGGCGAGGAAGCGCTGCACGGCGACGGACGCCCTGTACAGCGACTCCCAGGCGTCGACGGCGTCGCGGCGGGCGGTCATGACCCCACAGTAGGACGGGCCGCTCGACTGCCGCCCGTGCCGGAGGTCGCTGTCAGCTCGAACCCGTAGCGGACGGCGGGCGGTGCGGGGACAGATTGAGGGCCGGCCGCAGAGGCATCGCGGCCGGCCCTCTCCCTTGCACCAAGAGTGTCCTGCAATCACATCCGCGTCGGCTGCCACAGCAAACAACCGGCGCTGACACCGAAGATATAACGGGCAGGTAACGGTGTCCAGTTATCGATTCGTTATTTTTCTGCGAAGCGGCTGGGAGCCGCGCATGGGCTCGAGCGGGAGTCTCAGAGCAGGTCGAGCTCGGCCAGACGGCCCTGCAGGGCCGCGTCCGATGGCTCGACCTGGTGGGAGCCGTCAGGGAACACGACCACCGGGATGTTCATCCGCCCGCTGACCGCCTGAGCGGCGTCCGCCGCTCCCTCCGTGTTCTCCACGTCGATGTACGCGTAGGGCACCTGGAGTCGGTCGAGAAGGGCCTTGGATCGCCGGCAGTCGCGACACCAGTCGGCGCCGTACATGACCACGGAGGGGGAGTCGCTCATCCGTCCAGGCTAGGGGGGCGGGCAGCTCGGCGCCGAGCGCGGCGCCGCTCGCGCCGCGTGCCCGAGGTCTCCGCGTCGCTCGCCCGCGCCGCCCGGTCCCGACGGCGCTCGCGCCAGGCCCGCACCTCGGCGTCGATGTCGCGGGTCGGCGTCACCACCGGCGGACCGCCCAGCAGCTGGCGACGCGCCTCGATCACCCGCCGATTGAAGTCGCTGAGCGTCTCGCGCACCTCGTCCTCGCGGTGCAGCGCGTCGAGCCGGGCTTCGAGTCCCGTGCTCTCCGTGCGCAGGGTGAGCGCTGGCGGACCGAGACCGCCGAGCTGCTCGCGCTCGATCTTGCGTCGGATCCACCAGTCCGGATCGTGGACGCCACCGAGTCCCGGCAGTGGCTTGCCGGCGCCGGGCAGGTCGTCGAACTCCCCGGCGCGGATGGCCTGGTCGATCAGGGTCTCGACGTACGCCGCGCGCTCCTGCCGCGTGGCGGGAGACAGGTGTGCATCGCTCGCCCCGGCCGGGCTCTCTTCGCGTTCGCCCGAGTCGCGCTCCTGGCGGTAGCGCAGGGCGCGCATCCGGGAGTCCTCGTCCATGCCGTCCACGCTAGGCGGGCGGTCTCAGAGCGCGCCGGGCGTCGGCCGGAAACGCTCTGCCTCAGAACACGTCGGGCGAGGGCGTCGAGGCCCAGCGGATGGCGACGTCCGCGTGGCGGTCGAAGCGGTAGCCCGAGCCGCGCACCGTGCGCACGATGTCCTCGTAGACGCCGAGTTTCCCGCGCAGCCGCCGCACGTGGACGTCGATGGTGCGCTCGTTTGGCGCCTCCTCCTCGTCTGAGCCGCTCCACAGCGTCTGGATGATCTCGGGCCGGTCGATCGTGCGCCCCTCGCGCAGCACGAGGAACTGCAGGAGCTCGAACTCCCGGTAGGTGAGCCCGACCGACTCGCCGTCGATGACGACGCGCTTGCGCGAGATGTCGATGACGACGCCGCCGCGCGGCTCCGGGGCGGGCGGTGTCGGCCGCGACTGGCGCTGCCTCGCGAGGGCGGCCGGGTCCTGCAGGGCGAGGCGCACGACGTCGACGTCGCAGCCCCCGGCGCCCTCGGGGGCGAGCGCCACCGCCGCATAGGTCTCGCTGCCGGGCACCAGTTCGGCGGCGAGCGCTTTCAGCGCACGGACGACGGCGCCGAGGTCGGTGCCCGCTGCCTCGGCCGCGGCCTCGTCGAGGCCCACGTAGAGGGCGAAGCCACGGGCCTCGGTGCCTTCGGGCACGGCGCGGATCCGACGCGGTTCGGTCGAGGCTGGGGCGGGGGGCGAGGACGGGGTCGGGACGGGTGCGGCGGATGCGGCGCGGTGCGGACGGTGGTGCGGTGCGGAGGCAGTGATCGGGTCGATGACGGCAAGAGACATGGTGTCGAATCCTTCGGATGGCCCGGTCGCCGACGAGACGGCGAAGGCGGGCAGTGATGCGGTGCGGGGAGCGGGAGTGCTCCGCGCCTCGGGCGCGGGACTCCGGGGATCCATGCGGCGGTCAGCGGGAGCTGGTGAGGCGGGATCCGGCGAGGAGGCTCTCAGGCGCACATTCGACAGGACGCGGTCGCACGCGGCGGCATCATGGTGCCGGTCATCCCTGCACCCGAGCGGGCGACGGAGACGTGCGGAGTCGCGGTCATGCAGGGAAGTGTCGGGCACGAGGGCGTGCCGTGTCAAACCGCGCCGCGCGGAGCCCTGCCGCTCTCCGCCCTTGTGAGGGGTCGCGACAGGCCCTTCCGGATGGGCGCCGCCGGCGTGGGAAGGGCGGGATGCGACCCCTCGGGCGAGAGCCGGGGTTTCCGCGGAGGCTTACACGGCGCCGTAGAGGCGGTCGCCGGCGTCGCCGAGGCCCGGCACGATGTAGCCGACCTCGTTCAGCTTCTCGTCGAGCGCGCCCACGACGATCGTCACCTCGCGGCCCTCGGTGGCCTTCTCGACCGCGGCGAGGCCCTCGGGGGCCGCGATGAGGCACACGGCGGTCACGTCGACGGCGCCACGGTCGAGGAGGTAGTCGATAGCCGCGATCAGGGATCCCCCCGTGGCCAGCATCGGATCGAGCACGAAGCACTGCCGGTTCGCGAGGTCGTCGGGCAGGCGCTCGGCGTAGATGTCGGGCTGCAGCGTCTCCTCGTTGCGCACCATGCCGAGGAAGCCGACCTCCGCGGTCGGCACCAGCTTGACCATGCCCTCGAGCATCCCGAGGCCCGCGCGCAGGATGGGCACGACCAGCGGACGCGGGTCGGCGATGGCCAGCCCGTCGGCCTCGGCCACGGGGGTCGTCACCCGCACCGGCGTGACGCGCACGTTGCGGGTCGCCTCGTAGGCGAGCAGGGTCACCAGCTCCTCGGCGAGAGAGCGGAAGGTCGGCGAGGGCGTCCGCCGATCGCGGAGCACCGTCAGTTTGTGGGTGATGAGCGGATGGTCGGCGACGTGCACGCGCATACCCTCAGGCTATGGCCCCCGCATCCCTGCACGACACGTGGATGCGCGCGGCGCTCGGCGAGGCGGAGAAGGCCCCGGCCTTCGGGGACGTGCCGGTCGGGGCGGTCGTCGTGGCGGCCGACGGCGGCGTCCTCGGCGCCGACCGCAACCGCCGGGAGGAGCGCCACGATCCCACCGCGCACGCCGAGCTGCTCGCGATCCGCGCGGCGGCGTCCGCCCGCGGAGCGTGGCGGCTCGACGACGCGACCCTCGTGGTCACCCTCGAGCCCTGCGCGATGTGCGCCGGCGCGATCGTCGCGGCCCGCATCCCGACCGTGGTGTTCGGGGCGTGGGATGCGAAGGCCGGTGCCGCCGGCTCGGTGTGGGACCTCGTGCGGGACCGCCGCGCCCTGCATCGCGCGGAGGTCGTCGGCGGGGTGCTCGAGCGGGAGTGCGCCCTGCTCCTCGAGGAGTTCTTCGCGGCGCGGCGGTGAGGCCTCAGCCGCGGGACCCGCGCGAGCAGGTCTGGTCCGCGGCCGACTGGCCGGTGACACCCGTCGGCAGCTGCACCGCGCCCGGCGGCCCGGACGCCGTCGGGGCGGGGCTTCCGCTGGGGGCTGCCGTGGCGCTGGCAGCCGGACTCGGCGGGGCGGGTGTCGAGTCGACCTGCGCCTGCCCGGCGGAGCCGGCGACCACCGCCTGATCGTTCCGCACCGCGGAGATCAGCGGCGCCGCGAGCTTCGGCAACGGCAGCGTCACGCTGGTGGCCCCGACCATGGCGGGCGAGTTCGGGTACTGGATGAAGGAGATCCGATCCAGCGGGATGTCCTTCAGGGCGAGGGCGATGGAGACCATGGTCGTCGGGGATGCCAGTTCACGGCTCAGGGTCATCCGCCGGGCCGCGGTGGTCGCCAGGTTGTACAGCTTCACCGGATCGGTCAGGGTCGTCGAGCTCTTCACCTGGCGCATCATCGCCGAGAGGAACACCTGCTGGTTGCTGATCCGGGCCAGGTCGCTGCCGGCCGCCAGTCCCTTGCGGGTGCGCAGGAACGCGAGCGCCGTCGAGCCTTGCAGCGTGTTGTCGCCGGCCGGCAGGTTCAGGCCCGCCGCGGGGTCCTTGATCGGGGAGGCCAGGCACACGGTCACCCCGCCGAGGGCGTTCGACATCTCCACGACCCCGTCGAATTCGATCAGCGCCGCGTAATCGACGGGCAGTCCGGTGAACGCGGCGACGACCTGGGCGACGCACGGCAGACCCCCTCGGTAGAGCGCCTCGTTGAACTTGCGCGGCCCGCTCGCCCCGACCCGGCTGCCGTCCGACCGGGTGCAGGCCGCCTGCGGCACCCAGAGGTCGCGGGGGATGCTGATCGCCGTCGCCGATCGCGACTCCGGTGAGATGTGGATCAGGATCGTGACGTCGTTCAGGGTCTCGCCGCGTCGTCCGTAGGCGGCGTTGCCGCCGCCGGAGTCGCTGCCCACCAGGAGGATGTTCACCGGCTGGGTGATCGGCCCGAGCGCCGGCGGTCGCACCGTGCTGCCCGTCTTGATGTCGACGGAGCGGGAGCTGATCGTGCCGCCCAGGCGCCACACGGCGACGGCGGCGACCGACGCCGTGCTGGCCAGGACCACCGCCAGCACGATCCCGATCAGGGCGGCGATCGATCCGCCGACGCCGCGCCGGGGCAAGCGCCCGTGTCGTACCATGCCCCACCGCGTCCCCGACATGCGGGAGAAGGTACCGGCCGCATCCTGAACGATCGCGACGGCTGGCCGAGCGGATCCGGCGCTGCGACGCGGTCAATCCGAGGACTTGATGACGATCGAGTCGGTGGACGGGTGCCCTTCGGCGGCCCGCAGATAGATGTCGGGCTCGATGTAGATCACCCGGGCGACCGGGACGTCGCGCCGGATGTCGGACTCGATCCGATCGATGGCCGCCGCGATCTCGGGCAGCCGCGTCGCGCGCGGGAGAGCGATCTTCGCCGCGACGAGCATCTCGTCGGGCCCGAGGTAGAGCGTCTTCATGTGGATGATCGCCTCCACCGCGGGGTGCGCGTTCATGGCGGCGCGGATCCGGGCGACATCGCCCGGGCTGGCGCCCTCGCCGATCAGGAGGCTGCGCGTCTCGATCCCGAGCAGGAGCGCCACAGCGACGAGCAGGAGCCCGATGAGGAGGGTGGCGATCGCGTCGAAGACGCCGTTCCCGGTGACCACCGTGAGACCGACCCCGAGGACGGCGACGCCCAGGCCGGTGAGCGCGGCGGTGTCCTCGAGCAGCACCACCGGCAGCTCGGGCGCCTTCGCCCGGCGTGCGAAGTCGATCCAGGAACCGGCGCCCTTGAGCGGCCGGGACTCGTGCACGGCGGTGCGCAGCGAGAAGCTCTCGAGCCCGATCGCGAGGGCGAGCACGACCAGCGGCAGCCAGCCGTTCGCGACCGGACGCGGATCGAGCAGCTTCTCCCACCCCGTGAAGAGCGAGAAGACGCCGCCGACGGTGAAGAGCATGATCGACACGACGAACGCGGCGAGGAAGCGCGCGCGCCCGTAGCCGAACGGGTGCTCCGCGTCCGCGGACCGCGCGGCCCTGCGACGCCCGATGAGCAGCAGGATCTGGTTCCCGGTGTCGGCGAGGGAGTGCACGCCCTCCGCGAGCGTCGACGCCGAGCCGGAGAGGAAGGCCGCGACGAACTTCGTGACCGCGATGCCGAGGTTGGCGCCCATCGCGGCCAGGATCGCCCTGCTCCCGCCCGTCGCGCTCACCCTGCCCAGGCTACCCGGCCGCGAATCCGTCACGATGGGCGGATGACCGTGCAGCTTCCCCGCATCGCGATCCTCGGCGCCGGCTCGATGGGCGGCGCCATCCTCGCCGGACTCGTCGCTCCCGGCGTGACAGCCGACGGCGTGACCGTGACCAACCGCACCGCCGCGAAGGCGGATGCGCTCGGCCTTCCCGGCGTGGTCTCCCTCGCGACCGAGCGCGATCCCGCGGCGAACGCCCGGGCTCTGGCCGGGGCGCGGATCGTGCTCATCGCCGTGAAGCCGGGCATGGTGTCCGACCTCCTCGACGCGATCCGGGACGACCTCGAGCCCGGCGCCCTCGTCATCAGCGTCGCCGTCGGCGTGACCGCCGCGACGATGGAGGCGCGCATGCGGAACACCGTCGTGCGCGCCATGCCGAATACGCCCTCGACGGTGGGAAGGGGGGTGACGGGGATCTCGGCGGGGACGCGCGCGGGCGCGGCGGATGTCGAGCTCGCGTCGCTCCTGTTCGGCACGGTCGGCGACGTGGTCGTGGTGCCGGAGTCGCGACTGGATGCGCTGTCCGCGATCTCGGGCTCCGGACCCGCCTACGTCTTCCTCCTCATCGCGGAGCTCGAGCGGACGGCGCAGCGACTTGGCTTCAGCGCCGAGCAGGCCGAGGTCATGGTGCGCGGCACCTTCCGCGGGGCGAGCGAGCTGCTCGCGGCATCCGGGGCCGACCCGGCGGAGCTGCGGCGCCGGGTGACGAGCCCGAAGGGCACCACCGAGCGGGCGGTGGCCGTGCTCGAGGAGGCGCGGTTGTCCGAGGTCTTCGATCGCGCCGCCGCCGCGGCGATCGCGCGGGCTCGGGAGCTGGCGGACGGCTGACACGTATGCCGTGCGCGGCATGATGGTGCGCCGCCAGGACGCGAACTACTCTGGCCGCATGGCGGACATCTTCGACGTGGTCGCGGACCCGACCCGTCGCGACCTCCTCGAACGCCTGCGGGCCCTGACCCTGGACCCGTCCGGCCGCGCCGAGATCAGCGTCGGACAGCTGGTCGCCGCCACCGGCATCAGCCAGCCCACCGTGTCCAAGCACCTGAAGACCCTGCGCGATCACGGCCTCGTGGAGGTTCGTGAGGCGGGGCAGCACCGCTACTACCGTCTCAATCCGGAACCGCTGGACCGGATCCGCGACTGGGTGGCCGTCTTCGCCCCGACCGCGGCTCCTGCACCGGATGCGGCAGCCGAGGAGCTGCGGCGCCGCACCGAGTGGGCGGGGGCGGAGCTGGGCGATCGGGTGGGTCGGCTCGCCGCCGAGACGGCACACGGGGCCCGCTTCGCGTGGGAGAGACTCCCGGTCGTCGGCCGCCGCTGAGCGGGGCCCCCGCACGGGGATTGCCCGGGCCGTCGCTGTGCCGCTACTGTCAGCGCTGAGCACACCACGCACTCTGGGCACATCCGCCACAGGGAGAGTTGCTCGACACAGGGGGCGGGGGCGGTCATGCCGGGCGGACTCGACGACGTGCGCTTCCTCACCGTGGCCGAGGTCGCCGACCTCATGCGCGTCTCCTCGATGACCGTCTACCGCATGGTCCACTCCGGGGACCTGCCCGCCGTGCGCTTCGGACGCTCGTACCGCATCCCGGAGTCCGCGGTCGCCGAGGCGATCCGGCTCCACCGCGCGGGCTGAGACCGTCGGGTAGACTCCCCCGGTTGACTTGCCGCGGTTCGTCTCGGACCGGGTGACCGCTCTCGAGACGAGGATGGAGGTGGACCATGGGTTCCGTCATCAAGAAGCGCCGCAAGCGCATGGCGAAGAAGAAGCATCGCAAGCTGCTGCGCAAGACGCGTCACCAGCGTCGCAACAAGAAGTAGTCCTCCGCTCCGGAGTGACCCGAAGCGCCCGGCTCAGTCCGGGCGCTTCCTGTTCCTCCGGACGGTCGGGCGGCGTGCGCCCGCGTCGCGTTGCGCCTGGATGCGCACGACCCGCGCCTCCCGCCGCACCCGGCGTTGCGCGTCGCGGATGCTGGCGCGCTTCATCCGCATGACGGGCCAGCGGTTCGACGCCGCGTGCAGGGTGAGGACGGGATCCGGGTTCACGACCACCGGGTTGCCGACGAGGGTCAGCAGGGGGATGTCGTTGCGGCTGTCCGAGTAGGCCCACGACTCGGCGAGGTCGGCCCCGATGGCGCCGGCCAGCTCGCGCGCGGCGACGGCCTTCCGCTCGCCGTGCAGGACGTGCCCGACGAGCCGGCCGGTGTACACGCCGGCGACGTCCTCGGTGCGGGTGCCGAGCGCCCCGGTCAAGCCCAGGCGAGTCGCGATCAGCCGACCGACCTCGACCGGCGTGGCCGAGATCAGCCAGACCTCGTGCCCCTTCGCGAGGTGCTCCTTCGTCAGGGCGACGGTCTCCGGCCAGAGCCGGGGACTGATGCGCTCCCAGATCCGCTCCGCCAGCGCCAGGATCTCCTCGGTCCGGTGTCCTCCGACGAGACTCAGCGCGCGTTCCTGGGCCGAGCCGAGGTGCGCGTGGTTCTCGCCCTTGCGGATGAAGCGCAGCTGGTGCCAGGCGAATGGGGCCACATCGCGCCAGCCGATCACGCCGCGCCGCCACGCCTCGACCCCCAGGTGGAAGAGGCTGGTGCCCCGCATCAGGGTGTTGTCGACGTCGAAGAAGGCGACGATCGGGCGCTCGCTCGGCGGGAGTGCCGCGACGCTTCCGGTGGCGGAGTCGGAGGTCATCGTCATTCCACTCTAGGTGCGATCTAGGCTGAACGCGTGCCCGTCCTCACCCTCCTCGGCAAGCCCGGCTGCCACCTCTGCGACGACGCCAGGGCGGTGATCCACACTGTGCTGGCCGAGCACCCGGAGGTGAGATTCGAGGAGCGGTCGATCCTCGAGGACCCCGCCCTGCTGGACCGGTACGCCGAGGAGATCCCCGTCGTGCTGATCGGGGATCGCGTGCACACCATCTGGCGTGTCGACGCCGATCGGCTGCGCGCCGCACTCACGGAGGTGCCCGCATGATCCGCCACCTGGTGATCTGGACCTTCACGACACCGGACGCGGTCGAGAAGGACCGGCTCGCCGCCGAGGTCGCCGAGCGCCTGCTCGCCCTGCGGGAGGCGATCCCCGAGATCGGCAGCATGGAGTTCCACCGGGATGCGGCGGGCTTCGAGCGCAACGCCGACCTGCTGCTCGAGTCGACCTTCGCCGACTTGGATGCGCTCGGCGCGTACCTCGAGCATCCGGATCATCGCGCCGTGGCGGCGTGGATCGACTCCAACGTCCGCGGCCGCGCGGTCGTCGACCTCGAGGTCTGAGGCTCGACGCTCGCTGCGCTACGGGGCGAGGCGGTTGGGTCCGCGGAAGAGGAAGGTCACCTCGCGGATCGAGGGCTGCCCCAAGAGCAGCATCAGCACCCGCGCCAGGCCCATCCCGAAGCCGCCGTGCGGCGGCGTGCCGTAGCGGAAGAAGTCGAGGTAGTCGCCGAGTTCGGCGACGTCCAGGCCCTTCTCCCGCGCCTGGTCCTCGAGCACGGCGACGCGGTGCTCACGCTGAGCGCCCGTGGAGATCTCGGTGCCCCGGTAGATCAGGTCGTAGCTGCGCGTGAGGTCCGGATCCTCCGGATGCCGCATGTGGTAATAGGGCCGGATCGAGGCGTCGTAGTCGGTGAGGAACACGAAGTCGTGCCCGTGCTGCTCGCGCACGTACTCGGCGATCCGCCGCTCGCCCTCGGGGTCCATGTCGGCATCCGCACGGGGCACGACGTAGCCGCGGTCGGCGACGATCTGCTTCGCCTCGGCCAGCGGGATGCGCGGGAACGGGATCGTCGGCACGGTGACGGGAGCGCCGAAGCGCGCCTCGATCTCGGCGCCGTGCTTCTCGGCGACGGCGGAGAAGCCGGCGACGAGGAGCTGTTCGTGCATCGCCATGACGTCCTCGTGCGAGTCGATCCAGCTGATCTCCGCGTCGACGCTCGTGAATTCGGTGGCGTGCCTGCTGGTGAAGGACGGGTCGGCGCGGTACGCATCCGCGATCTCGAAGACGGCTCCGAAGCCGGCCGACTGGGCCATCTGCTTGAAGTGCTGCGGGCTCTGCGCGAGGTAGGCGGTGGTCTCGAAGTAGGGCACCTGGAACAGCTCCGCGCGGCTCTCGGACGGAGAGGACATCAGCTTGGGGGTGTGGATCTCGAGGAAGCCGCGCTCGACCCACCAGGTGCGCAGGGCGTGCTCGAAGGTGGTCTGCACGCGGGCGATGAGGTTCTGCTCCGGCCGGCGCAGGTCGAGGAAGCGGTAGTCCAGGCGCTTGTCGATGGCGGAGTCGTCGGCGATCGGCAGCTCGGGGAGGGCCGCGGCGCTGACGTCGATGCGCCCCACCTTCACCTCGATCCCGCCGAGCTTGACGCGCTCGTCGTGCTTCAGCTCGCCCTCGACGGCGAGGAACGTGCCGAGCGTGAGCGCGCTGACGGCGTCGGCGAGAGGATCCGCCTCGAGAGTGCCGTCCTCGGCGCCCGATCCGGGGGAGGGGGTCGCCCGGGGGTGCACGAGCTGCAGCGCCCCGGTCTCGTCCCGGAGCACGACGAACTGCACCTTCTTCTGGTCGCGCACCGTCTCGACCCAGCCGGCGACCCGCACCGGTCCGTCGGGAAGGTCGGCGAGGTCGGCGATGCGGGTGCGGGAGGTCACGGGCTCCGATCCTACCGAGGGGCGCTGCCGCCGAGGGGTGGCGTCTGCCGAGGGGTGGCGTCCGGCGGGTGCTCGTGCCGAGGGGTGCTCCTGCCGAGGGGTGGCGGGCGGCGTCCGGCGACGTGCCGCCTCGCGCGCGGCATCAGCGGACGACCGTAGGATCGCGGCGTGCCGGCCGACCGCATCCATCTCGTGCGCCACGGCGAGGTGCACAACCCCGGCGGGGTGCTGTACGGGCGGCTGCCCGGGTTCCGGCTGAGCGACCTGGGCAGGCGGATGGCGCGGGCGGCCGCGGAGTCGTCGTCCGCAGCGCCGGTGGTCCGGGTCGTGGCGAGCCCCCTGCAGCGCACCCGGGAGAGCGCCGCGCCGTGGGGCGAGCTGTTCCGGCTCGACGTCGAGACGGATGCGCGCCTCCTCGAGCCGTGGAACGCGTTCGAGGGCTCCCGGGTGCGCCGGGAGATCCGGCGTCCGCGCAACTGGCGGCTGCTCGCGCGGCCCTGGGTGCCCGGATGGGGCGAGGCCTACGCCTCCATCGCCGAGCGGATGCTGGACGCGATGGCGGCCGCCGCGGGGGGCGTCGACGGCGGGGACGTCGTCCTCGTCAGTCACCAGCTGCCGATCTGGATCGTGCATCGGGCCGTCGCCCGGCAGCCGTTCCCGCACGATCCGCGTCGTCGCCGATGCGCGCTCTCGAGCATCACGACCTTCGAGCCGCGCGCGGCCCCCGCCGGGCGCGGGCGCAGCCGCTGGAGAAGCTGGACGGAGACGGACTACCGCGAGCCGGCGCGGGAGCTGCTGTCGGCCGCCGTCGACCTGGGCGCGGTGTGAATCCGGGGCCGTGGCGCCGACCCCCGATGCTCTCCGCGAGTGCACGTAGGATGACCGCGTGACGCCGAACCAGCTCGCCGACATCTCGCTCATCGCGGTCTACTCGGCGATCGCCGTCTACGTGCTCGCCTTCGTCGCCTTCACCCTCGACCTGTCCGCGCGGTCCGCCCGCGTCATCGCCGCCCGCGACGCTGCGGCCTCCGCCGTCGCGGTGCGCGCGAGCGGGGGGTCCGGGGTCGGCACCGCCGTGCTGGAGCGGCCCGCGGTCGCGGCTCCGCCGAGCCGCCGCGACTCGCGCTACCAGCGGATCGGCACGGCGCTGGTCATCATCGCCTGGCTCGTGCACGTCACCGGTGCGGTGATCCGCGGCTTCGCCAACGGCCACGTGCCGTGGACGAACATGTTCGAATTCGCGATGATCGGCACAGCGATCATGGTGGGCGTGTTCCTGGTCCTGAACCTGTGGCGGGACGTCCGCTTCCTCGGGACGTACATCACCGGGATCGTCGCGATCCTGCTCGGAGTGGCGACCGTCAACTTCTACGTGCAGGTCACCCCGCTGCCGCCGGCGCTCCAGTCGGCGTGGCTGGTCGTGCACGTCTTCGTGGCCACCCTCGGGACCGGCTTCTTCGCGGTCGGCGCCGGCCTCTCGATCCTCCAGCTGATGCAGACCCGGCGCGATCGCGGGGGTCTGCCGCGGTGGAACTTCCTCGCGACGCTGCCCACTGCCGGGCAGCTCGAGTCGGTGGCCTACCGGGTCGTCGTGGTGGGCTTCGTGTTCTGGACGTTCACCCTCATCGCGGGCGCCATCTGGGCCGAGCGCGCCTGGGGCCGCTATTGGGGCTGGGACACGAAGGAGGTCTGGACCTTCATCATCTGGGTCCTCTTCGCCGGCTACATCCACGCGCGGGCGACGCGGGGCTGGCGGGGATCCCGCGCGGCCTACCTGGCGATCATCGGTTTCGGTGCGGTGCTGTTCAACTACTCGGTCGTCAACCTCTTCTTCAAGGGTCTGCACGCCTACTCCGGTCTCTGACGCGGTCCGGCGCGAGGCCCGAGGGCATCCAGCCGGTCGGGACCGTCAGGCCAGCAGGGCGTGGCAGCGGCGGATGCGGTCCGCCCACCAGGCGACGCGGTCGGGGCCGGCGGCGTGGGCGGTCAGCAGCCGGGACTCGGGTTCGACGCGGCGAACCTCGATCGCGCCGTCGACGGGAACGAGCGGATGCCCGGTGACGTCCGCGGCGAGGAGTGCCGCCGTGCCGAGGCCGCAGTCGTAGGGCAGCTCCGGCAGCGCGGCGGCAAGAGCGGCACCCATCGCCAGTCCCACGCTCGTGTCCAGGGCACTGGACACGACGACCGGCAGTCCCGCCTCGGCGACCAGTGCGAGGGCGCGACGGATCCCGCCGAGCGGCTGCGCCTTGACCACCAGCAGGTCGGCGGCACCCTCGCGCAGGACGGCGAGCGGGTCATCCGCCTTGCGGACGCTCTCGTCGGCCGCGACCGGCAGGTCCCAGTCGTGAAGCCGCATCCGCAGCTCCGCCAGCTCGCCGACGCTCGCGCACGGCTGCTCGAAGTACTCGAGGTCGAACGGCGCGAGCTCGTGCGCCGCGTGCTCGGCCTCGTCCACGTTCCAGCCGCCGTTCGCGTCGACGCGGACGCGCCCCTCCGGCCCCAGCCAGGCCCGCGCGGCACGCACCCGGGCGACGTCGTCGGCGAGGGTCTGCCCGCGCTCGGCGACCTTGACCTTCACTGTGCGCACGGGCCCGAAGCGCTCGAGCACGCCGGGAACCTCGGATGCGGCGACCGCGGGGAGGGTCGCGTTTACCGGGATGCGGTCGCGCAACAGCGGCGGGGTCTCGTGCCAGCCGTAGTCGATGGCCGCGGCGAGCCAGGCGGCCGCCTCCGCGTCGTCGTACTCGAGGAACGGGGAGAACTCGGTCCAGCCGGCGGGCCCGCGCAGGAGCGCCGCCTCCCGCACGCCGAGCCCGCGGTATCGGGTGCGCAGGTGAAGGGCGACGACGTGCAGGGTGTCCAGCAGCTCGGCGAGGGACTGGCCGCCCAGCGATCCGCTCGGCGATGCGCCCTGCGATCCGGTAGGCTATGCGCCCGGCTATCCGGT
>JACRGJ010000086.1 GCA_016212425.1 Micrococcales bacterium | reverse complement strand
CGAGCGCGGCCATGATGCCGACCTCGTCGACCTCCGCATTGCTGGCGAGGCCGACGGCCCACTGCGCGCACCAGTCCGCCACGACCGGATGCAGTTCGACGCGGCGCTGCTCGCTCAGCATCTTCGAGTCCCGCAGACCCGCAGGGATGCTCCGCCGCGGGGTCTCCAGCAGGCTGACGCCGATCGCCACGGGACCGGCGATCGCGCCCCGGCCGACCTCGTCGACGCCGATCACCATCCGCGCGCCCTCGCGCAGCAGTCTCCGCTCGACACGGAGCGACGGATCCGCGACCGTCACCCGGAGCCCCTCCGGTCCACGTTCGCGAAGACGAAGGGGTAGTTGTCGAGCCAGGTCCAGCGATCGGCCGGCCAACTGATGAGGATGGCGCGGCCCACCACGTCCGAGTAGGGCACGAATCCCTTGCCGGGCTGATCCTGGTTGAACCGGGAGTCCTTGGAGTTGCCGCGATTGTCGCCCATGACCCAGAGGGACTTCTTCGGCACCGTCACCGAGAACGGGCGCTGATCGGTCGTGACGAGGATGTACGGCTCGGTGAGCGGGACGCCGTTGACCGAGACCCGGCCGAGGCTCGTGCAGCAGGTGACCTTGTCGCCGGGGAGCCCGATCACCCTTTTGATGAGATGGTCGTTGCTGTCCGGGGCGGTGAGCCCGATGACCGAGAGCACCTGGTCGAGTGCCGCCCCCGGTCCGCTCCTCGGGGGCGCGATCTGCCCGGAGCCGTCCAGCCAGCCCCCGGGATCCCGGAAGACGATCACATCGCCGCGCTGCACCGGCATGAGCTTCGGCGCGAGCTCGTTGACGATGATCCGGTCGTTCACGTGCAAGGTGTTCATCATCGACTCGGACGGGATGTAGAACGAGCGGATCAGGAAGGTCTTGATCAGGAATGAGATCAGGACAGCGGCCACCAGGATGACCAGCACGTCGCGCAGGAACGCCTTCCAGCCGCGCAGCCGCCGAGCGCGCCCGCGCGGCGGATCGACCGGCACACGCGCCGACGTGTCGCCGGCCGCCGCAGTGCGTGGTGTCACATCCGCCCCCTCGATCCGGCACCAGCATAAGCGGGCGATTCCCGCTCTCCCGCCGCGCCGTCGACGCGACACGCGGTGGCAGCGGAGGGGTCCGCAGACGCGACCGCGCCGCCCGGCGGACCGGGCGGCGCGGTGGATCGGCGGGTCCTAGGACTCGCGCTTCTCCTTGATCTTCGCCTTCTTGCCGCGGAGCTTGCGCAGGTAGTAGAGCTTCGCGCGGCGGACGTCGCCGCGGGTCACGATCTCGATGTGGTCGATGACCGGCGAGTGCACGGGGAAGGTGCGCTCGACGCCGACCTGGAAGCTGACCTTGCGGACGGTGAAGGTCTCGCGGACGCCCTCGTTCTGGCGGCCGATGACGACGCCCTGGAACACCTGGATGCGGGAGCGATTGCCCTCGGTGATGTTGACGTGCACGCGCACGGTGTCGCCGGGGCGGAACTCGGGGATGTCGGACCGCAGGGACGCGGCATCGAGATCGTCGAGGATGTGCATGGCGGTATTCGCTCTCTGCGCTCGCCACAAGTCGGACGCGGTGGATGAGGTGGAATGTGCACCGGTGGAACCGCGCTCCCCTGTGGCAGAGCCGCGCCGGGCACGAGGGGTCATTCTGCCAGAGGGACGGATGCCGGCGCAAAGCGCGGAGCGGGGCCGGGGGTGCACTACTAGGGTTTTCGGGGTGATCGAACTGCACACGCCCGCCGAGATCGAGGAGATGCGCCCCGCCGGGGCATTCGCCGCCTCCGTGCTCGAGGCGACGCGCGACGCGGCGGACGTGGGCGTGAATCTGCTCGAGCTCGATGCCCTCGCGCACGAGTTGATCCGCGACGCGGGCGCCGAGAGCTGCTACATCGACTACCACCCCTCCTTCGGTGCCTCGCCCTTCGGCAAGGTGATCTGCCTCTCGGTCAATGACGCGGTGCTGCACGGGCTCCCCCGCGATTACCGGCTCCGGGACGGCGACCTGCTCTCGCTCGACTTCGCCGCCAAGCTGCACGGCTGGGTGGCCGACACCGCGCTCTCGATCGTCGTGGGCACGCCCCGCGACGAGGATCTCGAGCTGATCGCGCTCACCGAGAGCGCCCTCGAGGCGGGCATCGCGCAGGCGCGACCCGGCAACCGGATGGGCGACGTCTCGGCGGCGATCGGCCGCGTCGCCCATCAGGCCGGCCTCGAGGTGAACCTCGACTTCGGCGGGCACGGCGTCGGACGCACCATGCACGGCGACCCGCATGTGCCCAACGACGGCCGCCGGAAACGCGGGCTGCCGCTGCGGGCGGGGCTGGTGTTCGCGATCGAGCCGTGGTTCATGCGCGGCACCGACGAGATCTACACGGATGCCGACGGCTGGACTCTGCGCTCGAAGGACGGTTCGCGCGGCGCCCACTCCGAGCACACCATCGCGATCACCGACGACGGCCCGGTGGTCCTCACCGCCCGCTGATCGCCGCCGACTACAGGTCCGTCCCGTCATCGGGGAGAAGCTCGGGTCGGATGCGGCGGGTGCGGTCGATCGACTGCTCGCGCCGCCAGGCGGCGATGGCGCCGTGGTGACCGCTGAGGAGGATCGGCGGCACGTCCAGACCGCGCCAGCTCGCCGGCTTCGTGTAGCTCGGGTATTCGAGCAGGCCCTCCTCGTGGCTCTCCTCGACGAGGCTTTCGGGGTTGCCGACCATCCCCGGCACCACCCGCGCGGCAGCCTCGATCATCGCGAGCGTCGCCACCTCGCCGCCGTTCAGGACGTAGTCGCCCAGGCTCAGCTCCAGCACCTCGTGGTCGCGGCGCGCCCACTCCACGACGCGCTGGTCGATGCCCTCATAACGACCGCAGGCGAAGACGAGGTGCTGGCGGGCGCTCAGCTCCCGCGCCCGACGCTGGGTGAAGAGGGACCCCGCCGGCGTCGGGACCACGAGCGTGGATCCGGGCGTGAGCACGGCATCCAGAGCCTCGCCCCACGGCTCGGCGCGCATCACCATGCCCGCGCCACCGCCGTAGGGGGTGTCGTCGACCGTGCGGTGCCGGTCGTGAGCGAAGTCGCGGAGGTCGTGGATCCGGACCTCGATCAGCCCGCTCTGCCGCGCGCGCCCGAGCAGCGACACGTCGAGCGCCGCGAAGAACGCGGGGAAGATCGTGACGACGTCGATGCGCACCCGTCGAGGCTACCGACCCCGGCACCACACACCCCGAGGGGTCGCACCGTGGTCACCCGAGCCGTCGTGCGGGCGGTTGGTGACAAAACGCGACCCCTCGGGACGGCAGGCGCACAGAAAGGCAGGCGCGCGGGTGCGACGGGTGCGACGGGCCCCCCGGGGGTGCGTCAGGCGCGGTCGGCGGGCCAGGGGCGGTGCGCGGGGCCGACGTAGAGCTGCTGCGGGCGCCCGATCTTCGTGGCGCGGTCCTCGTTCTGCTCACGCCAGTGCGCGATCCAACCGGGCAGACGCCCGATCGCGAACAGCACCGTGAACATCCGTGACGGGAAGCCCATCGCCTTGTAGATGACGCCGGTGTAGAAATCGACATTCGGGTAGAGCCGGCGGGAGAGGAAGTAGTCGTCGGCGAGCGCCGTCTCCTCGAGCTCCTTCGCGATGTCCAGCAGCGGATCGTGCACTCCCAGGTCCGCGAGAACCTCGTCGGCCGACTCCTTCACGAGCTTCGCGCGCGGGTCGAAGTTCTTGTAGACGCGGTGCCCGAAGCCCATCAGCTTGACCCCGTCCTCCTTGTTCTTCACCCGTTCGACGAAGCGCCGCACCCCCTCGCCCGAGTCGCGGATCCCGCCGAGCATGGTGAGCACCGCCTCGTTCGCCCCGCCGTGCAGCGGACCGTAGAGCGCGTTGATGCCCGCCGAGATCGAGGCGAACATGTTCGCCTCCGTCGACCCGACGAGGCGGACGGTGGAGGTGGAGGCATTCTGCTCGTGGTCCTCGTGCAGGATGAGCAACCGCTCGAGCGCGGTCGTGAGCACCGGGTTGACCTGGTAGATCTCGGCGAGATTGCCGAAGTTGAGCTTGAGGAAGTTGTCGACGAAGCCCAGGGAGTTGTCCGGGTACAGGAACGCCTGGCCGAGCGCCTTCTTGTGCGCGTAGGCGGCGATCACCGGCAGCTTCGCCAGCAGCCGGATGGTCGAGATCTCGACCTTCTCGGGGTCGTGCGGGTCGAGCGAGTCCTCGTAGTAGGTCGACAGCGCCGACACGGCGGAGGACAGCACGGACATCGGATGCGCGGTGTGCGGCAGTGCGGAGAAGAAGCGCTTGAGATCTTCGTGCAGCAGCGTGTGCCGCCGCACCTTCTCGTCGAACTCCGCCAGCTGGTCGGCGCTGGGCAGTTCGCCGTAGATGAGCAGCCAGGCGACCTCGAGGTAGGTGGAGTTCCGCGCGAGGTCCTCGATGGCGTACCCCCGATAGCGCAGGATGCCGGCATCGCCGTCGATGTAGGTGATCGCGCTCCGGGTGGCGGCGGTGTTCACGAAGCCCTGATCGAGGGTGGTGAGACCGGCTTGCCGAGACAGCGTCGAGATGTCGATCGAGTCCTTGCCCTCGACCGCCCGGACGATCGGCAGCTCCGCCGAGCCGCCCGGGAACGACAGCGTCACGGTGTCGCGGGCGTGGGAATCACTCACCGCTACAGCCTAACCGGGGCCGAACCTACGTCGTTTCCCGACGGAAGCGGCCCGGCGCGGATGGAGGTCGGCCACAACGGACGCGTCAGGACAGCCGCCGGACGGCGGCGTCGATCCGCTCGTCCGTCGCGGTGAGGGCGACCCGCACGTGACCCGCGCCCGCCGCACCGTAGAACGACCCGGGGGCCACCAGGATGCCGCGGTCGGCCAGGGCGGCGACGGACGCCCAGCAGTCCTCGTCGCGGGTCGCCCACAGGTACAACCCCGCGTCACCCCCTTCCAGGCGGAAGCCCGCGCCGGCGAGCGCCGCCGCGAGCCGTTCCCGACGGGCACGGTAGAGCCGGCGCTGCGCCCGCACGTGCGCGTCGTCGCCGAGCGCCGCCGCGGTGGCCGCCTGCACCGGCGCGGGCGGGATCAGTCCCGCGTGCTTGCGCGCGAGCAGCAGGCGCGCCACGAGGTCGCGGCCGCCGGCGACGAAGGCGGAACGGTACCCCGCCAGATTCGACTGCTTGCTCAGCGAGTACACCGAGAGGATGCCGCGGCGCGTTCCGCCGGTGACCTGCGGATCCAGCACGCTGGGCGATGGACCCTCACCGCGCCAGTCCAGCTCCGCGTAGCACTCGTCCGACGCGACGATCGCACCGACCTCGCGGGCACGCTCCACGACGCGCGCCAGGAAGGGGACGGAGAGCACGTCGCCGTCCGGATTGCGCGGCGTGTTGAGCCAGACGAGCCGGGTGCCCTCCGGCCAGTCGTCGGGGTCGTCCGCGGCGACCGAGCGCGCTCCCGCGAGTGCAGCGCCGACCGCGTAGGTGGGGTAGGCGAGGGTGGGGCGCACGATGACGTCCTCTGCGCCGAGCCCGAGCAGGGTGGGCAGCAGCGCGACGATCTCCTTCGAGCCGATGGTGGGGAGCACGTCCTCGACCGTGAGATCGGTCACTCCGCGTCGGCGCGCGAACCAGGCGACGATGGCCTCGCGCAGGGCGGGCGTGCCCGCGGTCGCCGGGTAGCCGTGGGCATCCGTGGCCGCGGCGAGCGCAACGCGAACGACCTCCGGCGTCGGGTCGACCGGGGAGCCGACGGAGAGGTCGACGATCCCGTCCGGATGCTCCCGGGCGGTGCGAGCGGGCGCGGCGAGCTCGTCCCAGGGGAAGTCGGGCAGATCCAGGGGCATCCGGGGCGAGCCTGCCGCGGTTACGCCTGCGCGGGAAGTGCCGCGATCAGCGGGTGGTCGCGGTGCAGGTCGCCCACTTTCGCGGCCCCGCCAGGCGAGCCGAGTTCGCTGAAGAACTCGACGTTCGCGGTGTAGTAGTCCTTCCACTTCTCCGGGAGGTCGTCCTCGTAGAAGATCGCCTCCACGGGGCACACCGGCTCGCAGGCACCGCAGTCGACGCACTCGTCGGGCTGGATGTAGAGCATCCGCTCGCCCACGTAGATGCAATCGACAGGACACTCGTCGATGCAGGCGAGGTCCTTGACGTCGACACAGGGCTGAGCGATGACGTAGGTCACCGGGAGATTCTATTCGGCGGGACGATCGGCGCCGGACGCGACGGAGTGGTGTCGCCTGCGCCGGGGCCGCGTCACCGTGACCGCCGCGATCGCCGCGGGGGCGATCACCCAGGTCCAGCCGACCCAGTCCTGCAGGATGACCACCGCCCCGCCCGGCCCGCGCGAGGCCAGCACCGCGATCGCGGCCAGCACGCCGACCGCCGCGCCGAGGGCGACGATCCTGCTCCGGAAGGCCAGCCGGATGCCGATGACGACCGCGGCCACGATGGCGATGCCCACCAGCAGGCCGAGCGGCAGGCGCACGCTGCCCAGGCTCAGCGGCCACTGCCGGTGGGTGAAGCTCGTGATCCCGCCGACGAAGAGCCCGACGATCACGGCGAGCAGCACGGCCACCACCGTCGACCCGGCACCGGCGCGCGTCCGCTCATCGCTCACCCGGCAACCCTAAAGCGCGGACGGCGACCGGCCCCGCGGCCCATCCCCAAGGTTAGGGTAGGCTTACCATCACCCCTGTCGGCGCGCTCCGCCCGTCGACGTCACGACCCGACGGGTCCGACCGAAAGCCGATCCGTGCTCCCCAACTACCTCATCGGCCTGCGCGAGGGCCTCGAAGCCGGCCTCATCGTCGGCATCCTCGTCGCGTACCTCGCCAAGCTCGGGCGCCGCGACCTGCTCGGGAGACTGTGGCTCGGGGTCGCCGGAGCCCTCGTGCTCTCGCTCGGGGTGGCCGCGATCCTCACCTGGGGTCCCTACGGCCTCAGCTTCCAGGGCCAGGAGGCTCTCGGTGGCGGGCTGTCGATCGTCGCGGTGGGCTTCGTGACCTGGATGATCCTCTGGATGGCGCGGCACGCCCGCACGCTGAAGAGCGAGCTGCACAGCCGAACCGATGTCGCGATCGGCGGGTCGGCCGTGGCGCTGGTGGTGCTCGGCGTCGTCAGCGTCGGCAGGGAGGGCATCGAGACGGCCCTGTTCGTGTGGGCGAGCGTCAGCGCCACCCAGAACGCCTCGGTCGGCGTCGCCGGAGCGCTCCTCGGCATCGCCACCGCCGTCGTGCTGTCCGTCCTGCTCGCGTTCGGGGTCATCCGCATCGACCTGAGCCGGTTCTTCCGCTGGACGGGGGTGTTCCTGGTGATCGTGGCCGCCGGGGTGCTCGCCTACGGCATCGGCGAGCTGCAGGAAGCCGACATCCTCCCGGGCGCGGCCGCTCGGGCCTACGACATCACCGCGCTGGTCCCGCCGACGAGCTGGTGGGGAGTGCTCCTGGCCGGGATCTTCAACGTGACGGCCGAGCCCACCTGGGCGCAGGTGGCCTCCTGGATCGTCTACGCCGCCGTGGTCGGGGTCCTGTTCGTGCGGCGCCAGCGACCGCGCGCGACCAGCGAGCTGCCGGCCGGTCGGGCCAGGACGATCCAACCCGTACCCGTCGACGCCGCGCGGCGCCCCGCCTGACCGCCGCCCTCCCTCTCCGAAAGCCAGGACGACCATGTCCCGTCGCGCCCTCCCGCTGATCGCCGCCTCCGCTCTGCTCGCCGTCGTTCTCACCGGCTGCGTGCCCAACCGTCCCGGCGGTGCCGGCGCATCCGCCCTCACGGTCGACGCCGCTGACACGGGCTGCACGGTCTCCTCGACCACCGTCACGGCGGGGAACGTCGTCTTCACGTTCCGCAACACCGGCACCGACACGAACGAGTTCGAGATCCTCGCCGACGACAAGCTGCGGGTCGTCGGGGAGAAGGAGAACATCACTCCGGGCCAGACGATCACCTACGTCGTCCAGCTCCAGCCGGGCCGCTACTTCACCGCCTGCCGCTTCCGGCAGGTGGGCGACCTGGTGGGAATGGCCTCTCTGAAGGTCACCGGCGAGCGCATCCGGGCATCCTCGAACGGCAGCGCTCGCGAGTCCAAGGCGGTCGCCGACTACGTGTCCTACGTCCGGTCGCAGACCGAGCAGCTGCTGCCGGCCGTCACGCGCTTCGCCGACGCGTACCGCAGCGGCGACGACCCCGCAGCCCGCTCCCTGTACGTGACGACGCGCGCCTACTACGAGCGCATCGAGCCGACCGCGGAGGCGTTCGGGGAGCTCGATCCCGGGATCGACTACCGCGAGGTCGACGCGCTCGCCGAGGGCCGCACCTGGCGCGGATTCCACCGCATCGAGAAGGACCTGTGGCCGCCGGCGCCCGGCGCGGTGAACTCCGACGGGACGCCGGCCGATACCGGCTGGGCCCCCTCCACGCCGACGGAGCGCGCCGGCTACGCCGACGGACTGGTCGCCGACGTGCAGAAGCTGTTCGACCTCGTGCACGGGAAGAGCTTCTCCCCCGGACTCGGCGAGATCTCCAACGGGGCGATCGGCCTGCTCGACGAGGTGGCGACGTTCAAGATCACCGGCGAGGAGGACTGGTGGTCCGGCACCGACCTGGCCGACTTCGCCGCCAACCTCGAGGGAGCGAAGGTCGCCGTCGACAACGTGAAGGAGATCGCCGCATCCCGCGGCTCCCGCGAGGCGACGCTGGTGCGCACCATCGACGCGCGGTTCGCCTCCCTCAAGGCCCTGCTCGCCCGATACGACGACCCGCAGACGGGCTACCTCCCCTACGGGCAGGTGACCCAGGCCCAGCGCAAGGAGCTCTCGGACTCGGTCAACGCCCTCGCCGAGCCCATGTCGCGGCTGACCTCCTCGGTGCTCGGGGTGCCGAAGTCATGACGCACGGGATCGACCCGGAGTCCCGCGACTCCCCTGATGCTCGGCCCCGGCGACTGAGCCGCCGCGGGCTGCTCGGCCTCGCCGGGGCGGGTGCGGTCGGGGTGGTCGCTGGAGGCGCCGGAGGGGCGGCCGTCGCCGCCGGCGTGGCCTCGGCCGCCTCCGCCGCGGCGGCATCCGCCGCGCATCCCTTCCACGGGGTGCACCAGGCGGGCCTCACCACCCCGGTGCAGGACCGACTGCACTTCGCGGCGTTCGACATGGCGGAGGGCGCGACGCGGGCGGACGCGATCTCGCTGCTCAAGGACTGGTCGGCTGCCGCCGCGGCGATGACGACCGGCGCCGCGATCGGCGCCACCGGGGCCGTGGACGGCCCGCTCACCGCCCCGCCGGAGGACACCGGGGAGGCCCTGGACCTGCCAGCGAGCTCGCTGACGCTCACGTTCGGGTTCGGACCTGAGCTGTTCGAGAAGGACGGACAGGACCGGTTCGGCATCGCCGATCGCCGGCCGCCGCGGCTTCGTCCACTCCCCCGTTTCGCCGGCGACGCCCTGCAACCCGCGATCTCCGGCGGCGAGCTGTGCGTCCAGGCCTGCGCCGACGACCCGCAGGTCGCGGTGCACGCGATCCGCAACCTGAGCCGGATCGCCTTCGGACGGGCGGTCATCCGGTGGTCCCAGCTGGGCTTCGGACGCACCTCCTCCACGAGCTCGGAGCAGAAGACCGCCCGCAACCTGTTCGGCTTCAAGGACGGCACGGCCAACATCACCTCGGACGAGACCGCGGAACTGGACAAGTGGGTGTGGGCAGCCCGCGACGACGGCCCCGGCTGGATGGCCGGTGGCAGCTATCTCGTGACCCGCAAGATCCGGATGGTCATCGAGACCTGGGACCGGCAGCAGCTCGCGGAGCAGCAGCGCGTCATCGGACGGGACAAGGGCGAGGGCGCTCCGCTGTCCGGCGGCTCGGAGTTCACCGGCCCCGACTTCCGCGCCACGCGGGCTGGAGCACCCGCGATCGACCCTCGGGCGCACGTGCGGCTGGCGCATCCTGAGAACCTCGGCGGCACGCGCCTGCTGCGGCGGGGCTACAACTACGTGGACGGCAGCGACCCCCTCGGCCGGCTCGACGCGGGCCTGTTCTTCATCTCTTTCCAGCGCTCGCCGGAGCAGTTCGTCAAGGTGCAGTCCGCTCTCGCGTCGGATGCCATGGCCGAGTACATCAAGCACGTCGGGTCGGCGGTCTTCGCCGTTCCGCCAGGAGCGCGTCGAGGTGGCTGGGTGGGCGAGTCGCTCTTCGCGTGACCGCGGGCGTCTCGGCCTCCGCTCCGTGCGGCGGAGGTGGGTGGCCCGGGGGCGGGGGGTGCGGAGCTAGGGCCCGGGCGGGGGCCGCGGGGGCGGGGGGTCGAGATCGGTGGGAGGCCGGGCAGGGGGCTACGGGGCGGTGGTCGCGCTCGGCGCGGGAGAGGCTCCCGGAGTGGAGGCCACCGTGTAGTTCGCCACCCAGCCGGTGGCGGCATCCGGCTTCGCGATCACGACGTTGACCGTGTAGGGCGGCTTCGTGAACACGGCCGTGCTCCCGGTCGCGTCCTGACCCACCTGCCCGGACGCCGTGAAGCCCGCTCCCGTGAGCTGACCGGCGATGCCCGTCATGGCATCCGTTCCGGACACCTTGATCGTGACGTTCCAGACCCGACCGGTGCCGGCGGCGACGGAGGCGCCATAGACCACCTGCCCCTGGGCGAGCGGCACGTCCTTCGGGAAGCTCTTCGGCACGCTCTTGCCGCCGATATCGACCTTGCCGCCGGAGGCCTGCTCGGTCACGTTGCGCACGATGCTGCACCCGGAGAGCGCGGCACCGGAGGCGGCGAGGGCCGCGGCGAGGGCGAGGACGACGAGCGGGCGCGGGGTTCGGATCATGGTGCTGCCGAGTCTAGGCGCGCGCGGTGGGTGCCCAGGGGACGCCTGCACGCCGCTCAGCCGGCCGCGACCGCCTGCCGCTTGGCCCGGGACGCGGCGCGCCCCCGCTCGGTCGCGTCGAGCACGACCTTGCGGATCCGCACGATCTCGGGGGTGACCTCCACGCACTCGTCCTCGCGGGCGAACTCGAGGCTCTCCTCGAGGGTGAGCCGACGCGGCGGGGTGAGTCGCTCGGCGATGTCGGAAGTGGAGGAGCGGATGTTGTTCAGCTGCTTCTCCTTGGCCACGTTGACATCCATGTCGTCATTGCGGGAGTTCTCCCCGATGACCATGCCCTCGTAGACCTCCTGCGTCGGCTCGACGAAGAAGCTCATCCGCTCCTGCAGCGCCGTCATCGCGAACGGCGTGGCGACGCCGGAGCGGTCGGCGACGATCGATCCGTTGGTGCGGGTGGTGATCGGTCCGGCCCAGGGTTCGTAGCCGTGCGCGATCGCGTTGGCGACCCCGGTCCCGCGCGTCGTGGTGAGGAACTCCGTGCGGAAGCCGATCAGCCCGCGGGAGGGGATGACGAACTCCATCCGCACCCAGCCGGTGCCGTGATTCGACATCAGCTCCATCCGCCCGCGGCGGGCGGCCAGCAGCTGGGTGATGGCGCCCAGGTACTCCTCCGGCGCATCGACGGTGAGGTGCTCGAACGGCTCGTGGCGCACGCCGTCGATCGTGCGGGTGACGACTTGAGGGGTGCCGACGGTGAGCTCGAAGCCCTCGCGGCGCATGTTCTCGACCAGGATCGCCAGGGCCAGCTCGCCGCGGCCCTGCACCTCCCAGGCGTCCGGCCGTCCGATGTCGAGCACGCGGATCGACACGTTGCCGACCAGCTCGCGGTCGAGGCGCTCCTTCACCAGGCGCGCGGTGAGCTTGTGGCCCTTCACCTTGCCGGCCAGCGGCGAGGTGTTGGTGCCGATCGTCATCGAGATGGCCGGCTCGTCGACCGAGATGGCGGGAAGCGGACGGATGTCGTCGGCGTCCGCGATCGTCTCGCCGATGGTGATGTCCTCGATGCCCGCGACGGCGACGATGTCGCCGGCCGCCGCGGAGTCCGCCGGCACCCGCTCCAGCGCGCGGGTCTTCATCAGCTCGGTGATCCGCACATTCGAGTGCGAGCCGTCGTGGCGCACCCGCGCGACGGTCTGGCCCTTGCGCAGGGTGCCGTTGAAGACGCGCAGCAGCGCGATGCGGCCGAGGAACGGCGAGGCGTCGAGGTTCGTGACCCAGGCCTGCAGCGGCGCCTCGTCGTCGAACTCGGGCGCGGGAACGTGCGTCAGGATCGCCTCGAACAGCGGCTCGAGGTCCTCGTTGTCCGGCAGCGCGCCGTTGTCGGGCTTGACCCAGCTCGCGGCCCCGTTGCGTCCGGAGGCGTAGACGACCGGGACGTCCAGGATGGCATCCAGGTCCAGGTCGGGAACCTGGTCGGCGATGTCGCTGGCGAGGCCGAGCAGCAGGTCCTGGGTCTCGGAGACCACGTCGTCGATCCGCGCGTCCGGGCGGTCGGTCTTGTTGACGGCGAGGATGACCGGCAACTTGCCCTCCAGCGCCTTCCGCAGCACGAATCGGGTCTGCGGCAGCGGACCCTCGCTCGCGTCGACGAGCAGCACCACGCCGTCGACCATGCTCAGCCCGCGCTCCACCTCGCCGCCGAAGTCGGCGTGTCCGGGGGTGTCGATGACGTTGATCGTCACCGGCCCCTTCGTCGCGTGCACGCCGGAGTACTGGATCGCGGTGTTCTTCGCGAGGATCGTGATCCCCTTCTCGCGCTCCAGGTCGTTGGAGTCCATCGCCCGCTCCTCGACGTGCTCGTGCGAGCCGAAAGAGCCGGTCTGCCGCAGCATCGCATCCACGAGCGTGGTCTTGCCGTGGTCGACGTGGGCGACGATCGCGACGTTGCGCAGGTCGGGGCGGGTGGCGTGGGCCATGACAAAAGACCTCGAGAGGATCGGGAGGGAGCGACACTCCGACGGCGGCGGTGCGGGGTCGCGCTTCGCGGAGAGGCCGCGGAAGCCGGAGCGATTCTACCCGGTCCCTCGCGTTCTGGCCGTTCGCTGCCCTGTCACCGCGTCCGCGGAGCTGGCGCCCACTGCCAGGCGTTCCAGAAAACCCCGCGCGCGAGGGGCGAGAGCGAGACGTTCCGCACCCCGCGACCGACCGCGCTGACCGCGGGGTACTGAAAGAGCGGCATGCCGTAGGCGTCGGCCCACAGCAGCTCGTCGATCTTCGCCAGGATGCCGCGCTGCGTCCGCAGGTCGGTGCTCGCCAGGCGGTCGACCAGGGCGTCCACCTCGGTGTTCGCGTATCCGGTGGCGCCCGGCGCGGTGGAGCCCGAGCGGTACAGCCCGCCGATGGCGGCGGACCCGAGCTGAGTAGTGTCCCACGCGGAGAGCACCGCGTCGTAGGCACCGGGCACGCCCAGTCGGCTCGTCCAGTCCGGGCTCGAGCAGTCCGCGACCTGGAAGCCGGCCTGCGCCGCGGACTGCTGGATGAGCGCGAACTCCTCGCGGCGACGAGCGTCGGCGGCGTCGTAGAGGATGCAGACCCGCGGCGACGCGGCACCCGCCTCGGCGAGCAGTCCGCGCGCCGCAGCCACGTCGACCCGCTCGTACGCGGCGGAGCCGTTGCCGTCGGCCGCGCGGGCGTAGTCGTCGTCGCCGGGGGGAAGGGTGAAGGATTGCAGGGGGCGGGCGTCCGCGAAGACGGGCGCGACGAGCCGCCGCACCAGCTGCGCCCGCGGCACGACGTGCAGGAACGCCCGTCGCACGCGTGGATCGGCGAAGGCCCCGGATGCCGAGTCGGTGACCCTCAGGGCGAGGTTCTCGAAGAGCCCCTGCGCGCCGACGGTGGTGCGGGCGTCGGTGATGTCGAGGAGCGCCTTCACCGCGTCGGCGGTGGGGTCGGGCGTGGCGATGTCCACCGCGCCGGCGCGCAGTTGCGCGGCCTGCTCCAGCGGGTCGGGGACGGTCTTGAGCACGATCCGCCGGTAGGTGGGCGTGCGGGCGCCACGGTAGCGCGGGTTCGCGGTCACGGTGACGCTGCCGTCGGCGATCGCCGACACACGGTACGGCCCGGTCGCGGTGAGCACGGCCCGGTCGCTCGCGATGCCGGCGAGGCTCCCGGCGCCGGCCCACCAGCGGGCCAGGTCCGCGCGCGGTGCTCCCCCCTCCCGGATCGCCGTCGCGACCGCCGCCTTCCGCGCGGCAGGACCGGATTCGGCAGCACCGCCGAGGGCGGTCCCGGCGACGTGCGCCGGCAGCGTCGGCTCCAGGGCGAGGGGCCAGTCGGGGAAGGGCGCCGTAGAGGTGACGTCCAGGGAGCGGCCGCCGTCCCGCAGGGTCGGGACTCGGGTGCTCGACCGGAGCCCCGCATCCGCCCTCGCCGGATCCAGGAGCCCCGAATCCGCCGCCCAGGAGAGAAGGAGGTCCCGGGCATCCACCGGCACCCCATCCGACCAGGTGACCCCTCGACGCACCGTGTAGCGCACGGTGAAGGGCTTCCGCGAAAGGATCCGCGCCGTGCCGAACGACTCGTCCCGCACCAGGCGGTACCCGTCGTCGTAGTAGGCGAAGCCGGTGCGGGTCAGCGCCGCGATGTCGCCGTCGGTGCTGCTGCCGCCCGTGCTGCTGTCGCCGCCGGTGCTGGTGAGACCGGACGAGGCCGACGGGTTGACCGAGGTGAAGGGCTGGCTCACGGCGACGGTCACCGTGTCGGCCGCCGGATTCGGCGGGCGGACGGGAGTGCACCCCGCAAGCACCGCCGCGGCGGCCGCGGCGAGGGCGAGGGCCCGGAACCTCATCCGGCTCAGTCTAGAAGCGCGCGCGTGCCCGCATCTCCCGGATCGCGAAGGGCGGTGCCCGCGCTCAGCCGGCGCGACGGCCCTCGCGACGGGCGCGCTGCTCCGCGGGGTCGGGCACGGGCACCGCGGCGATGAGCCGCTTGGTGTAGTCATCCTTCGGATGCCGCAGGATCTCGTCGTTCGTCCCCACCTCCACGAGCGAGCCCTTGTTCATCACGGCGATGCGATGCGAGAGCAGGTCGACGACGGCGAGGTCGTGGCTGATGAACAGGCACGCGAACTGCAGCCGCTGCTGCAGCTCCTGCAGCAGGTCCAGGAATCGCGCCTGCACCGACACGTCCAGGGCGGAGGTCGGCTCGTCCGCGACGAGCAGGGACGGGTTGAGCGCGAGGGCGCGCGCGATGCCGACGCGCTGGCGCTGACCGCCGGAGAGCTCGTGCGGGTAGCGGTTGCGGAAGGACCGCGGCAGTTCGACCTGGTCGAGCAGCTCCTCCACCCGCGCGTTGAGCGCGTCGCCCTTGGCGGTGTTCGAGAGCAGCAGCGGCTCGCCGATGGACTGCCCGATCGGGAAGCGGGGGTTGAGCGAGGATCCCGGGTCCTGGAACACGATGCCGATCGAGCGGCGCACCTCGCGGAGGCGCTTGCCGGACATCGTGGCCAGGTCCTCGCCGTTCACGGTGAGCGAGCCCTCGGCGATCGGCAGCAGCCCCACCGCCGCACGTCCGATCGTGGTCTTGCCGGACCCGGACTCCCCTACCAGGCCGACCACCTCGCCCGGGTGGATCTCGAGGCTGACGCCGTCCACCGCCCGGAAGGCCGGAACGCGGCCGCGCTTCGGGTACTCGATCGCCACGTCCTGCAGCTTCACGACCGGCTCCGCCGATGCGGCGGCGACCGGTCGCAGGGTATCGCCGGCGCCGAGGTGCGGCACCGCGGCCAGCAGCTCCCGGGTGTACGGATGCGCCGGCGCGGTGAAGATCCGCTGGATCTCGCCGGACTCGACGATCGCGCCGTCCTTCATCACGATCACCTTGTCGGCGAGGTCGGCCACCACGCCCATGTCGTGGGTGATGAGGATGATCGCGCTGTTGAGCCGGGTGCGGAGGTTGCGCATGAGGTCGAGGATCTCGGCCTGCACGGTGACGTCGAGCGCGGTGGTCGGCTCGTCGGCGATGAGCAGGATCGGGTCGCAGGAGACCGCCATGGCGATCATGGCGCGCTGCCGCTGACCGCCGGAGAGCTGGTGCGGATACTTCTTGACCGTGCCCTCCGGGTTGGGCATCTCGACCATCCGCAGCAGCTCGATCGCCCGCTGCTCGGCCTCGACGGGGGTCATGTCCAGGTGCGCGCGCAGCGTCTCGGAGATCTGGAATCCGATCGTGTAGACCGGGTTCAGGGCGGTCATGGGCTCCTGGAAGATGACGGCGATGTCGCCGCCGCGAATGGCCCGCAGCCTCCCCTCGGAGATGCCGACGAGCTGCTTGCCGCCGAGCTTCACGCTGCCGGAGACGCGCCCGTTGGGCGGCGTCAGGCCGAGCAGCGCCATCGAGCTGGAGCTCTTGCCCGACCCGGACTCGCCGACGATGGCGAGCACCTCGCCCGCCTTGACGTCGTAGTGCATGTCCCGCGCGGCCGGGTACCAGGTGCCGTCGACCCAGAAGTCGAGGTTGAGCCCCTCGACCTCGAGGATCGGGGTCCCGGACGTCCGGGCGGCGGGGGCGGTGCGGGCGTCGGCAGCGGCGGTCATCGCGCCGTCCTTCCTGGCTGAGGGATCCCCGGCACGGGATCGGCGAAGATGGGTGGATGCCCGTCGGCCCCCAGGAGAGTGTGCTCTACCCGCTCGGATCGCGGGTGCTGACCGTCGGGGTGCTGGCCATCGCGCTGGTCGTGGCCGGGTCGCTGGTGGGCTGGGGCCGGTGGGAGGTCCTGCTGAGGGCCGCGCCCGGGATCGCGCTGGTCGCCGCGGGGACGATCGTGCTGTTCTGGCTGCCGCGCGTTCGGGTCTCGCCGACCGGGATCGAGGTGGTCAACCCGTTCCGCACCTACCGGGCGGGCTGGGAGGCCGTTCAGGAGGTGGGCACCCGCTGGAGCACCACGCTGTACACCGAGAGCGGACGCATCGAGGTGTGGGCGGCGCCGGCCTCCGGTCCCTTGACCGGGGCTCGCGACCGCGCGCGCACGGGCACCGCGGCGATCGTGCGTCGGCAGTGGGAGGCGTACCGCGACGCCCCGCCGCTCGGAAGCACCGGGAACGGGCTGAGTCGACACGGGCATCCGCTCCGCGTCGCCTTGTTGGTGACCCTCGCGGCGCTGACCCTGCTGAGCATCCTGCTGCCGTAGCGCCGGGCCGCGGGTCATGGACGCTCCGTCGGTGCCGGAGTCGCCTCGAGCTGCGCCTGCGCTTCGGACCGCTGCGTCGCGGTCTCTGCCGCGGAGGTCCGCTCGCGTCGTGCCGCGCGGCCGAGTCCGCGACGCTGCCGCGGGTCGAACGCGTCACGCAGGCCGTCGCCGATGAAGTTGATGCACAGCGCGATGATCACGATGAACACCGCGGGCCACCAGAACAGGTAGGGCCGGGTGTTGAACGCGGCCTGATAGTCCGCGATGAGCCGGCCCAGCGACGTGTCGGGAGGCTGCACCCCGAAGCCGAGGAAGCTGATACCCGTCTCCAGGAGGATCGTCGCCGACATGGTGAGGGTGGCGCTGACGATGATGACCCCGACGGCGTTGGGCAGGATGTGCCGGAAGACGATCCGGAAGGGCGAGGAACCGGCGACCTTGGCCGCCTCGACGAACTCCCGCTCGCGCAGCGCGAGCACCTCGCCGCGCACCAGACGCGCGAGGGTGGTCCACAGGAGCAGCCCGAGGAACAGCGCGAGGATCGCCGAGTTGGCGCCGGCGAGGGTCTTGCCGACGATCGCGGCGATGAGGAGCAGCGGCACGATGATGAACATGTCGGTGAGCCGCATGAGGATCGAGTCGATCCGGCCGCCGAAGTAGCCGGCGATCGCGCCGAGCGTCGTGCCGATGAAGGTCGAGATCGCGCCGGTGACGACGATGATCATCACGGACTGCTGGATGCCGCGCATCACCAGGGCGAAGATGTCCCGCCCCACGGTGTCCTGGCCGAACGGGTGCTCGCCCCAGACGAGCGGGACGAGCGACAGCGTCGGACGGCCGCCGTTCACCGGCGCGGGCACGTCGCCGATGCCCCACTTCCACCAGCCCGGGATCGTCACGGAGCCGAGGCGGATGCCGCCCGAGCTGAACGCGAGCACGATGACCGCGATGAGCACCGCGAGGCTGATCATCGCGGCGCGGTGGCGGACGAAGCGGCGGGCCACGATCCGGCCGAGGCTGAGCCCCTCGACCTCCTTCATCTCGATCGTCGAGGAGTCCGTGGCCAGGCCAGCGGCCCGCTCGGCGTCGAGAGTTCGGGGGTCCTCGCCCGAGGGCCCGGATCCGGCGCCGCTGCCGGTGGGGGGAAGAGGTCCGATGCTCATGCCGCCACCCGGATCCTGGGGTCGAGGGCGGAGTAGACGACATCCGCCAGAAAATTGAAGGCGATCGCCGCGATCGCGGTCACCAGGAAGAAGCCCATGATCGGGTTCAGATCCACCCGATTGAGGGCCTCGTTGAAGAGAGCGCCCATACCCGACCAGCCGAAGACCCGCTCGGTGATGATGGCACCGCCGATGGTGGCCCCGAAGTCCAGAGCCACGACGGTGGTGATCGGGATGAGGGCGTTGCGGAACGCGTGCCGCATCACGACGGTCCGCTCGTTGAGACCCTTCGCGCGGGCGGTGCGGATGTAATCCTGATTCATGACCTCGAGCAGGCTGGAGCGCGAGTATCTGCTGTACCCCGCCAGCGAGATGAGCACGAGCGACACCGTCGGCAGCAGCAGATGGGTGAAGCTGTCGATGCCGGTGACCCAGAACGACGCCTCCAGGTCGGGAGTCGCCGCCCCGACCGTGGAGATCGGTCGGCCGTTCGCGACCGAGCCGAAATAGATGTCCCAGGAGGCGAGGAACCGGTCCAGCAGGAGGATGAGGATCACCAGAAGCCCGGTGAGGCCGCCGGTGCGGATCTGAGGGCGGCGATCGTTGCCGCCCCAGAGGTAGCCCACCAGGCCGCCCGCGCCGGAGAACAGCCCGATCAGCAGGAGCACGGAGAAGATGTTGATGATCGCGAACTGCTCGAACAGCGCCCGAAGCGGGAAGTAGAGCACCAGCCCCAGGCCGGCGACGCTCATCGCCGTCCAGCGCGAGCGCCGGTTCGCCCAGCCGGTCGAGAGGAAGGTGACCAATGCCGCCGCTCCGAGGGAGAGCGCCGTGGTCACGACCGGCCCGAATCCGGGATTGCGGAGCCATCCGCTCAGGTTCAGGTAGCCGAGGATCGCGACGGTGACCAGGGCGGCGGCCCCGAAGACGACGGCCCGGCGGCGGAGCGGCCCGCCGAGGATCCCCATCCAGACCACCCCCGCCAGAAGGGCGAGGACCACGATCACGGTCGGTGAGATCACCGGGTCGGCGAGGAAGTCGTTGAAGCCGATGGCGGCGAACTGCTTGAGCATCACCGCGACGACGAACACCGGGAGGGAGAAGAACAGGAAGGCCAGGAACGTCGTGGAGTAGTCGTAGCCCGAGTACTGCCGCAGCGCCGTGGTGATGCCCAGGATCACCCCGATGACCAAGCCGATGAACAGGGCGCCCGTGACGAGTTGCAAGGTCTGCCCCATCGCCTCCCCGATTTGGCGGGCGACGTCCTGGCCCAGGACGTTGGCGCCCAGGGTGAAACGCCCGACCGCGAAACCGAGCACCCCTCCCGCCCAGAGGAAGTACCGCAGGGCCGGGGGGACATCGAGGTTCAGCTGGGCGATGCGCTGCTGGATGAGCGCGTCCCGCTGCGCGGCGGGGAGGTTCGATTGACGCAGGTCCTGCAGCGGATCCCCCGACACCGCGGCGAGGAGGTAGACGAGGTAGGAGGCGATCACCAGCACCGCGAGCGAGGCGAGGAACCGCCGGAGGAGGGAGGAAACCACGACGACGAGCCACCTCTGGACGTCATCGACGGCACGACACCGCCCGGGCGCACCGGTGGGGGTCGCGTGCTGCGCACACGCCCCCCACCGGGGGAGGAAGCAGACCCTTCAGAGTGCTACTTCGCGACCTCCCACTCCCAGAAGTTCCAGAAGATGTTCGGCACGTACGGAGCGTAGGAGACGTTCTGCACGTTCGAGGCCCACGCCGAGACGTCCGGCAGCTGGAACAGCGTCAGCGTCGAGGCGTCCTTCCAGAGATAGGAGTCGATCTGCTGCTGGAAGGGGATGGCGTCCTTGATGTTCGTCACCACCTTCGCCTTCTTCCAGAGCGCATCCACCGCCGGGTTCGAGTACTTCTGGTAGTTGTACGCGTTGTCGGTGGTGGTGTTGGCCTCGCTGCTGGTCACCGAGCCCGACGAGAGCACGTAGGCGAACACGGTGGCGTCGTAGCTGTACTTGCCGGAGCCGACCCCGTTCGCGCCGAAGAACTCGGCGGCGGGCTTGCCGACGTCGACCACATCGAAGCCGGCCGCCTTGGCGGACGCCTGGATCAGCTGGAACTCGCCCTGGCGGCGCGGGTTGTCGTTCGCGTAGGCGAAGCGGACCGTGATCGGAGTGCTGACCCCCGCGTCGGCGAGCAGCTGCTTTGCCGCGGCGACGTCGACCTTCTGGTACTCCGACGAGCCGTTGTTCGCCACCGCCTTGTCGTAGCCGTCCTGCCCCGGCAGGAAGAGCGACGAGTCGTCGAGCTTCGCGTCCGGGTTCAGCGGCTTGATGAGGCGATCGAGCATCTCCTGCCGCGGGACGACCTTGAAGAAGGCCTGCCGCACCTTGAGCGCCTTCGCGGCGTCCCCGCCGTAGCTGGAGGGCGAGAACACGCCCTGGTCGAAGGACAGGTCGACGTGCTCGAAGCTCGCCGACGGCGAGGTGATCGACTTCACGTTCTTCAGGCCCTTGAGCGCGGCGACGGTGTCGGCCGTGGCCTGGCCGTAGAGCACGCTCACGTCGCCGTTCTGCAGCGCCTGCACCTGCGCGGTCTGGTCGGGGATGAAGCGGAAGGTGATCTTGGCGACCTTCGGCTTCGGGCCGGCGTTGTACGCGTCGTTGGCGGTCAGCGTGACGTACTGCTTCGTCAGCGTCGTGACCTTGCACGGCCCGTAGGACTCGAGGATCCGCTTGTCCTTCGGCGTCGAGGTGATGTCGAAGCCCGACTTCCACACCTTGCCCAGCTTCGTGAGGGTCGCCGTGTCGTTCTTCTTGAACGCCGCCGAGACCGCCTTCGCCGCGTCGGTGCCGGTCTTCTTGTCGATTCCCGTGATCTCCCACAGCGCCGCGGCGGAGATGTTCGGCGTCACGGTCGGCAGGATCTCCCAGTCGACGTACGGCTGGTCGTACTTGACGGTGATCGAGCGGTTGTCGGAACTCACCTTCGGATACTCGGTGATGAAGTCGGTGCCACCGCCGGCCTGGATCGAGCCGAAGTTGACCCCGCTCTTGGGATTGTTGTACTTCGAGATGCTCGAGCCCCAGGACAGGATCATGTCGTCGGCGCTCACGGGGGTGCCGTCGGTCCACTTGATGCCGTCGTTGATCGTGTACTTGACCGTCAGCGGGTCGTCGGAGAGCTTCTTGTAGGTGCCGAACTTGGTGTTCTTCACCAGCTCCTTGTCGGCGTTGTAGTAGTTGAAGCCCACTCCCTGGAACATGTAGGACACGTTCGAGTTGTAGGTCGCGTAGTTCAGCGCGGTGAGGGTGTTCATCGAGGTGAAGGCCGAGTTCTGCGCCACGTTCACGGTCGTACCGCTCTGGACCTCGGACCCGCTCCCGGCCGCGCACCCGGAAAGGGCGAGCGCCGTCGCCGCGACCGCCGCGGCGACCACGCTCCGTCTCTTGATCTTCACTGGATCCTCCTGTGCAAGTTGGAACGCGACACGTCGATGTGCTGCCGAGCCGCGGGGATACCTGAAACCCTAGGAGCGCTTGCGGATGCCGCAAAACCACCCGCGGAAACGTTACACACCGGTAACGGAATGGTCGGTCTGGTGCGCTCGACGCAGCATCCGTGCGCACGAACGCGCCTTCCACGCAGCGATCGTGTGCGCAGACGTGGCATCCGCATCGATCCTCCCTCGACCCGGCAGGACGTACGATCGGCTCCGTGCTTCCCGGAGACCCTGCGCCGCGACCACCGATCCCAGCCTTCGCCCCACCGGCGGATCGCGGGCGGCTCACGATCGAGGTGCTGGTCGTGCTGGGGCTCTCGCTCGGACAGTCCGCCGTCTACTCGGTCACCCAGCTCGCCGACAACCTCAGCCGCGGCCCGCTGAAGGGTCAGAGCACCGCCCTGAATCCCTCGCGAAGCGACCGTCCGGTGTTCGACGCGATCTACCAGATCCTGCCATCGCTGTTCGACCTGGTGCCCGTGGTGCTGGTCTGCTTGCTGCTCTGGCGTCACGAACGGCCCCGCCTCGGACGGCTCGGCATCGACACGAGGCGGCCCGTCGCCGATCTCGGCGTGGGGGCCGCGCTGGCGCTGGTCATCGGGATCGGCGGCATCGTGATTTACGTGGGCGGGCTCGCGCTCGGTCTGACGGTGCGGGTGGATGCCGCACCGCTCTCGGAGCAATGGTGGTCGATCCCGGTCCTGGTCCTCGCCGCGTTCCGCGCGGGTGCCAGCGAGGAGGTGATCGTGATCGCGTACCTGTTCTTCCGCCTCCGGGAGCTGGGCTGGTCGCGGTGGACGATCATCCTCTCCGCGGCGGCCCTCCGCGGCAGCTATCACCTGTACCAGGGCTTCTCGGCGTTCCTCGGCAACTTCATCATGGGCGTCATCTTCGGCTGGCTGTTCACCCGCACGGGACGGGTGCTGCCGTTGGTGATCGCGCACACCCTCATCAACACGGCGATCTTCGTGGGCTACCCGTGGGCGTTCAGCACCTTCCCGCAGTTCTTCGGCGGCTGAACTCGCGCTCGCCCGCCCCGAGGGGCAGCACACCGAGGGGTCGCACACCGCCCCTCCCACGCCGAGCAAGCGCCGCCGGAAGGGCGTGTTGCGACCCCTCGGAGGACGGCGCCGGGGCGCGGGGCGCGGCGCCGGGGCGCAGGTTCGGAGCCGGGGCGGGGGCGCAGGGCCGCTTCTCGGCGTCAGGCGAAGGCCTCCACCGGCGGGCACGCGCAGACGAGATTCCGGTCTCCCCACGCCTGGTCGATCCGGCGCACGGGGGGCCAGTACTTGGCCTGCAGAAGGCCTGGCACCGGGTAGACGGCGTCCTCGCGGGAATAGGGATGCGTCCACTCCCCCGTGATGGCCGCTCGCGCCGTGTGCGGCGCGTGCACGAGCGGGTTGTCGGATGCCGGCCAGCGCCCCTCGGCCACGGCATCCGCCTCGGCGCGGATGGCGATCATCGCGTCGACGAAGCGGTCCAGCTCGGCCAGATCCTCGCTCTCGGTCGGCTCGACCATGAGCGTGCCCGCGACGGGGAACGACATGGTGGGAGCGTGGAAGCCGTAGTCGATGAGACGCTTGGCCACGTCGTCGACCGTGACACCGGTGCGCTCCCGCAGCGGCCGCAGATCCAGGATGCACTCGTGCGCGACGAGGCCGTTCTCGCCCGCGTAGAGCACCGGGAAGTGCTCGCGCAGCCGCGCGGCGATGTAGTTCGCCGCGAGGACGGCCGCACCGGTCGCCTCCCGGAGCCCCTGCTCCCCCATCATCCGTACGTAGGCCCACGAGATCGGCAGGATCGAGGGGCTGCCGAAGGGTGCCGCGGAGACGATGTTGCCGTGCTCGGGATCGGAGGGCGCCTCGCGCCCGGCGACGGTGTCGCGCTGCGCGAGCGGATGCCCGGGCAGGAAGGGCGCGAGGTGCGCCTTCGCCGCGACCGGCCCGACCCCGGGACCCCCACCGCCGTGCGGGATGCAGAAGGTCTTGTGCAGGTTCAGGTGCGACACGTCGCCGCCGAGATCGCCGAAGCACGCGTAGCCCAGCAGTGCGTTGAGGTTGGCGCCGTCGATGTAGACCTGCCCCCCGGCCGCGTGCACCGCATCCGTGATCGCCCGCACCTCGTGCTCGTACACGCCGTGCGTGGAGGGGTAGGTGATCATCAGCGCCGCGAGGGCGTCGGCGTGGTCGGCGATCTTCGCGCGCAGGTCGTCGAGGTCGACGTTGCCGAGCTCGTCGCACGCCACCACCACGACCTTCAGCCCCGCAAGCACCGCGCTGGCGGCGTTCGTGCCGTGGGCGCTGGAGGGGATCAGGCACACCGTGCGGTCCCGATCGCCGCGAGCGAGGTGGAAGGCGCGGATCGCCAGCAGGCCGGCGAGCTCGCCCTGGCTGCCCGCGTTCGGCTGCAGCGACACGGCGTCGTAGCCGGTGACCTCGGCGAGCCAGCCCTGCAGCTGCTCGATGAGCTCCAGCATGCCGGTCGCGTCGGACTCGGGGGCGAAGGGATGCAGACCCGCGAACTCCGGCCAGCTGACGGACTGCATCTCGGTCGCCGCGTTGAGCTTCATGGTGCACGAGCCGAGCGGGATCATGCCGCGATCGAGCGCGTAGTCCTTGTCGGCGAGGTGCTTGAGGTAGCGCATCATGCCGGTCTCGGAGTGGTGCGCCTGGAACACCGGATGCGTCAGGTACGCGCTCGTACGAGCCAGTTCGGGGGAGATCGAGCGCAAAGTGGGCTTCGGGGCGAGACGCAGCCGCTCGCCGGCGACAATCCCGGCGACCGTCGCGACCTCGTCCAGGGTGGTGGTCTCGTCGACCGACAACGCCACCGTGTCCTCGTCGACTCGGCGCAGGAGGAAGCCCGCGTCGCCGCCGGCCGCGACCACCGCATCCGCCCGGCCCGGAACCGACACCGTCACCGTGTCGAAGAACTCCCCGTGTACCACCCGGTCGCCGAGCGCGTCGGCGAGCAGGCCCGCCGCGCGGTTGACCTGGTGCGCGATCGCCCGCAGCCCGCGGGGGCCGTGGTAGACCGCGTACATCGAGGCCATGATCGCCAGCAGCACCTGCGCGGTGCAGATGTTCGAGGTGGCCTTCTCACGGCGGATGTGCTGCTCGCGGGTCTGCAGGGAGAGCCGGTAGGCGGGGTGGCCGTCGGCATCCTGGGACACCCCGACGAGGCGACCGGGAAGCTGCCGCTCGAGCCCGGCGCGGACGGCGAGGTAGCCGGCGTGCGGGCCGCCGAAGCCCATCGGCACGCCGAAGCGCTGGCTCGTACCGACCGCGACGTCGGCGCCGAGCTCTCCGGGCGGGGTGAGCAGCGTCATCGCCAGCAGGTCGGCCGCGACCACGGCGATCCCGCCCTGCGCCTGCACCGCGGCGACCGCCGGAGCGAGGTCGCGGATGCGGCCGGATGCGCCGGGGTACTGCAAGACGGCGCCGAACGCCGCGGGGGCCGCCTCCACATCCTCGGGCAGGTCCTGCAACTCGATCCCCACGGCCGCCGCGCGGTGAGCCAGCAGCGCCTTCGTCTGCGGGAACGCGTCGGCGTCGACGAGGAAGACGTTCGACGCCGAGCCGGATGCGCGCCGGGCGAGCAGCATCGCCTCCACGACGGCGGTCGACTCATCGAGCATCGAGGAGTTGGCGGTGGCCATGCCGGTGAGGTCGGCCACCATCGTCTGGAAGTTGATCAGCGCCTCCAGTCGCCCCTGGGAGATCTCGGGCTGGTAGGGCGTGTAGGCGGTGTACCAGCTGGGGTTCTCGAGCACGTTCCGCTGGATGACCGCGGGGGTGATGGTGTCGTAGTAGCCCAGCCCGATCATCGAGCGACGCACCGTGTTCCGGTCCGCGAGCGCCCGCAGCTCGGCCAGCGCCTCGCGTTCGGTCGCCGCCGGGGGGAGCGGCGACCCGGCACCGGTGGACTGGCGGATGCCGGAGGGCACCGCGGCATCCATCAGGGCGCCGACGGAGTCGTACCCGACGGCGGCGAGCATCGACCGCTGCATGTCCTGGTCGGTGCCGATGTGGCGGTCGACGAATCGGGCGCTCATGCGGTGATCGCCGCGTACTGCTCCGCGGTGAGCAGCTCGGGAAGCGCCGAGAAGCGGACCCGGATCATCCATCCCTCGCCGAACGGGTCGCGGTTGACGAGGGAGGGGTCCTCGACGACCGCCTGGTTCGACTCCACCACCTCGCCGTCGATCGGAGCGAACAGCTCGCCCACCGACTTCGTGGATTCGATCTCCCCCACGACCGCACCGCTGGCCACCGCCGCGCCCGCCGCCGGCAGGTCGACGTAGACGACGTCGCCCAGCTGATCCGCCGCGTACGGGGTGATGCCGACGGTGGCGATGTCGCCGTCGACGGCGATCCACTCGTGCTCGGCGGTGTAGTGCAGGGACGCGGGGTCGCTCATGAGGTCTCCGGATGCTCGGTTGCTTCGATGGGAGGGCGGGTCAGTCGGTCGGGCGCCGGTAGAAGGGGAGCTCGACCACCGCGGCCGGAACGCGGCTGCCGCGGATGTCGAGGGCGAGCTCGGTGCCCGGGGCGGACACCCCGTGGTCGACGTAGGCCAGCGCGATCGGATGCCCGAGCGTCGGCGACAGGGCGCCGCTCGTGACCACGCCGACGACACCCTCGTCGCCGAGGACCGGGTAGCCGGCGCGCCCGGCACGGCGCCCCTCGGCCGCGAGCCCGACGAGCACGCGACCACCCTCGGGCGCCTGCTCCACCGCCGCACGGCCCACGAAGTCCTGCTTCTGGTCGAGGGCGACGACCCGGCCGAGGCCCGCCTGCGCGGGCGTCGTCTCGGCGGTGAGCTCGTGACCGTACAGCGGCATCCCGGCCTCGAGGCGGAGGGTGTCGCGCGCCGCGAGCCCGGCGGGCACCAGCCCGGCTCCGGCGCCGGTGTCGAGCAGCTCGGACCACAGGGCGGGCGCGGCGTCCGGGGAGACGTAGAGCTCGAAGCCGTCCTCGCCGGTGTACCCGGTGCGGGCGATGAGCAGTCGGTGGCCGTCCCAGTCGCCGCGGAGGGCCCGGTAGTACCGGAGCGCGCGGAGGGCGGCGGTGCCCGCCTCCGCATCCGGTCCGCCATCGATGTCGAGCCGGTCGAGATTCTCGAGGATCTCCGCCGCGCGCGGGCCCTGCAGGGCGATCAGCGCGATGTCGTCGCTCTCGTCCTGCACCTCGCAGTCGAAGGGCGCGCTGCGCTCGCGCAGCTCGGTGACCGCGGCATCCCGGTTGGCGGCATTGGCGACGACGAGGAAGCGGTCCTCGCCGGTGCGGTAGACGACGACGTCGTCGACGATCCCGCCCTCGCGCCGCAGGAGGAGGGAGTACTTCGCCTGTCCGACCGCGATCGCCGAGAGCCGCCCGGCGAGCGCGTAATCGAGGGCCTCGGCCGCCTCCGGGCCGACCACGAGGATCTCGGCCATGTGACTGAGATCGAACAGCCCGGCGCGCTCGCGCACCGCGTGGTGCTCCTCCAGATCCGACGCGTACCGGACGGGCATCTGCCAGCCCGCGAAGTCGGTGAACTGCGCGCCGGCGGCGACGTGCCGATCGTGCAGGGGGCTGAGGCGGGCGCCGTCAGCGCTGGTTCCTTCTGGGCGGGGGTCGCTCACGCGGGAGTCCTCCGGGGCGCGGTGGTGCGGTGGATGGGACTCCCCCTCTGTCATGGTGCCTGAGAGCTTCGCCGCGCGGTCACGCGACTTTCCCCTTCGGCGGCCCGGGCGGATGTCGCCGGACGCTTTTCAGAGTGCCCGGATGCTGCGTCGCGGTGGGCTGACCTGAGAGATTGGCGGGGAGGCTTGCTCCTTCGGTGCCGCCTCGACGTGTTGCCGGGCGGCTCTCCCGCGACGCGCGGGCCGTGTTCGGTTGTGCGCTCAGCCTAGCAACGGGCGTCGGCGGCGAGGTCGCGCTGTTCGACCGAGCCGGTGAGGTCGCGCCTACTTCACCGAGCCGGCGGTGAGCCCGCGGACGAAGAAGCGCTGCATCGCGAAGAACACGATGAGCGGGATGATCAGCACGACGAACGACCCGGCAGCGACGAGGTTCCAGCCCTGCTGGTACTGACCCAGAAGCCCGAGGAGCCCCTGCTGGAGCACCTGATTGTTCCCCTGCGGGATGAAGATCGACGCGACCAGGAAGTCGTTCCAGGTCCACAGGAACTGGAAGATCGCGAACGAGGCCAGCGCCGGGATGGACATGGGGACCACCAGCCGCCAGAAGATCACGAAGTGCGAAGCGCCGTCGACGCGGGCCGCCTCGATCAGGGCGTTCGGCAGGGTGGACATGTAGTTGCGCAGGATGAAGATGCACAGCGGCAGCGCGAATGCCGAGTGCACGATCCACACCGCGGGCGCCGTACCGACGATGGGGATCCCGGTCGCCTTCGTGATCGCCTGGAAGGTCTGAAGCACCGGGACGAAGGCGATCTGCACCGGGACGACGAGGAGTCCCACGATCACCGCGAAGTAGGCCTCCTTGAAGCGGAACTCCAAGAAGGTGAACGCGTAGGCGGCGAAGGCCGAGAACATGATGGGGAGGATGGTGGCGGGCAGCACCACCGAGATGCTGTTGAGAAATTCCGAGGACAGGCTCTGCCCGGTGCCCGAGGTGGAACCCGACAGCGCGTCGCTGTAGTTCTGGCTCGTCCATCCCGCTCGGGCGGGATCGATCAGTGCGACCCACCAGCCCGTCGCCTTGGCCGCCGTCGTGTCCCGGAAACTCGTGACGAGCAGGCCGAGCGCAGGGACCAGCCAGAGCACCGAGAAGATCCCGAGGATCACCGTGAGCAGCACTCGCGGCTTCGCTCGATCGCCGCGCATGTTGAGCGGCTGCGCGCGTGAATCGACTCTCGCGCCGGGGGTCTTGACGATGGTGGGAACGACCTCGGTCATCGGAGGGCCTCCTGCTCGCGATAGGTCTTGATCTGGTAGGCGATGATCGGGATCACCGCGATGAGCAGGATCACGACGACGGCCGACGCCTTGCCGGGGTTCTGGAAGCTGAAGAGCTGGTTGAAGAACTCCACCCCGAGAACGTTGGTGTTGAACTGTCCGTTGGTCATCGCGAAGACGATGTCGAACACCTTCATCACCGTGATGAGCACCGTGATGCCGACGGCGATGATCGTGGTGCGGATCTGCGGGGCGATCACCCGGAAGAACGCCTGGCGCTCCGTCGCCCCGTCGATCCGCGCCGCCTCGATGGTCTCCTCGGGCACCGCCTTGATCGCTGCCGACAGCAGCACCATCGCGTATCCGGCGTTCAGCCAGATAACGACCGCCATCAGCAGGAAGCTGTTCGTGCGCAGGAACTGATCCTGGAACCAGGGGATCGGGTTCGACTGGGTGGTGCTCACCCAGATCGAGTTGAGCAGGCCGACCTGCGGCGTCCCGGGGGCGCTGTAGTAGTAGACGAATGACCAGATCGAGGCCGCCGCGATCCCGGAGATCGCGAACGGGACGAACAGGATCGTCTTGAAGGTCTTCTCCCGGCGGGGGCCGAGGCGGTCGGCGAGAGTGGCAACGGCCAGCCCGATGATGACGGTGAGGGCCGGGACGAAGATGATCCAGAGCAGGTTGTTGAACAGTGTCTGCAGGAACGGGCCGGAGGTGAAGAGCGAGATGTAGTTGCTGAGCCCGCCGAAGGTGGACAGTCCGTATTGGTCGTACTTGAGGAAGCTCTGGTAGACGGTAATGAAGACCGGGACCAGCAGGAAGACGACGAGCAGAAGGACCACCGGGCCGAGGAACACGATGGGGAGCAGCTTCACGCTGGCTCGCCTGCCGGACTTCGCGATCACGAAGTTCAGGCCGAGGTAGATGAGGAAGGAGATGACGAGCCCGCCGACCACGGAGGCGAGGACGCTGACGATCTGGTCCAAGAAGTACCGCCTTACGACGCTGTAGAGGGTTAGGGGAAAGCTATCCCGCCTGGGACGGGGAGGGAAGGTCGAGGATCCAGGGGTCACCCAGGGGGAGGACACGGGGTCGAGGACGCAAGGGGCGGCCGCCTCGTGGAGGCCGCCCCCTGCTGGACGGATCGGAGCCGATCAGCCGATCAGTTGCTCGGCCAACTGGCGTCGATCGCCTTGAGGGCCTCATCCAGCGACTGCTGCCCTGCGGTCCACGAGGTCAGGTTCGACCACTCGGTGCCGGCGCCGACCGATCCCGGCATCTGGTCGGACGCGTCGAAGCCGAACGCCTTGGCGTCCTTGACCGCTGCCTGCGCCGCCTTCTGGAAGGGGCTGGTGTACTTCGAGGCGTCGAACGTATTGTGCGGAGACAGCGCTGCCGTCCACTCCGTGGCGTACCCGTTGGTGCCGAACTGCTTGCCGGTGATGTAGTCGACGACCTTCTTGGTGTTGGCATCGTTCTTGAACGCCGCCACCAGGTCGCCGCCGCCGAGTGTTCCCGTCGTCGCGGCATCCGCCGGCGCCGGGAGGGGGAACACGTTGACGTTCGAGGTGTCGCCCTTCGCGATCTGAGCCTGGATGTCCTTCGGGAAGAACCCGGTGATGAAGGTGCCCTGGCGCATCATGAAGCACTGACCGGCCGCCTTGCCGCCGCTCACGAACAGGTTGTTGCCGGCCGCGCCGAAGTCCGTCGACGCCATCGCCTGGCCGCCACCGTTGACCGCCCCTGGCGCGAAGATGTACGACTGCACCTTCTCGGCGGCCTGCTTGACCAGCGGCGAGTTGAACTTGACCTTGTTGGTGATCCAGTCGTTGTACTTGCTGAGTCCGCCGTAGCGCAGCACGTACTCCTCGAGCCAGTCGGTCATCGGCCAGCCGTTGGAGCCCTGCGACGCGATGCCGACGCACCACGGGTAGCCGAGGCCCTGATCGATGACCTTCTTCTGCAGCGCCTGCAGCTCCGCGTCGGTCTTCGGGACGGTCAGCCCGGCGGCGGAGAACGCGGCCGGGTTGTACCAGACGAGGGACTTGACGTTGATGTTGTAGGGCAGCCCGTAGGTCTTGCCGTTGACCTTGGCGATGTCCGCGAGACCGTTGGCCTCGTCGGCGACCGTCGCCTTCACGTCGATCAGGTCGTCCAGCGGCACCATGCCCTGGCTGATCAGGGACTTGAGCACTCCCGGCTGGGGGAAGATCGCGATGTTCGGGGCAGTGCCGCCCTTGACCTGGGTGACGATCGAGGTCTGGAAACTATTGCTGCCGTTGTACTTGACTTTGACGCCGGACTTCTTCGACCAGGCGTCGAGATCCTTCTGGAAGGCCGTGGCCTGGGCGGTGGTGAAGGCGCCGGAGATCGTGACGGTGTCGCCCCCTGATCCGCCGCCGGACGTGCCGCCGCCGGAGCACCCGGCCAGCACGAGTGCGGCACCGAAAACGACGCTGCCGACCGCGAGACCTCGTTTGGGAAGCTTCATTGATTCGCCCTTTCTCTCTGCCCGACGTTGGGCAAAACGATTTATCCCAGACCATAGGTGATGGATCGCCGATCGACCACCCCCATTCGGGTCACGGGTGTGTAACGGTTAGCTGGGTTCGCGGAGCGGTCACGGACTCTCGCTCCACCAGCTCGCAGGCGAGGCGCACGCGACGATCGCCCGTCCGCTCCCCCGTCTCGAGCAGCTCGAACAGCCGGGCGATCGCGAAGCGCCCCATCTCGTACTGCGGCAGCCGCACCGTCGTCAGGGCCGGACGCAGCTGAGACGCGATGATCTCCAGATTGTCGACCGAGACGATCGAGAGATCCTCCGGGATCCGCAGGCCGCGGGTCGCCGCGGCCTGGTACACGCCCATCGCCATGGGGTCGTTGAAGGCGAAGGCCGCGGTGGTCTCCGGATGCTCCGCGAGCGCCCGCGCGAGCGCCTCGCGTCCGGCGCGCGCGTCACCGAGTCCCGGCATCCGGATCACGCGGGCCCGGATGCCGGCCTCGGCGCAAGCGTCGAGGTAGCCGTCGATGCGTCCGCGCGCGGCCGGCTCGTGCTCGTCCACGGTGACGTGCACGATGACGCGGTGACCCGCCGCGAGCAGGCGATCCGTGGCCAGCCGGCCGATCTGCCGCTCATCCGGGACGATCGAATCGAGGTTCGAGTCCGGGTCGTAGGCGTCGATCAGCACCGCCGGCTGGCGCAGGAGCTGCGGAGGCGCGGCCACCCGTCGGTGCGACATCCGCGCGTAGACCATCGCATCGACCTGCTGCGCGACGAGGGCGTCGAGCTGCTGCGCCTCGACCCGTGGGTCGCTGTTCGAGGTGACCACCATGAGCAGGGCGCCGCGCTCGGCCGCGGCATCCTGGGCGCCGAGCACGATCTGGCCGGCGAACGGGCTGATCGCGATCTGGTCGCTGACGAAACCGATGATGCTCGAACGCTGACGTCGCAGGGCGCTGGCGATGCGATTCGGCGCGTAGCCGAGTTCCGCGGCGATGCGGGAGACGCGCTCGCGAGTCTCCGCAGACATCTTCCCCTGCCCGCTCAGCGCGTGCGACACCGTCGTCGCGGAGACCCCTGCGGCTGCCGCGACGTCCACGATTCCGATGCGCTTCGACATGGCTCCCAGCGGTCCGTGCGGATGTCGGCCCCATTATGCGTCCCGAATGCCGGAACGGCAAAACGTTTCTTCCCTCGCACGCACGGCGACCGCCCCGGATCGCCAGCGAGGGCCTCCGTCGGGCCGAGTCAGCGGATGACGCCGCCGGCGAAGAGCATCGCCAGCAGCACAACGAGGCCCATCTCGGCCACCGTGAGGACGGCGCCCAGAAGCGCGGTCCGCCTGTTCTGAACGCTGCCGCCGCGGTGAAATCCGATCACCGCCAGCACCGTGCCGAGCACCCAGAGCGGGCCGCTGACCGCGGTGGCGGCCGTGACCGCGAGGTATGCGGCGCCGTTCGTCAGTGCCGCGCCGATGAGCACCGGCAGCCCGAAGACGAGCCAGAGCACCCAGTCGGCGGCAAGCAGCACCGTTCCCGCCAGCGCGAGCGCTCCGACGCGCGGGCGGACGATGTCGGCACCGCGCTGGTCGATGACCGTGCGCACCGACTCCGTCTCCGATGCCGCGGCCCGGCTCGTGATCACCGCGGCGACGGTGAGGACGACGACGATGACGAGCAGATCGATGGTGACCAGCGCATTGACGACGCGTTCCCATCGGGCGCCGACCGGGAAGCCGACGGAGGCCGCGGAGTTGGCGATCCCGGCGACGAGAGCGAGACACGCGAGGACGCTCATGAACAGCGCGCTGCGGCGCACGGGAGTGCGCACGAGGGCGAGGATGCTGGTCACCCGCGCCATCGTAGGAAGCGCGTCTGGGCGGCGCCTGCGGGGGCTCAGGCGCCGGGCAGGTCGCCGTCGGCGCCCTCGACACGGTAGCGGAGCGTCTCGAGCGCCTCTGCCGTGCAGCGCGAGGTGGATTCCAGGAGCTCCGCGACCGACTGGGAGGCGAGCAGGGAGAGCTGATCGAGCGGCCCCAGCGGCGCGATTCCCGCGAGCTGCCATGCGTGCTGGACGGGATCGGCGTTGAGCTCGATGTCGGCCGACCAGGGCAGCTCGAGGTACTCGCTCGCGAGGGCCAACGCGCGGCGCACCTCGGCATCGACCTCGGCCAGGCGGTCGCCCAGACTCTCGTCCCACTCGAGTTCGGTCACGTCGTCGGTCTCGGCGCGCGGATAGGGGTCCTCGTCCAGCCAGCGCACGATCCGGATGCGGCGAGCGCCGCGCGCGAGCAGGACCACCGAGCCCTCGTCCGAGCCCACCTCGGCCACCTGCGCGATGGTCCCGATCGGGAACCGGGCGTCTCCGCCGCCCACCTCGAAACCGCGCTCGATCAGGGCGACGCCGAACTCGGCGGGCTCGGAGGGCAGTATGTCGGCGAGCAGCTGGAGGTAGCGCGGCTCGAACACCCGCAGCGGGAGCGGCATGTGCGGCAGGAGCACCGAACCCAGGGGAAACATCGGGAGCTCGGCCACACCCCGAGGCTAACGGCGCGGCGTCTCGCCGGCACCCTCCGGCGGGCGCAGGTGCAGGGCGACCTGCTCCTCGAGGTAGCGGTCGAAAGGCGCGGGGTCGGCCCCGCGCGCCCAGCGGACGAGGAGCACCTCGTCGCGAAGCAGCAGGGGTGCGCTCGTCGCGGTCACCGCATCCGGTTCGAGGGCGATCGGTGGCGCGCCGACGTTCACGGTCTGCCCATCCGGGATCCGTCCGCGCCGCGCCGCGCGCTGCAGCTCGAGCCGCTCCTCGGCGATCCGGGAACGCATCGCGGAGTGTGCGGGCTCACCGGAACGGAACGTGACGCCGGTCGCGCGGAGACCGCCATCCGCGGTGACGAGGACGACGCCGAGCCGCCATCCGCGGGTCACCTCTCGGAGTCGGTCCGGCCGCCGCACGCCCAGGATGCGGCGCGGCGCGATCCGCTCGGCGACCACCTCGTCGGGAGCACCGGCGTCGCGCAGCCGGGTGAGGGCATCCTGCACGGCCTCCTGCGCTCTCGCGAGCGGGTCGCCCGTCACCCGGGACGCGTCAGGGGTCATCCGTCACTCGCAGCGGCTGCTCTCGCGCCACCCGCCCCGCACCCGGCCGCGCCCCGCGCCTCGGCCGCCGGGCGGGCGGGCGGGCGGAGAGGCCCTCGGCGGGGCGCGGGTCGGTCATCCGTCCACGGTACGCGCGGTGCGGGGGTGCGGTGTGCGGGTTGGGCGGGGGGCGCGGTGCGGCGGGGTGCGGGGTGCGGGAGGGTGCGCGATGCGCGGTGCGGCGCGGTGGGGTGGTCCCGATCCCGGCATCGGACGGGGCGCATGTGACGCATGAGGCTCACCGGCCCCGTGCGTCACAACCGACGCCGAGATCGGGTCGCCGCCGGCGCGGTGCGAAGTGCGGCTCCGGGACGGCGGAGCGGGGCAGCACGAGAAGGCGAGGTGCGGAGCGGGCGGCGCGGTTCCGTGCGGGGCGCGTGTGTGGGGTGCGGTGCGGGGCGCGGGCGAGGGTGCGCGTGCCACGAGGTGCGGGCAGACGGAGCGGTCGGATCTCGGCATCGGACGAGGCGGATGTGACGCATGAGGCTCACCGGCCCCCTGCGTCACAACCGATGCCGAGATCGGGTCGCCGGCGCCACCGTCGGACGCCGGCACCACCGCCGGCGCCGCGACACCACCGCCGGCGCCGCGGGGCTGCACCGCGCCAGACGCCGCGCCGCGACTCGGAGCGGCAGAGCAGCCGGCGCCGCCGCGCCGACGTCAGCGCGCCGCGTCGAGCGCCTGCGCGAGGTCGGCCCAGAGGTCGTCGATGTGCTCGATGCCCACCGAGATGCGCACGAGTCCGGGCGGGATCGACGCGGCCTCGCCTGGCCACCGGCGTCGGCGCTCGAGTGTGGTCTCCACTCCCCCGAGGCTTGTCGCGTGGCGGCACAGCCGCACCGCCGCCACGAAGGCGTCCGCGGCCTCCGCGTCGGGGAAGACGGGGGCGACGATCGCGCCGAACCCCGGGTACCGCAGCTCGGCGAGCGCGGGATGGCCGCCCGCGCGCCGGATCAGCTCCCTGGCGTTCTCCTGCGCTCGCTCGACCCGCAGCGGCAGCGTACGCAGCCCACGAAGGGCTAGGTACACCTCCATCGGTCCGGGGGTCGCGCCATGCAGCGAGCGCGCGGCCAGGAGACGCGCGTGGAGGTCGGCGTCGCGGGTCACGGTGGCGCCGAGCACCGCGTCGCTGTGCCCGGAGAGGAACTTGGTGGCCGAGTGGAGCACCACATCCGCGCCGTCGGCGAGCGGATGCTGCAGCATCGGGGTCGCGAAGGTGTTGTCGACCACGACGAGGGCGCGGGCGGCGCTTCCCGCCGCGATGAGCGCGGGAAGATCGGCGACCTCGAGGGCGGGGTTGGTGGGGCTCTCGATCCAGAGCAGGTCGGCGTCGCCGGTCGCGGCGACCACGGCATCCGTGTCGGCGATGTCAATGAGGGTCGCCCGCAGCCGCCCGCGCCGCTCTGCCTCGGCCAGCTGGGTGAGCGTGCCGAGATAGGAGTGCCGCGGCGCCACGACGTGCGCACCCTCGGGGAGCAGATCGAGGACCGCGGCGACCGCGGCGAGCCCGGAAGCGAAGGTGAGCGCATGGCCGCCCTCGAGAGCGCCGAGGGCGTCCTCGAAGGCGGTCCAGGTGGGGTTGCCGTAGCGGCCGTACTCGAGGTCGCCGCCGGCGGTGTAGGTGGACGCGAAGACCACCGGGGTGTTGAGGGGCTGGTCGGGTTCGGCGGCGGGTCGGCCCGCGGCGACGGCGAGCGTCTCGGGGTGCAGCGGATGCGGGTCGATCATCCGCTGATCCCGTTCGAGGGGATCAGGTCGACCTCGACGCCGACGGCCTCGTAGGTGGAGCGCGCGCGGGCGTCCCGGGTGGCGAGGACCGCGGCCTGCTCGCGCGCGGCCAGCGCGACGAGCCCGTCGTACACCGCACCGCCGGTGATCCCGAGCAGGGCGAACTGCTGCGGCGCCGCGCGGGCCGCCTGCTCCGAGAGCACGAAGGGCTCGGCGAAGTTGCCGAGCAACTCGACCGCTTGAGGGCCGGACACCCCGAACGGGGAGGGCAGGCGGGAGAGCACCGAGTAGGTCTCCGCCAGGGCGTGGCCGCAGAGCTTCAGGCGTCGTCCCCGCGCCCAGGTGCGAGTCGCCGAGTGAGCGGGATGCCCCGCGACCAGCAGCGGGATGGCCACGCTCGTGTCGACCGCGGTCGCGCCCGCGGACGTCACCGGCGTCCAGCGTCGATGGTGGCGAACATCGCCTCGTCGGTGAGGTCGCCCTCGCCCTGCACGACGAGCCACCCGTCCTCTTCCCGGTGCAGGCGCGCCGTGCGACCGCCCGGCGTGATCTGCACACCGCTGCCGTAGGCGGAGATGTCGACGCGCGTCCCCGGTGTGAGTCCGAGAGCATCGCGGAGCTGCTTGGGCAGCACGATGCGACCGACGGAGTCGATCGTGGCTTCCATGGGAAAACGGTACCAGTCGATTCCCAATTTGCGGGTCAGGTGTTGAAGCGGAACTCCACGACGTCGCCGTCCTGCATGACGTAGTCGCGGCCCTCGATGCGGGCCTTCCCGTTCGCGCGGGCCTCGGCGACCGAGCCGAGCGCGACGAGGTCGTCGTAGCCGATGACCTCCGCCTTGATGAAGCCCTTCTCGAAGTCGGTGTGGATCACGCCCGCGGCCTGCGGCGCCTTCGCCCCGCGGGGGATCGTCCAGGCTCGGGACTCCTTCGGGCCCGCCGTCAGGTAGGTCGCAAGGCCCAGGGTGTCGAAGCCGATGCGGGCGAGCTGGTCGAGGCCCGACTCGGTCTGGCCGGTCGACTCGAGCAGCTCACGCGCATCCGCCGGGTCGAGGTCGATCAGCTCCGACTCGATCTTGGCGTCGAGGAACACCGCCTGGGCGGGGGCGACGAGAGCCCGCAGCTCCGCGAGGCGGGTGTCGTCGCCCAGGATGCCCTCGTCGACGTTGAACACGTAGATGGTCGGCTTCGCGGTGAGCAGTCCGAGTTCGCGGATCGGCGCCAGGTCGATCGAGGTGCGGGACAGCGGGGTGCCCTCCTCGAGCGCTGCCCGCGCGGCGAGCGCCGCGTCGAGCACCGCCCGGTCGAGACGCTTGCCCGTGACCTCCTTGTCGTAGCGCGGGATGGCGCGCTCGAGGGTCTGCAGGTCGGCGAGGGCGAGCTCGGTGGTGATCGTGTCCAGGTCGCCCCGCGGGTCGACCTCACCGGCGACGTGGACCACATCCGGGTCGCCGAAGGCACGCACGACCTGCGCGATCGCATCCGCCTCGCGGATATTCGCGAGGAACTGGTTGCCGAGGCCCTCCCCCTCGCTTGCCCCGCGGACGATCCCGGCGATATCGACGAACGAGACCGTCGCGGGCACGATCCGGTCGCTTCCGAAGAGGTCCGACAGCACCTGCAGGCGAGGGTCGGGGAGGTTGACCACGCCGACGTTCGGCTCGATTGTCGCGAACGGGTAGTTCGCGGCGAGCACCGCGTTGCGGGTGAGCGCGTTGAAGAGGGTCGACTTGCCGACGTTGGGGAGACCGACGATGCCGATGGTGAGCGCCACGGGCCTCCACCCTACCGGCGGCCCGGATGCGGCATCCGCTGGCCCGACGCGGTCACGGTCGTCCGCTGCCGAGCGCGGTCCGAGGGGACGCGGGTTCGTCAGGGCGGGCGGGGTGCGGGGGTTGCGTGACGAGGGCGCGACCCCTCTCGCACGATGGCGGCCTCCGGGGTCGCGAGGGGGCCCGAACCGCCCGAAACACGCCGGACAGGACTCGTGGGAAGGGCGTGTTGCGACCCCTCGGGAGAGTCAGGGCAGCTGCGTCGCCCAGCCCCGAGGTCGCTCAGCGCCGGGCCGGGGCGCCCGGTGGGTCAGTTCTGCGGGAAGCCGAGGTTGATGCCGCCGTGGGAGGGGTCGAGCCAGCGCTCGGTGATCGCCTTCTCCTGGGTGAAGAAGTCGAAGCCGGCGGGGCCGTAGGCCTTCGAGGCACCGAACAGCGACTGCTTCCAGCCGCCGAAGGAGTAGTACGCCACCGGGACCGGGATCGGCACGTTGACGCCGATCATCCCGACCTGCACCTCGTTCTGGAAGCGGCGCGCGGCGCCGCCGTCGTTGGTGAAGATGGCCGTGCCATTGCCGAACGCCCCGGAGTTGATCAGCTCCACGCCCTCGTCGTAGGAGCCGACGCGCACCACGGAGAGCACCGGTCCGAAGATCTCCTCCGTGTAGACGCGGGAGGTCGTGGGCACCTTGTCGATGAGGGTCGGTCCCAGCCAGAAGCCGTCCGCCTCCCCGTCGACCTCGATGCCGCGGCCGTCGACCACCACCTCCGCGCCGTCCTCGGACGCGAGGTCGATGTAGGAGGCGACCTTGTCGCGGTGCTGCTCGGTCACGAGCGGACCCATGTCGGTGCCGCGGCGTCCGTCGCCGATGCGCAGGCCGCGCATCCGCTCTCGCACCTTCACGATCAGCTCGTCGGCGACCGGCTCGACCGCGAGCACCACCGACACCGCCATGCAGCGCTCGCCTGCCGAGCCGAACCCCGCGTTGACGGCCGAGTCGGCGACCAGGTCGAGGTCGGCATCCGGGAGCACGAGCATGTGGTTCTTCGCCCCGCCGAGCGCCTGCACCCGCTTGCCATGCCGCGCGGACTGCTCGTAGATGTACTGCGCGATGGGGGTGGACCCGACGAAGGAGAGCGAGCGGACCTCCGGATGCTCCAGCAGCGCGTCGACGGCGACCTTGTCGCCCTGCACGACGTTGAACACGCCGTCGGGCAGCCCGGCCTCCTTCCACAGCTGCGCAAGCCAGAGGGATGCCGACGGGTCCTTCTCGGACGGCTTCAGCACGACCGTGTTGCCCGCGGCGATCGCGATGGGGAAGAACCACATCGGCACCATCGCCGGGAAGTTGAAGGGGCTGATGATGCCGACCACCCCGAGCGGCTGCTTCAGCGAGTAGACGTCGACGCCGGTGGAGACGTTCTCGGAGTGCTCGCCCTTGATCAGCTGCGGGAACCCGCACGCCAGGTCGACCACCTCCAGCCCCCGCGCGATCTCGCCCAGCGCATCCGAGAGCACCTTGCCGTGCTCGGCGGTGAGGATCTCCGCGAGCTCTTCCTTCCGGGCATTCAGCAGCTCCCGGAAGGCGAAGATCGTCTGCTGGCGCTTCGCGATCGAGGTATCGCGCCAGCCGGGGAATGCGGCGGATGCCGCGGCGACCGCGTGGCCGACCTCCTCGGCGCTGGCGAGCACCACATTCTTGGTCTGCACGCCCAGCGCCGGGTCGTAGACGGGTGCGGTGCGCCCGGAGGTGGACGCGACGCTCGCGCCGCCGATCCAGTGGTTCACTGTGCTCAGAGTCAAGGTGTCGGTCATCGGGGCCCTCCGTGCTCGGTCGCCATCGTTCAGGGGATGCAGGTCGATCGTAGAGCGGACGAGCGGGCGCTCGAGGTCCGATCGGCGCCTCCCCGGCGCGCCCGCCCGGGGAGCGTCGGAGGGGCGTGTGAGCATCGGGCCGTGCCAGTGGATTTCACCGCGATCGACTTCGAGACGGCGAACTCCTCGAGCGCGAGCGCCTGCTCCGTGGGCCTGGTGAAGGTGCGCGACGGCAAGATGGTCGATCGACGCGGCTGGCTCATCCGCCCGCCCGCGGGGCACGACGCCTTCGTCGAGTGGAATGTGCGCATCCACGGGATCATGGCCTCCGATGTCGCGGACGCCGCGCTCTGGACCGAGCAGCTGCCCGACCTGTGCGCCTTCGCCGAGGACGATGTGCTCGTCGCCCACAACGCCGGATTCGACATGGGCGTGATCAGAGGGGCGTGCGCCGCGACGTTCGTCGACATGCCCTCTTTCGGCTACCTCTGCAGCCTGCAGGTGGCCCGCAAGACCTATCGCCTCGACAGCTACCGGCTGCCCTCGGTCGCCTCGGCGGTCGGATTCGAGGACTTCCCCCACCATGACGCCATCGCGGATGCCGAGGCGTGCGCCGCGATCGTGATCCACGCCGCCGACCGGTGGGGCGCGGGCGATGTGCAGCAGCTCGCCGCCGTCGCGGGGGTCCGGATCAGCGCGACGGTGGCCCCCGCCTCCGTTCCCGCGCCGGCCGCGGCCCCGCACGCGGCCGCGCAGCAGGCGGCGGTGCTCGCCGCCGGCGGGTGGGCTCCGCCCCCGCTCAGCGTCTGACCCCGGCGATCCGCCGGGCGGTACCGTCGGCGCATGGCCGACGCAGCCGACGGACTCTGGGACGTGATCGTGGTCGGCGCGGGGCCCGCCGGGTCGAGCGCCGCACGCGTCGCCGCCGAACGCGGCGCCCGCGTGCTGCTGCTCGACCGGGCCCGCTTCCCGCGCTACAAGACCTGCGGCGGGGGGATCATCGGCACCTCGCTGCAGTGGCTGCCGCCGGCCGTGCGGGCGGAGGTGACACGGGACATCCGATCCGTCGTCTTCAGCCTCCGCGGTCGGTGGCGCATCCGCGTGCGGGCCGGTCGCCCCTTCCTCGGGATGGTGGATCGCGAACGCTTCGACCAGGCCCTCGTCGACGCCGCGGTGGCCGCCGGGGCCGAGTTCCGGGACGGCACGGCCGTCCGGGGCCTGGAGGAACGAGACGGCGGCATCCGCGTGCGCACCGATGCCGAGCCGTTGCGCGCGCGGGTGGTCGTGGGCGCCGACGGGGCCAGCGGCCGGTGCGCGGCGCACGTCGGCGTGCGGGTGGAGGAGACGGACCTCGGACTGGAGGACGAGATCGCGGTCGGGCCCGGAGCGCGGGCCGGGCAGGTGCTCCTGGACTGGGGCCGGCAGCCCGGCAGCTACGCCTGGCTGTTCCCGAAGGGCGAGATCGCCGCGGTCGGCGTCATCGCCCGGCGAGGTAATCCGGATGCGACGCGCGCCTACCTCGCACGGTGGACCGAGTCCCTGGGCCTCGCCCAGGCCCCGGTGCTCCGCAGCTCCGGGCACCTCACGCGCGTCCGCGCCGCGGGCTCGCCCGTCCGCCGGGGGGCGGTGCTGGTGGCGGGGGACGCCGCCGGGCTCCTGGAGCCGTGGACGCGGGAGGGCATCTCCGCGGCCCTGCGCTCCGGATGCTGGGCCGGCGCGGCGGCGGCGGAGGCGCTCGATCCCGCGCGCACCGAGACGGCGCTCGCCGGGTACGAGCAGCGCGTCGCGGAGGTCTTCGACCCCGAGCGCGAGGTGGGGATGCGGGTGCTGCGAGTGTTCGAGCGGGCGCCGTGGGTGGTGCACGCGGTGCTGCGCACCCGTCCCGCGCAGCGGTTCTTCCTGCGCGTCTGCATCGGCGCGACCACGCTCGCACGGGCGTGCCGGCATCGTCCCGCCCGTGTCGCGGTCGGCCTCGCGGCCGGGCGTAGCGTGAGGAGGTGACCTTCACCGCGCCCGACTCCGACACCATTCGGCCGGAGCTGCGCGGCACCGTCGGCATGGCCGCCTCGACGCACTGGCTGGCCACCGGCACCGCGCAGGGGGTTCTCGAACGCGGCGGCAACGCGGTCGACGCGGCGGTCGCGGCCGCATTCGTCCTGCACCTCGTGGAGCCGGAGTTGAACGGTCCCGGCGGCGACCTCACCGCGCTGCTGTCGCTGGGCGGCGCAGCCCCGCGCGTGCTGTGCGGTCAGGGCGCGGCGCCCGCCGCGGCCACCATCGAGCACTACCGCGGGCTCGGGTTCGATGTGGTGCCCGGCATCGGAGTGCTCGGCGCCGCCGTGCCCGGCGCAGTGGCGGCCTGGTTCGCCCTGCTGCTCGAGCACGGCACCTGGGAGCTCGCCGACGTGCTCCGCCCGGCGATCGACTACGCCCGCGACGGGCATCCGCTGACGCCGGGCACTGCGCGGGCGATCGAGCGGATGCGGCCCTTCTTCGAGCGGCACTGGCCGAGCTCCGCCGAGCGCTGGCTGAGCGGCGAGACGCCCGAGGGCGGCCTGGCAACCGCCCGGGTGTGGGCCGGGGTGCTCGAACGGCTGGTCGCGGCGGGGGACGCGGCCGGCTCGCGGGAGGACCGCATCCGCGCCGCGGCCTCCGCGTGGAGCGACGGCTTCGTGGCCGAGGCGATGGGCGCATTCGCCTCGACACCCCGCGCGCACGCCGACGGGCGGGAGCTCGCCGGAGTGCTCACCGCGGCGGACGTCGCCGCGTTCCGGCCACGCTTCGAGGAACCCGTCTCGCTCGCCTTCCGCGGGAGCTCCGTCGTCAAGGCCGGGTCGTGGACCCAGGGGCCCGCCCTGTTGCAGGCGCTCGCGATGCTCGACACCCTCGACGACGAGCGCCTCGACCCTTCGACCGCTCTCGGCATCCACAGCATCGCCGAGGCGCTGAAGCTCGCGCTGGCCGACCGCGACGCCTGGTACGGCGACCCGGACGTCGCGGAGGTGCCGTTGGCCGAGCTGCTCGCCTCCTCCTACGCCGCGGAACGCGCCGCGCTGATCGGCGAGACCGCGTCCCGGGAGTTCCGGCCCGGCCGTCCCGGCGATCGCGAGCCGTGGCGGCCCCCTCTACGCCGTCCGGCGGCGGGTGCCGGGGAGCCGGTCGCGGCGGAGCGGGTGGCGGAGCTGGCGGATGCCGGTCCCTCGATCGCCCCGGCGACCGACCTCCCGCGCGGCGACACCTGTCACCTCGACGTCCTCGACCGGTGGGGCACCTCGGTCTCGGCGACCCCCTCCGGCGGCTGGCTGCAGTCCTCGCCGACGATCCCGGAGCTCGGCTTCTGCCTCGGGACGCGCCTGCAGATGACCTGGCTCGATCCGGCATCCCCGTCGGCTCTCACGCCCGGTGGGCGCCCCCGCAGCACCCTCAGTCCGACGATGCTGATGCGAGACGGTGAGGTGGTGGAGGTGCTCGGCACGCCCGGCGGCGACTCCCAGGACCAGTGGCAGCTGCTCTACCTGCTGCGACGGCTCGTGGGCGGGTACGCCCCGCAGGCGGCGATCGATGCGCCCGCCTTCCAGACCGACTCGCACGTGGACTCGTTCGATCCCCGGGGTTTCGACGGTGGCGCGCTCGTGGTCGAGTCGCGGGTCGGCGAGGCGGTCATCGCCGAGCTGCGCGAGCGCGGCCATCGGGTGACGGTGGCCCCGCCGTGGTCGCTCGGGCGGCTGTCGGCGGTGGGACGGCATCCGGGAGGCGGGTACTTCGCGGCCGCGAATTCCCGCGGCGGCCGCGGCTACGCCTCCGGCCGCTGAGCCGCACCGCTGTCGGCGGAGCCGCGCCGGATGCGGTCCGCGGCTCCTATCCGCTCCTCGGTCGCTTCCGGTGATCGAGCAGCCCGTTCAACCGCCGGAAGCGACCGATAGCGCGGGCGGGAGGCGGGGCGTCGTGCGGGTAGAGCGGAGGGATCGCGGACGCCGTGGCGCGGCGGGTGTGCAGTGTCAGCAGTCGTCGGCACACTGTCGGCATGGACCTCCTCTCCCTCCTCTTCGGGCTGCTTCTCGGCTCCGTGCTCGGTGCTGTGGGGGCGTGGCTGCTCCGCAGGCCGAAGGTCTCGACGCCGGCGTTCGATCCTGCGGCGCTGGGGTTGGAGCATGAGCGCGCGGTGACGGCTCTTCGCGAAGACACGGCGCGGATCCGTGCGGAGCTGGAGCGCGACATCGCGCGGCTCGAGGCCACCGAGTCCGGACTCCGGGACCAGCTCGCCACCGCTGCCGAGCAGCAGCGCGCCTTCGCCGAGCGAGTCGACGCCGAACGGCGGGATCGGCAGGAGCAGGACAAGGAGGAGAACCGCGTGGTGGCGCTGCTCACGCCGGTTCAGGAGTCGCTGCGGGCCATGCAGTCGAAGGTCACCGAGCTCGAGACTCAGCGCAGCCGCGAGCACGGCGAGCTCACGCAGCAGCTGCGTTCCGCGACCGAGTCGGAGGAGCGCCTCCGCGCCACCGCAGAATCGCTCGCCTCCGCGCTGCGCAACAACTCCACCCGCGGCGTGTGGGGGGAGACGCAGCTCCGCGCGGTCGTCGAAGCGGCAGGCATGATGGAGCACGTCAACTTCGAGGTGCAGACGAGCGTGCGCATCGAGTCGCGCTCGGCCCGACCCGACATGGTGGTGCACCTGCCCGGCTCGAAGAGCATCGCGGTCGACGCGAAGGTTCCCTTCACCGCGTACCTCGAGGCCACCGCGATCCCCGCCACGGCGGAGCCCACCGCCCTCGCGCGCCGGGACGCCCTGCTCAAGGCGCACGTCAAGGCGGTCCGCGACCACATCGTCGCGCTCGGGTCGCGCAGCTACTGGGACGGCCTCGACTCGAGCCCCGAGATGGTGGTCGCCTTCATCCCGAGCGAGTCGCTGCTCTCCTCCGCCCTGGAAGCCGACCCGTCGGTGATGGAGTTCGCCTTCTCCAAGCACGTCGCGCTGGCCTCCCCCGTCACGCTCTTCTCCGTGCTCAAGGCGGTGGCGGTGTCGTGGCGGCACGAGGTGGTGACGCAGGAGGCCAAGGTGCTGTTCGAGGTCAGCCGCGAACTGTACGGGAGGATCACCAAGCTCGCCGAACACGTCGACAAACTCGGCCGCTCCCTCGAGCGCAGCGTGAAGGACTACAACACGTTCGTCGGGTCTCTGGAGCGCCAGGTTCTCCCGTCCGCCCGGCGCATCGCTCAGCTCGACGAGTCGAAAGTCCTCCCGCAGCTGCGGGAGATCGAGGAGGACACCCGTCAGGTGTCGGCATCCGACCTCACCGCCGTGCTCGAGGAGCAGCGCACCGCCCTCGCGGGTACCGAGCGGCCGCAGCTCGACCTGCGGCTCCCGGCGGAGGCGAAGTTGGAGGCGACGGCGTAGGACGCGGTCGTGAGCTGACTCCGGAGTGCTGCCCCGTCCAATGCGTGCCGGGAACGGCCGGAGCACGCGGGGCCGCGTTGCGGTCGTCGAGGCGAACCAGCCGGGCAGGGCCGCGCATCCGCTGCGTCCCCCGCGACCGAGACTCAGACCAGCGCGAGCGCTCCCTCTGGAACGAGCGAGGGCTCATGCCTACGGCTGCTGGCGTGACGCCGGATCAGAGCCACTTCTCGGCGAGGTGATCGGCGGTGATCCGCCGGATCGTCCCGGAGCGCGCGCGGAGCACGATCGACTCGGTGCGGATGACGGGACCCTTCCGACGGACCCCGCCGACGAGGTTTCCGTCGGTGACGCCGGTCGCGACGAAGAAGGTGTTGTCGCCGCGCACCAGTTCGTCGGCCTCGTACACGTGGTCGAACTTCAGCCCGTCCGCCTCGCCGTTCGCCCGCTCCTCGTCGGTCTGCGGGGCCAGTCGGGTCTGGATGAGACCGCCGAGCGCCTTGATCGCGCACGCGGTCGCGACGCCCTCCGGGCTGCCGCCCCGGCCGATGCACATGTCCAGCCGTCCCTCGTAGCTGGCCGCATCGATGCCGCCGGCGACGTCGCCATCCAGCAGGAGGCGGGTTCCCGCGCCCGCCTCGCGGATCGCGCGGATAAGATCCTCGTGCCGGGGCCGATCCAGCACGCCGATCGACATCTCCCCCACCGGCTTGCGCTTCGCGGCGGCGAGCGCTCGGATGTTCTCCGCCACCGACTGGCGGATGTCGACGACGCCGATGCCCTCGGGACCGGTGACGATCTTGTCCATGTAGAACACGGTGTGCGCATCGAGCATCGAGCCGCGGTCGGACGCGGCGATCATCGAGATCGCGTTCCGGCGCCCCGCCGCGGTGAGCGAGGTGCCGTCGATCGGATCCACCGCGATATCGCAGGCGGGTCCGCGCCCGGTGCCGACCTGCTCCCCGTTGAACAGCATCGGCGCCTTGTCCTTCTCGCCCTCGCCGATCACCACCACCCCGGCGAAGTTCACCGTCCCGAGGAACTTGCGCATCGCATCCACCGCGGCACCGTCGGCGCCGAGCTTGTCGCCGCGCCCGATGAAGGGCACCGCGCGGATCGCCGCCGCCTCGGTGGCGCGCACGAGCTCCAGCGCGAGGTTCCGTGTCGGGTGCAGGAAGAGGGTTCCGGTCTCCGTCGTCGCCACCCTCGGAGCCTATCCGGGGCGCGATCGTGGAGCGCGCGGCGCCGCTGGGCCGCCCGATAGAGTCGAGCCGAACCGGCCCGCGAAGGAGACCCCCATGCCCGTCGCCACCCCCGACCAGTACGCCGAGATGCTCGACAGGGCCAAGGCCGGCGCCTACGCCTTCCCCGCCGTGAACGTCTCCAGCTCATCGACGATCAACGCGGTGCTGCAGGGACTCACCGAGGCGGGCTCGGACGGCATCATCCAGGTCACCACCGGCGGTGCCGACTACTTCGCCGGGCAGAGCGTGAAGGCCCGCGCATCCGGAGCGCTCGCCTTCGCGCGCTTCGCCACCGAGGTCGCCAAGAACTACCCCGTCACCGTGGCGTTGCACACCGACCACTGTCCGAAGGACGCACTCCCCGGCTTCGTCATCCCGCTGCTCGAGGCCTCCGAAGCGGAGGTCAAGGCGGGGCGGAACCCGATCTTCCAGTCGCACATGTGGGACGGCTCGGCGGTGCCGCTGGAGGAGAACCTCGACATCGCGAAGGAGCTGCTTCCCCGGTTGCACGCGATCCACGCGATCCTCGAAGTGGAGATCGGCGTGGTCGGCGGCGAAGAGGACGGCGTGGCGCACGAGGGAACCAACGACGCGCTGTACACGACGGTCGGCGACGTCACCAAGGCGGTGGAGGCGCTCGGGCTGGGCGACCAGGGGCGCTACATCGCCGCGCTCACCTTCGGCAACGTGCACGGCGTGTACAAGCCGGGCAACGTGAAGCTGCGACCGGAGCTGCTCGGCGAGATCCAGGCGGGCATCGCGGAGCGCTTCGGCACGGATCCGAAGCCGCTGGATCTGGTCTTCCACGGCGGGTCGGGCTCGACGGACGACGAGATCCGCGAGGCCGTAGGAAACGGCGTCGTGAAGATGAACATCGACACCGACACGCAGTACGCCTTCACCCGCTCGGTCGCCGGGTGGATGCTCTCCCACTACGACGGCGTGCTCAAGGTCGACGGCGAGGTCGGCAATAAGAAGGTCTACGACCCGCGCGCCTGGGGCAAGAACGCCGAGACCGACATGGCCGCGCGCGTCGTCGAGGCGACCCGCCAGCTCGGCTCGCACGGACACTCGATCAGCGCCTGAGGCGGGTCACTCCCTCGTCCGGCGCGGCCGACGCCTCGGTTCCGTGCCGGGCACCGGCTTCGATTCGGGGGGGAACCGGAATCTCACTCGGAGGAACTCGTCGTTCACCCACGTCAGGTCATCGGCCGTCATCTCGAGAGTCAGCATCGAGGGCGCCAGGAACATCATCCTGCGGCCCTCGGGTAGCTCGGCGTCGACGGTGATCCCGACGGCCGTGGCGCCGTCCGCTCCGGCGCGCAACTCGACGAGCAACGACTCCGCGTCGATCGAGGGCGAGGTGAGCAGGGCCGTGATGAGCGCCCGCAGTGCCGTCCGCTGCGGCGGCCGCAGCGCATCAGCCCGCCGGTCGGGGTCGACCACGACCAGCCGGGAGGCGGTGTCGAGCCGGTCGATCCAGCTGCCGGCCGCCTGGGTCACGAGGTCGTCGCGCAGGCGGCGCGCCAACTGGCCGGCCAGGGCGCGATCCGCGGTCCGGATCTCGCCGCGCCGGATGAGCTCCTCGAGGAACGGCACCGCACGCGCGGTCAGCGCCGCGAGACGGGCCCGCTCGAGCGTCTCCGCCCTGGCATCGACCGCGGGCCGGGGAACGATCACGTTCTGCGACCGCGCCTCCAGCAGCCGCTGCATCCTGCGCACCACATACCGGGAGAAGATCGCCGCGAGCACCGTGCCGCCCAGAAGCGGCGTGCCCACGATCACCGCGACCGAGACGGGACCCCACACGCGGATGCCGGGCGCGAGGAGCGCTGTCGCCACCGGGATGCACGCGGCGCTGGTGACCCCGCCGACGGCGAGCACCCGGGCCGCAGGGAGGTTCGGCGCGAGCGCCGCGAACACCAGGGCCAGCGAGATCGGCGCCCACCACAGCTGTATGGCGAACTCGCTCCCGGCGTAGCCGACCGCCGACACCAGAAGCGACAGCGTGCCGATCGCCGCCGCGCTGAGGGCGGCCCCCAGACCCACCGCCCCGCGCAGACCGCGCCCGGCCGCGTGGAGCAGCACGAGGGCGGTGACGAACCCGACGACGGCGGCTCCCTGGAGCACCGGCGAGCCCCGCCCCTGCTCCATCACGATCGACCGGAGGGCGTAAAGGGTGGTCAGCCCCGCGAAGGCCAGCGGTACCAGGGGTCCGGTGATCCAGCCGAGCGGGTCGATCTGCCGCGGCGAGATCGGGACCAGGCCTCTGCTCATCGGCGTCCTCCCTGCTCGAGCCCGCCGTCATCGCGCAGGATGATCGACTGGATCGGACCCGCCATGATTACCGAGGTGCCCGAGCCCGGGCTGGACCAGACCCGCACCGATCCGCCCGCGTCCACCACCCGGCGCACGATCGACTCCCGCAGCCCGAGCCGCTCCGCCTCGACGGCGGCGAGATCGAAGCCGTCACCGTGATCGACCACCATCACGGTCACGGCGCGGTCATCCGCGGCGAAGGCCACCTCCGCCGCGCTGGCGCCGGAGTGGCGCAGCACGTTCTCCAGCGCGGCGCGGATCCCGTCGATCATCGCGTCGACGAGAGCCGGGTCCAGGTGGTTGATGCCGTTGCTCACCCCCGAGATGCGCACCGTCAGGCCGCGCCACTGGAAGTCGCTGATGATCTCCGCGATCGCGTTGCGCACCCGGGCATCCTGCTCGTCCGGGGGGCGGATGCCGTGCGCCACCGTCAGCCACTCGGCACCGGTGAGGGTGGCGAGGTCGGCCCGGAGTCGCGCGCGCGTGCGCTCGTCCAGGACGTCCGGGCCGTTCATCACGATCGCGAGATCGTTGAGCACCGTGTCGTGCACGACCGCGGAGGTGCGCCGCGAGAGGCTCACCTCCTCGACGAGCGCCTGCGTCTCGGCCTCGAGCTGATCGAAGTCCGGCACTCGCGCGCGCGACCGACGCTGGATGAGCGCGAGTCCGGAATAGGCGGCGATGGTGGACCCGAGGAACACGGCCGGCGCGTAGCCCGTGGCGAACGGGGTGCCGGCGAGGACGCTGACGATGCCCGTCGTGACCACCGAGACGCTGAAGCCGAGGACGACCCAGGCGATGCCCGTGAGCGTCGAGGTGGCGGTGACCCCCACCCCGATGAGCGCCACCGCCGGCCGGTTGACGAGGAACAGTGCGTCGGGCACGGCCCCGGGCAACGCCGCGATCACGGCGAGCTGGAATCCGCCGCACAGAGGAGCGCCCAGGGCGAGGTAGCCGAGGACCGCCCACGGCCGCGCGATCCTGGCTGCCACGGCGAGGAGGAGGAGCTGCGCGAGGGCGAGGGCGAGCGGCAGCGGGATCGCCTCCGGCCGGCCGGCCCGCAGGAGCGTCTCGACCAGCACCGGCACGACGAGCAGCATCTGCACGATCGCGAAAGCCCACGCCATCCGCGAGACGGCTCCGGTGATGACCGAGGCGGCCCCCTCCCGCGGGAGCACGGCGACCCGCATGCCCACCTCCGTCGACCGCGCCAACTGCGGTGCTGCCGCATCATCGCATCCCGGGCCGCGCTCGGGTGCCGGTATCAGCGCGTGAGCTGATCCAGCAGCCCCGGCACGTGCGCCACCGCGATCGAGAGGCCGACGAGGAGCACGATCGCCGAGAGGACCGCGGCGCTCAGCGGGATCCAGAACAGGATGCGGAAGCGCGGGCGCAGCAGCAGTGCACCGACCAGGGCTCCGACGAACACGACCAGCAGCGTGATGCCGACCACGCGGCCGATCTGGTCGATGGTGGCATCGGCGACATCGCCGGTGAAGCCGGCGCTGCGGGCGCTCGCTTCCAGACTGGTCGAGAAGGTGAGCGGGTCGAACACGAAGCCCGCCACCGTCCATGCGCCGACGACGAACAGCGTCACCGTGAGGGCGCGATCCCACAGGGGCGCGGCGCGGCCCGGCGGAGTGATCGGGCTTGCCCCGGATGCGGGGTCCGCCGCGGCGGGGGGCGGCACCGGGTCCGCGCCGACGGGGCGACCCGTGATCCGGGCGACCTCCTCCGGGCTGGCGTACTCCCCGAAGTCCGGGCGCGGTCGTGGGTCTGAGGGATCGGCGGACTGGCTCACGAGCGGATCCGGCCGCCGAGCGCGCGGACCTCGGCGGCGCCCTCCGCGGTGCGACGCAACTCCTTCGGCAGCGAGAACATCAGATCCTCCTCCGCCGTGCGCACCTCCCGCACCTCGCCGTACCCGGCATCCGCGAGGTCGGCCAGCACCTCCTGCACCAGCACCTCGGGCACCGACGCTCCGCTGGAGACGCCGATGGAGGCGACGCCGTCGAGCCATTCCTGGCGGATCTCCTCCGCGTAGTCGACGCGGTAGGCGGCCCTCGCGCCGTGCTCGAGGGCGACCTCGACCAGGCGGACGCTGTTGGAGCTGTTGGCCGATCCGACCACGATGACGAGGTCGGCCTCCGGGGCGACCTTCTTGATCGCCACCTGGCGATTCTGGGTGGCGTAGCAGATGTCGTCCGAGGGCGGATCCTGCAGCCGCGGGAACCGCTCGCGCAGGCGGCGGACGGTGTCCATCGTCTCGTCGACCGAGAGCGTGGTCTGCGAGATCCAGACCAGCTCGCCCTCCTCCGGCACCACGATCGCGTCGACGTCGTCAGGTCCGTTCACGAGGATCGTGCGCTCGGGGGCGTGGCCCATGGTTCCCTCGACCTCTTCGTGACCGGCATGCCCGATGAGCAGGATGGTGGCCTCCTGCTTCGCGAAGCGGGTCGCCTCCCGATGCACCTTCGTCACGAGCGGACAGGTCGCGTCGATCGCCTCGAGGCGCCGGTCGGCTGCCGCCCGCTTCACGGCCGGAGAGACTCCGTGCGCGCTGAACACCAGGTGTGCACCCTCGGGCACCTCGTCGACCTCGTCGACGAACACCGCTCCGCGCTGCTCGAGCTCGCTCACGACGTGGACGTTGTGCACGATCTGCTTGCGCACGTACACCGGTGCGCCGAAGTGCTCGATCGCTTTCTCGACGGCGATCACGGCACGGTCGACCCCGGCGCAGTAGCCGCGCGGCGAGGCCAGCAGGATGCGCTTGGCGCCCGGCGCGGGGAGGTCGCGGAGGCGCCCGCTGGCGCGCGGGGCGCGCGGCGCATCGAGAGTGAGCGCGCCGTTGGTGATGCCGGACACCCTCGGATCCTACGGGCGCCCCTGCGGTGCGGGCTGGGCGCGCCCCGCCTCCGCGGCGACGGTCTGGACCAGCTCGGCGACCGCGTCGCCGCCGAGCCGCTCGACCAGTCCGGGCAGCCGGTGCTTCTCCGTCGTGAGGGCGCGGAACAGCTGAGCCACGGTCACGCCGTGACCGGGTCGGTGGAGCACCCGGATCTCGTCCCCGGCCCTGATCCCACCGGGCGCCGCGACCGCGAGGTACGCGCCGGGGCGCACATCCGCGGTGAAGGTCTTCAGCCAGCCGGGGCGGTCGATGTGGTGGCGGAAGGTGACGCAGGGGATCCGCGGACTGGTCACGACCAGCTCCACGGCGTCGCCGACCCGCCAGCGCTCCCCGATCAGTGCACCGTCGACGTCGATGCCGCGGGTGGTCAGGTTCTCGCCGAAGGACCCGTCCGGGAGGAGACGCTCCAGCCGTCCCTCCCACTCGTCGAGGACCTCACGGGCGACGGCGTACACCGCCTGGTCGGTGCCGCCGTGGTTCTCGGTGTCGCCGATCACGTCCCCGACCAGCCCGCTGCCCAGGCCCGTGCCCTTCGGCCCCGGGTCGCGCACCGCGACGAGGCCGGGCTGCGCTCGCTTGTCGATCCCGGTGCGCCCGGCGGTCTTGTGCGGGTTCGGCGCCGCGACCGCGATGTTGACCGATTCGAGCACGCCCATCCGCACACGGTACCGACGCACCCGCCGGCGCGGGCGGCCGGCGCGGGCGGCCGGTGTCCGGCGCGTGGCCTAGCCTGGCCGCGTGACGGATCCGGTCGGCGTGGCAGCGAGCACCGCATCCGCTGCCCGCACCGGCGGGCCGCCGTCCACGCCCGATGCCCCGTGGGGCGTGAGCGAGCTGTCCACGAAGCTCAAGGGCTGGATCGACCGGCTCGGCACGGTGTGGGTCGAGGGCGAGCTGACGCAGTGGAATCTGCGCGGCGGCACCGCCTACGGCAAGCTCAAGGATCTCGAGCGCGACGTGACCGTCTCGATCACCGCGTGGGGCTCGACCCTCGCCCGGATCGACGGCGAGTTCTCCCAGGGCGACCGGGTGCTCGCCCTGATCAAGCCGGACTACTGGCTGAAGGCGGGCTCGCTGAGCATGCTCGTCTACCAGCTGCGCCACGTCGGCCTGGGCGACCTCCTCGAGCGGCTCGAGCGGCTGCGCCGCAGCCTCGCCGCCGAGGGCCTGTTCGCGCCGGAGCGGAAACGGCCGCTGCCGTTCCTGCCGCGATGCATCGGGCTGGTCACCGGCAAGGATTCGGATGCCGAGAAGGACGTGCTCCGCAACGCCCAGCTGCGCTGGCCGAACGTCCGCTTCCGCGTCCGTCACGCGGCGGTGCAGGGCGAGCGCGCCGCCGGCGACGTGGCGGCCGGCATCCGCGAGCTGGACGCCGATCCGGCCGTCGAGGTCATCATCGTGGCGCGCGGCGGCGGGGACTTCCAGAACCTGCTGGTCTTCAGCGACGAGCAGCTGGTGCGCGCGGCGGCGGCGTGCGGCACCCCGCTGGTGAGTGCGGTCGGGCACGAGAACGACCGTCCGCTGCTCGACGAGGTCGCCGACCTGCGCGCGTCGACGCCGACGGATGCCGCGAAGCGCGTGGTCCCGGATGTGGCCGACGAGCTGTCGCGCATCGGGCAGGTTCGCAGCCGGCTCGACGTGCGGATGCTGCACCTCGTCTCGGCGCAGATCGAACTGATGTCGTCACTGCGGTCGCGCCCGGTGCTGGCCGACCCGGGGCGGATCGTCGACGATCGCGCGGAGGAGCTCACCCGCTGGGTCGCCCGCGGGAGCGAGCTGATGGAGCATCGCCTCGAGCGCTCGCATCTCGCGGTCGCCGAGCTGACCGGACAGCTGCGCTCCCTGAGCCCGCGCCGCACGCTCGAGCGGGGGTACGCGATCGCCCAGTTGCCGGACGGGCGCGCGGTGCGCTCCGTCACGGAGGCGTCCGAGGGGACGCCGCTGCGGATCACGGTCGCCGACGGTGCCCTCACGGCGGTCGCAGCGGGAAGCGCGGAGGCGGTCGGAACCCCCGAGGATGACGGCGGACGCCGGTAGGATCGGCCCGTGCAGACCGCTCCCGAGACGCCCCCGGCCGAGGTGGCCGGGCTCGGTTACGAGCAGGCCCGCGACGAGCTGGTGCGGGTGGTGACGGCGCTCGAGCAGGGGTCGCCGACGCTCGAGGAGTCCCTGGCTCTCTGGGAGCGCGGCGAGGCCCTCGCCCGGCGCTGCGAGGAGTGGCTGATCGGGGCGAAAGCGCGTTTGGACGCGGCGCGGAGCGGCGCGTCAGAACAGCCCGGCGCGGCGCGAAGCGGCGCGTCAGAACAGCCCGGCGCGGCGCGGAGCGGCGCGTCGGAGCCGGGCGGCGCGGCGCGAAGCGGCGCGCCGGATCCCGCGGCGGAGCGGTGAGCGGTCCCCGTCCCGACGACCGGCGCATCGTCGCGGAGCTCGGACGGCCCGAGTCCCCGCAGGAGGCCGCGGACCGGAAGGCCGAGTCGCGGCGGCAGCGACGCGCCAACCAGACGGCGTTCAACCTGGTCATCGCGCTGGTCGCCTCGCTCGCCGTCGTCGCGTTCCTCGTCATCGTGGTCGTGCGTCCCGATCGGCAGAGCCTGGTCGAGCCGGTCGACTGGCGCGCGGTAGCCGATCAGGCGCAGCAGGATTCGCCGCGGCCCCTTCTGGTCCCGCGGCTCTCCGACGGCTGGGCGGCGAACCGGGCGGAGTGGAACGGGGACCCCGCGGACGGCGTGCCCGTCTGGGATGTCGGGTGGGTGACCCCGGCGAAGCAGTACGCGGCGCTGGCGCAAGGGATCCGCGGGACGGATGCCTGGGTCGCCGACCGGCTCGGCAAGACCCGGGCGACCGGCGCCGTGACGATCGCCGGGGTGGACTGGACGGTGTACGACCGTCGCGACGCCGACGATCCCGGCAACCTGGCCTACGCCCTGGCGGCCGAGCTGAACGGATCGCGGGTGGTGCTGTCCGGCACCGCCTCGACGGGCGAGTTCCGCACCCTGGCGACGGCCGTCGCCACCGATTCCCGGAGGAGTCCATGACCGATCGCCTGGCGACCGTCCCCGCCGACGCCTGGGCGGAGCTCGCCGAGGGCAACGCGCGCTTCCGGACGGGCTCGCCCGAGCATCCGCGGCAGGACGGCACCCGCAGGGCAGGCGTCGCCTCGGGTCAGGCGCCGCACGCCGCCGTCCTCGGGTGCAGCGATTCGCGCGCGAGCGCGGAGCTGCTCTTCGACCAGGGCCTGGGCGACCTGTTCGTGGTGCGCAACGCCGGGCAGGTGCTCTCCCCCGACGCTCTCGGATCGATCGAGTACGCGGTCGCGGTGCTCGGGGTGCCCCTCGTCGTCGTGCTCGCGCATGACGCCTGCGGAGCGGTCGCCTCCGCGGTGGCGGCGGAGGGCGCGGATGCGCCGGCCCTGCCGGTGCATATCGCGGAGCTGATCGAGCCGATCCGTGTCGCCGTGCGCGCCGTGCCCGCGGCGGACAGGGCGGATGCGGTCGCCGCCGGCGCCCGGCACCTGCAGGACACGGTGGGCGCGCTGCTGCGCGACTCGGAGATCGTCGCCGACGGAGTGGCCGCCGGTACCCTGGCGGTGGTCGGGGCGGTCTACCACCTCGCCGACGGCGCGGTCGAGCCGCGCATCGCGGTCGGGGTCAGCACGGCCTGACGCCGCGCGCCGGCTCAGTACAGGCCGACCCGGCCCACCGCCCCCGCATCCCACCGCCCCCGCATCCGCGCACCACCAGGAAGGCACGCCCCGTGAGCCCCGACACCGCCTCCGGCGACTACCGCATCGAGCACGACACGATGGGCGAGGTGCGGGTCCCCGCGTCGGCGCTCTACCGGGCGCAGACGCAGCGCGCCGTCGAGAACTTCCCCATCTCCGGGCAGGGGCTCGAGGCCGCTCAGGTGATCGCCCTGGCCCGCATCAAGCGGGCCGCAGCGACCGTGAACCGCGATCTCGGCATCCTCGACGCGGACATCGCGCAGTCGATCGTCGATGCCGCCGATGCGATCGTCGGCGGCGCCCACCTCGACCAGTTCCCTGTCGACGTGTACCAGACCGGGTCGGGCACCTCCTCGAATATGAACATGAACGAGGTGCTCGCGACGCTCGCGACCCGCGGGCTCGGGCGCGACGTGCACCCCAACGATCACGTGAACATGTCGCAGTCCTCGAACGACGTGTTCCCCACCTCCGTGCACCTGGCGGTCACGGGTGCGCTGCTGCACGACCTCATCCCGGCTCTCGAGCAGCTGGCCGACGCGCTCGAGGATAAGGCGGAGCTGTGGGCGGATGCCGTGAAGTCCGGCCGCACGCACCTCATGGATGCCACGCCGGTCACCCTCGGTCAGGAATTCGGCGGGTACGCCCGGCAGGTGCGGCTCGGGGTCGAGCGGGTGCGCTCCGCGCTCCCCCGCGTCGCCGAGGTGCCGCTCGGCGGCACGGCCACCGGCACCGGCATCAACACGCCCGCGGGGTTCCCGCAGCGGGTCATCGCGGTTCTCGCCGAGGACTCGGGGCTTCCGATCACCGAGGCCCTGGATCACTTCGAGGCCCAGGGCGCCCGCGACGGGCTCGTGGAGGCCTCCGGGGCCCTCAAGGTGATCGCGGTGTCGCTGACCAAAATCTGCAACGACCTGCGCTGGATGGGGTCCGGTCCGAACACCGGGCTCGGCGAGCTGCACATCCCCGACCTGCAGCCCGGTTCCTCGATCATGCCCGGCAAGGTGAACCCGGTCATCCCCGAGGCGGTGCTCATGGTCTGCGCCCGGGTGGTCGGCAACGACCAGACCATCGCCTGGGCGGGGGCCTCCGGCGCCTTCGAGCTCAATGTGGCGATCCCGGTGATGGGTACGGCGCTGCTGGAGTCGATCCGCCTGCTCGCGAACTCGTCTCGGGCGCTGGCGGACAAGGCCGTGGTCGGCCTCTCGGCGAACCTCGACCGCGCCCGGTCCCTGGCCGAGTCGTCCCCCTCGATCGTGACTCCCCTGAACAAGCTGATCGGCTACGAGAGCGCGGCGAAGATCGCGAAGGCGGCGGTCGCGGAGGGCATCACCGTGCGCGAGGCGACGCTCCGGCTCGGATTCGTGGAGCGAGGGGAACTCACCGAGGAGCAGCTGGACCGCGCCCTCGACGTCATGTCGATGACCCACCCGTAGCGCACTCAGGCGACGTTGCTCACGCGTCGAGTCCGGGGATGACGGTGCCGGAGAGATACGTCCGCAGAGCCGGGACATCGCGGGTGAGCGTGCGCCACACCCGCTGGGGATCGAGGTCGTCGTACTGATGGGCGGCGAAGTTGCGCATGTCGATGATCTGGCGCCACGGCTGCTCGGGAAAGCGGGCACGGACCGCATCCGGGATCTTGGCGACCGTCTCGCCGATGCGGATCAGTCCCATCTCGGCCGCCCACTGGGTGCGCAGGTCGCGAAGGAATTCGACCTCTCCGGATCCCACGATGTCGGCGATCACCTCGCACACCACGAGCACACGCTCCGAAGCGTCGAGCGCCTTCGCGTCGTCGCCGCCGGTAGGCGTCACAGCGCGACCGCCTCTCGCAGGATGCGGTCGCGCACCTCGCCGCGCAGCGCGTCGACGGCGACCACATCGACCTCGACCCGCAGAAGGTCGACGAGAGCGAGTCGGAGGCCGACCTCGTCGAGCAGGCTCGCCTCGTCGGTGAAGTCGACGAGCAGGTCGAGGTCGGAGGTCTCGGCGTCATCGCCGCGGGCGACCGAGCCAAAGAGCCGCGGCGCGCGGGCATGGTGCTCCCCCACGATGCGGAGGACGTCGCCGCGGTGCTGCAGCACCCGCTGTGACGGCCGCGTCGCGAGGGCACGCTGAAGGCGTTCGAGCACAACCGGGCTCGGTGCGCGCCGACCGTTCTCGTAGGCGGAAAGGTTGGGCTGAGAGACCCCCGCGGCACGGGCGAGCTGCGACTGGCTCAGGCCCGCCGCCGCCCGCTCCCGTCGGATGTCCATGCGCACACGCTAGCCGATGGGTTATCGGTCGCGATATGGGCGGCGGGGACTCGAAGAAGTCCTCGTCGATCTCCACGACCTCGAACCGTTGTTTGACCTGCACCCCGACTCCGTAGCGGATCATCAGCCGTGTCAAGCGCTCGCCGTCGATCAGGATGACTCGGGCGGATACCGAATCGGCGTAGGCGAGAGCGGTGCTGGCGAATCGGCTGGTAGTGATGAACACGCCTTGACTGGCCTGATTCCCGGCCAACGCCCCGACGAAGCCTTGGATCGCCTCGCGCCCGACGGCGTGATCGAGGGCGTAGCGCTTCGCCTGCACGTAGATGCGCGAGAGCCCCAGCGCGTCCTGGTCGATGATCCCATCGATGCCGCCGTCGCGGGACAGCTTTGTGCGACTGGCGGTGCCCTCGGCGCCGCCATAGCCCATCGCCATGAGCAGATCGAGAACCGCCTGTTCGAAGAACACGGGCTCTTGCTCAAGAATGCGCGTCAGCAGCTGCTCGGCGACGTCGCTGTTGATGCGCGCCACCCCAGAGGCGATCTGCTCTTCGGGATCGAGTTCAGGGTCGCTCGCAGCCACGACAGGGGTTGCTGGTCGTTCGGCGAGTGGGAATGCCTTAAAGGTGTGCGGCGCATTTGGGTCGCCGGACAGTGCGCGAAGGTTTTTCTCCGTGATGCCGTCGGGGTGGTCCTCCAGCAGCTTCCGCCCGATGTCGGTGACCCGGTAGTTGCCTCTGGTGGGGCGGTCGATTGCCCCGACGCGCGAGAGGTACGACAGAGCCCACAGGCCGCGATTGCGGTAGCGCTCCTGTCCGGACGGGATCAGCACCTGCCGGTCCTCAGCAGACACACCCAGCAGGTCCGCCGCCGACTCGACGATCTGTCGCGCCCGGTGCACCTCGCCGTCGGCGAGCACGCGTATCGCCGGCGCCATGTACTCCTCCCACGTCGGGGCGCTCATCACAGCTCCCCGCTGAACGCTCTAGCCTGCAGAGAGGCGAAGAGCGCGTTGTCGCTGGCAAGCGCGCGTTCGACCTTCTTACGCTCGGCACCGAAGCTGTCGATATGGCTGGCGAAGAGACGCTGCACTCCCATGGGCGGAACCTCGATCGGCAGCCTGAACAGTCGCGCCTGAGAACGCGTCCCAGACGCGATCGTCCTGCTCTTGAGTTCCCCGGTGATCACACGAGCAACCATAATGACGCCACGGGAGGCGACGCCCCATCGCAAAGGGCTGGGCCGATGCGATCCGTCACCCTCCCCGCGGCCCGACCAGGGCGAGTTGTGCGGCGAGCGCGAGCACCCATCCCGCCAGCAGGAAGGGCCCGAACGGGATGCGCCGGGCGCGCCCCCCTCGGATCAGCGCGACGGCGCCGCCGATCCCGCCCGCCAGCAGCCCCAGGACGGGAGCGCCGAGGGCAAGCAGCGAGGTGGGGCACGCCAGACCGATCAGCGCCGCGAGCTTCGCGTCGCCCATGCCGACCCCGCCGAGCACCGCGAGCAGCAGCATCCCTCCGCCGTAGGCGGCACCCGCGATCGCGGCGGTGGAGTCGCCGTCGGCCACCACGGAGGCGAGCACACCGGCGGCGGCGACCGCGAGGGCGGGGAAGGTCATCCGATTCGGCAGCCGGTGCTCGCGCGCGTCGACCAGGGCGAGCTCCGGGGCGACGGCGGCGAGCGCGACCCCCGGCACGGCCGCGGGCGTCGGTCCCGCGAGCACCAGGACGAGAGCAGCGAGAGCGAGCGAGACCGGAAGTTGCCACGGCATCCGGATGCGCCCGACCGGGGTCGTCGGGAAGCTCACGCCCGCACGCTAGCCTGCCGCGGCGTTCGCGCGTGCGCGTTCTCCACAGGCCCTTCTTCTCGAGGGGAAGGGGAACGCCGCGGTCAGGCGAGCTCGATGGACTCCAGCAGTTCGGTGACGAGGGCGGCGACGGCCGAGCGCTCGGAGCGCATGAGGGTGATGTGCCCGAACAGCGGATGCCCCTTCAGCGTCTCGATGACGCTCGCGACGCCGTCGTGGCGCCCGACGCGCAGGTTGTCGCGCTGCGCCACGTCGTGGGTGAGCACGACCCGCGAGTTCTGCCCGATGCGCGAGAGCACGGTGAGCAGCACGTTGCGCTCGAGCGACTGCGCCTCGTCGACGATCACGAAGGCGTCGTGCAGGGAACGACCGCGGATGTGCGTGAGCGGCAGCACCTCGAGCAGACCGCGCTCCGTCACCTCCTCGAGCACGTTGTCCGAGACGAGCGCGCCGAGGGTGTCGAACACCGCCTGCCCCCAGGGGCTCATCTTCTCGTCCTTGTCGCCGGGCAGGTACCCGAGCTCCTGACCGCCCACCGCGTACAGCGGCCGGAACACCATGATCTTCCGGTGCTGCTGCTTCTCGAGCACCGCCTCCAGGCCCGCGCACAGCGCGAGCGCGCTCTTGCCGGTGCCGGCCCGGCCGCCGAGGGAGACGATACCCACGCCGGGGTCGAGCAGGAGGTCGATCGCGAGACGCTGCTCGGCGCTGCGGCCGTGCAGGCCGAACACGTCTCGATCGCCGCGCACGAGCGTGAAGCGCCCGGCGCCGGTCACCCGGCCGAGCGCCGAGCCGCGATCGGAGCGGATGACGAGGCTGGTGTTGATCGGGAGCTCGCCGACGGTGCGGCTGGAGAGCTGCTCCGCGTCGTACAGTTCCGACATCTGCTCGGCCGAAAGGTCGATCTCCGCGACACCGGTGTATCCGGAATCCACCGCGAGTTCGGCCCGGTACTCCTCCGCCGCCAGGCCGATCGCGGCGGCCTTCACCCGCAGCGGCAGGTCCTTCGAGACGACCGTCACGTCCAGGCCGTCCTGCGCGAGATTCGAGGCCACCGCGAGGATGCGGGAGTCGTTGTCGTTCAGCCGCATGCCGGAGGGCAGGATCGCCTGGTCGGAGTGGTTGAGCTCCACGCGGAGGGTGCCCTCGCCGACGGGGATCGGGAAGTCGAGACGCTCGTGCTCGATGCGCAGCTCGTCGAGGATCCGCAGCGCCTGTCGCGCGAAGTAGCCGATCTCGGGGTCGTGGCGCTTGGCCTCGAGCTCGGTGATCACAACGACCGGCAGCACCACGGAGTGCTCGGCGAACCGGTACAGCGCACGCGGGTCGCTGAGCAGCACAGAGGTGTCGAGCACATAGGTGCGTTCGGCCGTCCTCTCCCTCTGCTCTCGTGCGGAGGGCGCGATCCCGGATGCCGTCGTCGCGGCGGTGGTGCTGGTGGTGGAGGGTGCGGAGGTTCGGTCGAGCGAGGGCACTGGCTCTCCTGCCCCGGGTGCCAGAGGCATCCGGCGTCGCATGACGAAGCGGCCGGGGCTCGCGGAACGAACGAGGGCCGCTCCGGCCGGGCGCGGTGCCCGACGTTGCCGACGCTAGGTCGGCGTCGCCGCCGCGCCGTGATCCGACACGCCCGATTCCGTTACGGACCGGTGAACAGCGGTCGCCGCCCGCGGCGGGGCCCCGTGACATGGCCCAAAATGCGGCGTATCGGCCGTCGTGTGAACCAATTGGGGAAGAGGCCCGGGGCGCGGGTCGGGTGGGATCGGGGGCGGCCGTCGAGCGCGGCGGAGCCCCGCGAGATGTTGCAGGGGCGGCGGTTTGGAGCTCAGCCGCCGAATCTCCGCTCGCGCGAGGAGTAGGTGCGCAGGGCGCGGAGGAAGTCGACCTCCCGCAGATCGGGTCCGAGCGCCTCCACGAAGTAGAACTCCGAGTGCGCCGACTGCCACAGCATGAAGTCCGAGAGCCGCTGCTCCCCCGAGGTGCGGATGATGAGGTCCGGATCCGGCTGGCCCTGCGTGTAGAGGTGCTGGGCGATGGTCTCCGGCGTCAGCAGAGTGGCGAGCTGCTCGATCGTGCCGCCGGCGGACTGGTGGCTCTGCACGATGCTGCGCATCGCATCCGCGATCTCACGCCGCCCGCCGTAGCCGACGGCGAGGTTGACGTGCAGCCCGGTGTGCTCCGCGGTGCGTGCCTCGGCATCGCGCAGCGCCGCGACGAGCGGCTCCGGGAGTCCCCCGGAGGATCCGACGTGCTGGATGCGCCAGGCGTCCTCGCGCGAGATGTCGTCGGCGAGGTCGGCGATGATGCCGACCAGTTCGTCGAGCTCGACTTGAGAGCGACCTCGCAGGTTGTCGGTCGAGAGCAGGTACAGCGTGACGACCTCGATGCCCAGCTGATCGCACCAGCGCAGGAACTCGTGCATCTTCGCGGCACCGGCGCGGTGGCCGTGCGCGGCCGTCTCGAGGGCCTTCTGCCGTGCCCAGCGACGATTTCCGTCGATGATCATGGCGACGTGGCGGGGCAGCGGAGCCGCGGAGAGGCGACGCCGGAGCCGGCGTTGGTAGAGGTCGTACAGCAGACCCCGTCCGCCTCTCTCGCTCCGCTCCGGCACGGGGAAACCGTAGTCCACGCACCCGTCCGGACCGCCGCCCCGGGGTTCTCGTCAGATCGGAGTCCTAGGCTCCGGGCATGACCTCGGAGGCCGATCTCGGCCGGGACCACGTCCCGCTCGTGGACGCCGAGCGCTCGCAGCCCTCGACCGAGGTGAAGCCGCTGTGGCGCGGGTGGATCCACGCCGGCACGTTCCCCCTCGCCCTCGCCCTCGGGGTCGTGCTCATCGTGCTCGCGGACGGCGGCGCCGCCAAGGCGGCCAGCGCGATCTTCATGGCGACGTCGCTGCTGCTCTTCGGCATCAGCGCCACCTACCACCGCATCGACTGGTCACCGAAGGTGAAAGCCGTGTTCCGCCGGCTGGACCACTCGAACATCTTCCTGCTGATCGCGGGCACCTACACGCCGATCGCGGTCTGCGCCCTGTCGTTTCCCCAGTCGGCGATCCTACTGACCGCGGTGTGGGTGGGCGCCGCGCTCGGCGTGACGTTCCGGATCTTCTGGCTCTCGGCGCCGCGCTGGCTCTACGTGGCGCTGTACATCGCACTGGGCTGGGCGGCGATGTTCTACATGGGCGACCTCGTGAAGGCCAACGTCGCCACGATGGTGCTCATCCTCGTCGGCGGCCTCGCGTACACGCTCGGCGCCGTGTTCTACGCCCTCAAGCGTCCCAACCCCGTGCCGGGCGTGTTCGGCTTCCACGAGATGTTCCACACCTGCACGGTCATCGCGTTCCTGTGCCAGTGGGTCGGCATCCTGCTGATCGCGATGAATCCCGTCGCCGGCTGACGTCTCGTCCGCTCCGCGGTCGGATGCTCAACGGTCGAACGCTCAACGGTCGGATGCTCACCGGTCGAACGCTCAACGGCCGGAGCGGGGGTCCTCCGGCTCGGTCTCGCCGACCTCGGGCGAGGTGGCGAGCTCGGCGGCGATGCGCTCCCGTGCGCGCTCGCGGGCCTGGGTGCGGCGGACGCGGCGCACCATGTCGAGGATCAGCAGGATCGCCAGCACGGCGACCGCGAGCGGGATGAGGAACCCGAGCGGTCCGGGGGTGACGAGGTCGTCCGGCGGCGGGGTCGGGCCCGGACTCGGCGTGGCCGCGCGAAGCAGGTCCACCAACGGCATGCGGCTCCTCAGGTGTCGGGGTTTAGCCTGGGCCAGCGTAATCGAGAGGGAGCTGGGCGATGACCGCGACGGTGCCCCCGGGCCTGGACGTCCGGTACGGACGCACCCCGCGCCGACGCGCCCTGATCCGCCTGTGGATCGTCGGCGTCGCCGCCGGGCTTCTGGCCGCCGGCGCGCTGTGGGTGGTCTGGGTGGGGCTCGTCGCGCCGAACCCCGCCATCGACCAGCGTGACCTCGGGTACAGCCTCGCGCCCGACTCCGCGACGGTGCGCTACGAGGTCACCGCGACCCCGGGCCGGACGATCGGATGCGCCGTCGCGGCCAAGTCCGATACGAGCGCGATCATCGGCTGGAAGGTCGTGTCCTGGCCCGCCTCCGCACAGCGGACCCGGCAGTTCAGCACCACCGTGAGGACCAGCCAGCCGCCCGCGAGCGGATTGATCTCCCGCTGCTGGCTGACCTAGACTGGCCCGACCGTTCGCCCGCGTGAGCGCGGACGGCCCGGAAGACCGGCCCGTCGCGGCCGGTCTCGATCATGTGACCGGAGTTCTACGGCATCGCCGCTCCGATCGCGAAGGAGTCCGCATGACCGACGTCACCGCGTCCACGACCTGGCTCACCCAGGAGGCCTACGATCGGCTGTCCGCCGAGCTCGGCGAGCTGACCGGCCCCGGCCGCACCGACATCGCGAAGAAGATCGAGGAGGCCCGCTCCGAGGGCGACCTCCGCGAGAACGGCGGCTACCACGCCGCCAAGGACGAGCAGGGCAAGATGGAGGCCCGCATCCGCCAGCTCACCGAACTGCTGCGCACCGCCACCGTCGGCGAGGCGCCCCGGAGTCACGGGGTGGTGGAGATCGGCACGGTGGTCACCGCGACGCTCGCCGGCGAGTCCACCCGGTTCCTGCTCGGCAGCCGCGAGATCTCCGACAGCGACATCGACGTCTTCCCCGCGACGAGTCCGCTCGGCGAGGCGATCCTCGGTCTCAAGGTGGGCGAGAAGACGCAGTACACCGCGCCGAACGGCCGCGATATCGCCGTCGAGGTCGAGAAGGTGGAGACCTACCAGGGCTGATCGGCCGCACCGGCGAACTCAGCGGTCGTCGACCCGGGGGTCGTAGCCGGCGCGGCGGAGGGTGTCGAGCACCAGTGCGGCGTGCTCCGCGCCGCGGGTCTCCATGTGGATGTCGATCTCCACCTCGCCGATCTGCAGCCCGTAGCCGTGCCGGGTGTGGAGCACCTCCACGACGTTCGCATGCGCATCGGCGATGAGCTGGGAGATCCGCGCCAGCTGTCCCGGCCGATCCGGCAGCGGAATCGTCACCCCGAGGTAGCGCGCCGACGCGGCGAGCCCGCGACTGATGACCCGCTCCATGATCATCGGGTCGATGTTCGCCCCGGAGAGCACGATGACCGTGGGGCCGTCGAGGGTGAGACGTCCGCTGATCATCGCGGCCACGCCCATCGCCCCCGAGGGCTCCACCACGAGCTTCGCGCGTTCCAGCAGCACCACGAGCGCCCGGGCGGTGTCGTCGTCGGGCACCTCCACCACGTCCTCGACCGTCTCGCGGATGATCGCGAAGTTCAGCTCCCCCGGGCGGGAGACCCAGGTGCCGTCGGCGATGGTCGGCGTCGTCTGCACGGCGACCGGGCGTCCGGCGGCCATCGAGGGCCGGTACCAGGCCGCGTTCTCCGGCTGCACGCCGTGCACCTTGACCCGCCGGCCGATCCGCCCCTCGAGCTGAGCGAAGGCGCTGGCCACCCCGGAGATGAGACCGCCGCCGCCCACCGGGATCACCACGTGCTCGACATCCGGGCACTGCTCGAGGATCTCGAGCGCCAGAGTGCCCTGGCCGGCGACGGTGTCCACGTGATCGAAGGGCGGGATGATGATGGCGCCGGTGCGCTCGGAGAACTCGGCCGCGGCCTCGAGTGCCTCGTCGACGAAGGTTCCGTGCAGCACGACCTCGGCCCCGTAGTTGCGGGTGGCGGTCAGCTTGGGCAGCGCGACGCCGACGGGCATGAAGATCGTGGCGCGGATGCCCAGCTCGCGCGCGGCGAGGGCGACCCCCTGCGCGTGGTTCCCGGCGGACGCGGCGACCACGCCGCGCGCGCGCTCCTCGGCCGTCAATCGCGCCAGCCGGGTGTAGGCCCCGCGGATCTTGTACGACCCGGTGCGCTGCAGCGTCTCCGCCTTGAGGTGCACCGGATGCCCCACGACGCCGGAGAGATAGCTCGAGGGCTCCATCGGCGTCGACAGGATCACTCCGTCGAGCGTGCGCGCGGCGTCCTCGATATCGGCGAGGGTCGGCCCGGGAAGGGGCGGCGGCGCGTCGGAAAGGGTCGTGGCGTGGGGGTCAGACATCCGAGCTGACGTCCTTCTCATCGGGATGCGGGTTCACCCGCCATTCTCCCCGAGCGACGTAGCCCACCATGACGTTGACCATGGCGAGGATGGGCACCGCGAAGAAGGCACCCGCGATGCCGCCCAGGAAACCGAGCCCGGCGACGCCGAGCACGACGGCGAGCGGATGCACCTTCACCGCGGTGCCCATCACGAAGGGCTGCAGGACATGCCCTTCGATCTGCTGCACCAGGATCACCACGCCGAGCATGACGACGGCCGGGAGCGGCCCGAGGAACACCAGCGCGACGAACACCGCGAGCGCCCCCGTGAGCACCGCACCGACCACCGGGATGAACGAACCGAGGAACACCAGCACCGCGATCGGCAGCACCAGCGGGAATCCGCCGGAGAAGAAGAGTCCGATGATGAACGCTCCCAGCCCGATGCCGACCGCATCCACGAAGGCGACAAAGATCTGCACCTTGACGAAGCGGGTGAGCGTCGACCAGCCCGCCTGCCCGGCCCCGGAGACCGCGGGCCGCGCCCGGCGGGGGAACAGCCGGACGACCCAGGTGAAGATGCGGCGCCCGTCGATGAGGATGAAGATCGTCGAGAACAGGACGATGAGCACGCCGGCGAGCACATGCGCCGCGGTCGAGCCGATGTTCAGGGCACCCGTCACGAGACCCGAGGAGTCGCGCTGGATGCCGCTCCACAGATCGTCGAGGTAGCCGTTGATGTCGGCCGTGCTGAGGTTGAACGGCTCGCCGCCCAGCCAGTCGGTCAGGTCGGCGATGCGCCCGCGGGTCTGCTTCTGCAGATCCGGGATGCCGTTGCGGACCTGGACGACGACGAGCGTGAGCAGACCGCCCACGACGATGAGCAGGGCGGCCATCGCGGCGGCGACCGTGAGGCCCTTCGGTAAGCCCTTGCTCTGCAGCCACCGGGCGAAGGGGACGAGGAGCGCCGAGAGGACGACCGCGACGAAGAACGGCACCGCGATGAGGCGCAGCTGGATGATGAGGAATCCGACCAGGGTGAGCGCCGCCGCCACGACGAGGACCCGCCACGACCAGGCCGCGGCGATGCGCATCCCCGGGCTGACCGAGTCGAGGGTCTCGCGGACCAGCGCCTCGTTCGTGCGTTCATCCCGAGAGCGGAATATGCCCATCGGGCAAGTGTAGGCGCGTCTCTCCTGGCCGTTCCGGGGCCGGGCGGGTGCCGATCAGGCGTGCCGCGGAGCCGTGGCCACGGGCCGTGCCGCGAGGGCGAGGTGCACGTTCTCGCCGGGTGCCGGGGCGACGCCGACCTCGTGCTGGACGTGCAAGAGGGACCCGTCCTCCAGACGCACCTGGGTCCGGCGCAGCGAGCCGAGGAAGCTTGAGACGACCACCGTGGCGGGGATCCCGGAACTGGCGAGCAGGATGTCCTCCGGACGCACGTAGGCGATCACCGGCCCGTCCGCCGGCCCGGTTCCGAGCCGCGGCAGCCGCTGGCCGAGGACCGTGACGGTGTCGCCCGAGAGCTCGGCGTCGACCGCGTTGGAGAGGCCGACGAAGGTCGCGACGAACGCGGTGGCGGGGCGGGTGTAGAGATCCTCCGGCGAGCCGATCTGCTCGATGTTGCCCTCGCGCATCACCGCGACGCGATCGGCCACGGCCAGCGCCTCCTCCTGGTCGTGGGTGACGAACAGCGTGGTGATGCCGAGCTCGGTCTGGATGCGGCGGATCTCGTCCCGCAGCTGCACCCGCACCTTCGCGTCGAGGGCGGACAGCGGCTCGTCCAGCAGCAGCACCTTCGGGCGGGTGACCAGGGCGCGGGCGAGCGCGACGCGCTGCTGCTGCCCGCCGGAGAGCTGATGCGCGTACCGCTCGCCGAGCCGACCCAGGCCGACCAGCTCCAGCGCGTCGGCGGCGCGCTGCCGCCGGGTGACCCGGTCGACCCGGCGCATGGCCAGCCCGTACTCGACGTTCTGCTGCGCGCTCATGTGCGGGAACAGCGAGTAGGACTGGAACACCATCCCGATGTCGCGCTTGTTCACCGGGACCCGCGCGACATCGCGTCCGTCGATCAGGATGCGCCCGGCGGTGATCGTCTCCAGTCCCGACAGCGCGCGCAGGACCGTGGTCTTGCCGCAGCCGGAAGGGCCGAGCAGGGCCACGAACTCCCCCGGCGCCATGTGCAGGTTCACCCCGGTGAGGGCGCGATGCCCCGCGTAGTCCTTGACGACGCCGCGCAGCTCGACGCCGGAGCCCTGGTCGGGCGCCAGCGCCGCGGTGACCGGGGTGGCGCGCTGGATGGTGCTCATCGGATCCTCCTGGATGCTCGGGTGCCGGGGCGGGCCGCTCCGACGCGGCCGATGACGATGAGCAGCACGATCCCGAGCATGATGGCCAGGAGCGAGAAGATCGTCGCGACGTAGGGGTCGGTGCGCTGCAGCAGCACCAGGGCGGTCTGGAAGGTGTTCTGGGCGAGGAACGAGGCGATGGTGTACTCGCCGAGCACCACCGCGATGGTGATGAAGGCGGCGGCGAAGATGCCGCGGCGGAGGTTCGGCAGGATGATCCGCGCCAGGGTGGCGCCCCACGACGCCCCCAGCGACCGGCTCGCCTCCGTGAGCACATGCAGCTCGACCGCGCCCATGTTCGCGGCGATCGGGCGGTAGGCGAAGGGGAGGACGATCACCCCGATGGCGAAGGCGAGGGTCCACGGCGGGCTGCCGAAGAGCTGGGCGACGACGGAGTACACCGGCACGAAGCCGACCACGAGCACGATCGTGGGCACCGTGATCGGCAGCAGGCAGACGAACTCGAGCACCCGCTTCACCCGCGGGTAGCGCAGGTGGCTGAGGATCATCGCCGGCAGCAGCAGGAGCAGCACGATGGCGATCGTCAGGACGCACAGCAGCAGCGAGTTGCCGATGCCGTCGAAGAGCAGCTGGTAGGCGCCCGCGGTCGCGGGGGCGAAGAGCTCCGCCACGTGCAGGAAGCCGTACGCCTGGCGGCCGTCCACCGGCTGCCCGACCCGGAGCGAGAACTCGGCCAGCCCGATCAGGGGGACGAGGAAGAACAGCGCGGCCAGCCCCAGGATGACCCCCCGGGCGGCGGGTCCGGGCGCAATCCCGACCCGCGGCATCCGGCCCCGCGGCAGCGGGTTTACGATCTCGCGCGCCAGCTCGTTCTGCGCCGGGGCGTTCGCGACGCTCATCGCGCGACCCGCCACCGGTCGGCCCGGCGCTGCAGCAGCGCGTAGAGGGTCATCATCACGGCCATCACGAGGACCATCCCGAGCGCGAGCACCCCGGCGACGTTCGAGGTGCCGACGATCGTCTCGCTGGTGAGGTTCTGCCGGATCGCGAGCGGCACGATCACGTTCCCCTGCACGACGAGCGCGGCGGCGGTGGCGTAGGAGGAGAAGGAGTTGGCGAAGAGCAGGATCGTGCTGCCGAGGAACGACGGGGCCAGCACCGGCGCGCCGATCCGCCACCAGAAACTCCATCGCGTGCCGCCGAGGGTGGCGTTCGCCTCGGCCCAGGTGGGCCGCAGACCCTCCATCGCGGGCAGGAAGGTGAGCACCATGAGGGGTACCTGGAAGTAGAGGTAAACGACCATGAGACCCGCGGACTGGTAGATCAGGATGCCGTTGCCGCCGAAGTCGTTGAGCGGGTTCTGGGCCCATCCGGCCTGCACCAGGGCCTTGGTGATCAGACCGGTCGCGCCGATCGTGGCGATGAACGCGAAGGCGAGCATCACTCCGCCGAACTGGGCGAGCACGCTGGAGGCGGAGTCCACGACCGTGCGCAGCACGCCATCCGGCTTCGTGCCGAGGAGGGCGTAGCAGATGGCGGCGCCGCAGACCGCGCCGATGGCGGCGGTGATCGCGGAGATCAGGACCGAATTGCCGAAGCTCTTGAGGATCACCTCGTTGCCGAGGGCCGAGAAATTCTGCAGCGTGAACGCGCCGTCGGCGGTGAAGAAGCCGCTCGCCGCCGCCACCACCGTGGGGATCCCGAGGAACATGACCACGTAGGCGGTGAAGGGCACGAGACCCAGCCAGGCCGCGCCACGGCGCCGGGGAACGATGTCCCCGGCGCCGTGCGAGACCCCGCTCGTCGCGCCGCTCTCGCCGCCGGGCGCGGCGGCGGGGCGGCCGGAGGCGATCGTGGTCATGCGGGATCCGGATGCGCGCGGTCAGCTGACCGTCGCGGCCCACTTCTGCGAGAGCAGCTGCCCGGCCGCGGTCGCCTGGTCGGCGCTCAGCTGGATGAGTTCGCTCGGCGCGGAGCCGACGCTCTTCTGCGTGGCCTTATCGACGGTGCCCGCCTTCTCCATGGCGGCGAGGGTAGCGGGGAATGCCCCCGCGGCGTAGTACAGGTTCTGCGCCTCGGGCGAGTAGATGTACTCCTCCCACAGGCGCGCGGCCGCCGGGTTGGGAGCATCCGCGTTGATCGCCTGGTTGTAGTAGCTGCCGAGCGCCTTGCCCTTCAACACCACGGTCTTGAAGTTGGGATTGCCGGCGTCGCCGCCCGCTGCACCCCAGGCCACGTTGTTGAAGCTCCACTGCACGACGACCGGGGTCTCGCCCGACTGGACGGTCGCCTGGGTCGGGGTGACGGCGAGGAAGTTGCCCGCCTTCTTCAGCTTGCCGAACCAGTCGATCCCCTTCGACACGTCGTCGGCCGAGCCCCCGGACTGCAGCGCCGCGAGGTAGACCGCGCTGGCTGCCTCGTTCGCCTGAGTCGGATCGCCCTTGATGGCGACGCGCCCCTTGTAGTCGGCGCCGAGCAGGTCATCCAGCTTCGTCGGCGCCTTCTTGATCACGGAGCTGTCGTAGCCGATCGACATGAGGCCGGTGTAGTCGTAGTACCACTTGCCGGCCGGGTCCTTGAAGTCGGCGGGGATGTCGGCCCAGTTCATCACCTTGTAGGGGGCGACCAGGTCGAGGTTCTGCTGCAGCACCGCGGTGCCGATGTCGAACACGTCCGGCGCCGTCGACTGTCCCTTGAGCGACTTGGCCGCGGCGACCTCGTCGGCGCTCGAGCCGTCCGGGTTGGCGGAGTTGATCTTGATCTTCGGGTACTTCTTCTGGAAGCCGGCGATGATCTTGCCGTAGTTGGCCCAGCTCGGCGGCAGGGTGATGACGTTCAGCTGGCCCTCCGCGTTGGCCGCCTTCACCAGGCCGTCCATGCCGCCGAATGCCTCGGCGCTGGTGGCGGTCTTCGCCTTCGCAGGGCTGAGGGTGCCGGAGTTCTTGCTGGCGGGGCTTCCGGAGGAGCACGCGGCGAGCGACGCGGCGAGCGCGGCGACGAGCGCGACCGACGCGAGGGAGCGGGTCTTCATGCGGGGATCCTGTTCCGCATCCGCCGGCCGTCTCGCTGTGGTGAGACCGATGGTCGCCGGGGGTGCGACAGCCGAAGCATCGGCCCTCCCGATGTCACGGCGGCAAGCAGCAGGTGAACGCGGGGTGACGAACCGAGGGCACACGGATCCCGGCCGAGGTCAGGCTCCGGATGCCGCCAGGGTTCCGGCGCCGAGCTCGTCGAGCACCCGCTGGGCCAGCCCCAGGGCGATGGTCATGCCCACGCCGGAGCTGATCGTGACGACGGTGAGGCCGGGCTGCGGATGCGCGACCAGGAAGGGCTGCCGGGCGCTGGAGGCGTAGACGCCCTGCCAGCGCTGAAGCACCCGCAGGCCGGGCACGTCGAGAATCCGGGCGATCTCCGCAAGCAGGGTCTGGCTGGTCGTCTCGTCGAGGAAGGGCGGATGCGCGAGGTCGTACGCGTGGCTGTCGCCGACGATGAGCGAGCCGTCCGGCCGCTGGGTGAACATGACGTTCGCCCCGATGCCGACCAGGTCGGGCCGGCGCTCCGTCAGCTCCGCGCGCAGTGCCCCGGCCGCCCGGGTCTCGGCGAACGCGGGATAGCGGAGCATCGAGGTGCCGGTCAGCACGGCCGGCTCGATCCGGTGCTCCCGCGGCGGCGCCACCAGCGCCATCTGCAGCGCGCAGCGGCGCACCTCGTGCGCATCCGCTAGCTCGGGGTGCAGCAGGTCGAGATCGTGACCCGCGCAGACGATCACGTGCCGGGCGCGCACCCGCCCTCGGCTCGTGCGGACCACGCCGTCCTCGGACCCCAGGTAGCTCGTCCTCCAGAGGATGCGCACCCCCGGCTGCGTCTCGAGCCAGGCCGCCAGTGCCGCGACGGCCGCGCGCGGGTCGATGCGGAGATCGTCGCGGAGTGCGCCGCCGCCCAGGATCGCCGGGTCGCCGCCGCCGAGTCGAGCGCGGACGGCGTCCCCGGTCAGCATCCGCACCTGCTCGCCCCGCGCGCCCGCGAGTTCCTCAAGCACCGCCAACTCCGCGGCGCTGCGGGCGACGGCGAGGCCGCCGGTCTCCCGCGCGGTGAAGCCGGCGGCCGCCGCGGCGCGCAACCACACCGTCCGGGCCGAGAGGGCGAGCTCGAGCAGCTCGCCGGTCTGGGCGGTGACGCAGGCGTGCCCGAAGTTCCGGACGGATGCCCCCACCGCCCGGGCGTCCCGCTCGAGCACCGTGACGGTGAGTCCGCGCTCGATCGCCGCGAGGGCATGCCCGAGCCCCGTGATGCCCGCACCGACGATCAGGACATCCGCATCCACGTCGGTACTCTGCCGCGCGGTGATCACCCGAGGACGCGGATCCACCCGCCGGTCACCGGATGTTCACCGGGCGGTCGTGTCCGACGGGAAGGCTCCGAGGGTGATCGACCTCGTCGCGTTGGACATGGCCGGTACCACGATCGACGATCACGGCGCGGTCTACACCGCGCTGCGGCTCGCGGTCGAGGAGACCGGCGTGCGTGTCGCCTCCGCGGACCTGCAGACCTGGATGGGCACCGACAAGCTCACCGCGATCGCCGCCCTGGTGCGCCGAGGCGGCCCGGAGCCCGAGCCTCAGCGCGTCGACGCGGCGTTCGCTCGCTTCCGGGAGCTGCTCGCGCAGGCCTACCGCGACGACCCGCCGGTGGCGCTGCCGGGCGTGCTCTCCGCGCTGGGGACCCTGCGCGCATCCGGGGTCCGCGTGGCGCTGACCACCGGCTTCGACGACGAGGTGGTGGGCCCGCTGCTCCGGTCCGTCGGCTGGAGCGTCGGCGAGCAGCTGGATGCCGTGGTCACCACCTCCGACGTGCCCGCCGGCCGCCCGGCGCCCTATCTCATCCACCGGGCGATGGAGCGCACCGGGGTCGCGGACGTGCGCCGGGTTCTCGCCGCGGGCGACACCGCCGTCGATCTGCTCGCCGCACGGAACGCGGGCGTACACGCGGTGGGGGTGCTGACCGGTGCCCTCTCCCGCGCCGACCTCGAGGCGGTCCCCCATGATGCGATTCTCGACTCGGTCGCCCTCCTCCCCGAATACCTGACCGGGCTCCTCGTAACGGAGTGAGCGCGCCAGTGCCCGCCGGCGCGAGATGACACCGTCGTCGCGACACGGCCCGTTCTACGGTGCCGACCCGCGACGGAGATGCCCACTCGAGCTGCCCGCTGTCGGGACGGCGACGTCGGATGCTCGGGCTAGGGTCGGCGAGTGGTGGACAGCATCTCCGCGGCGCAGGCCCGGCGGCTCGCGCTGGGCGCTCAGGGGTTCGCGGTGCCGCGGCCGGCGTCCGTCGGCACCCGTCAATTGAACCTGCTGATCCAGCGTCTGCAGCTGCTGCAGCTCGACTCGGTGAACGTGTTCGAGCGCAGTCACTACCTGCCGGTCCTCGCGCGCCTCGGCCCCTACGACAAGAATCTGCTCGACCGCCTCGTCTTCGCCACCCGGCCGCCGCGCCGCTACCTCGAGTTCTGGGCGCACGCCGCCGCGATCGTGCCCGTCGAGACGCTCCCGCTGCTGCGGCACCGGATGGATCGGTACGCCGCCCGCGAGGACGAGTGGGGCCGCTGGGCCGCCGAGCGACGACCGCTCCTGGACGGTCTGCTCACCGAGCTCGCCGCGCGCGGCCCGATGACCGCCGGAGAGATCGAGGGCGACGACGGGCCACGCCGCGGACCGTGGTGGGACTGGTCGGACGCGAAGCTGGGGCTCGAGGCGCTGTTCCGCACGGGCGAGGTGATGTCGGCCGGTCGCATCCGGTTCGAGCGCCGCTACGGCCTGCCGGAACAGGTGCTGCCCCCCGAAACCCTCGCGGCCGCCGTGCCGCACGCCGACGCTATCCGCGAGCTGCTGCGCCGAGGGGTGGTGGCCCTCGGCGTCGCGACGGTCGCGGATGCCCGCGACTACTTCCGCCTCCCCTACCTCGCCGAGGCGAAGGTCGCGATGCGCGAGCTGGTCGAGTCGGGCGAGGTGGTGGAGCTGCGGGTCGAGGGCTGGCGCGAGCCCGCGTACGCGGACCCCGCCGCCCGCATCCCGCGCCGCATCGACACCGTCGCGCTGCTGTCGCCGTTCGACCCCGTCGTCTGGGACCGCCGGCGCACGCTGCGGGTGTTCGACTTCGAGTACCGGATCGAGATCTACACCCCGCCCGCCCGGCGCCGCTTCGGGTACTACACGTTGCCGCTTCTCGTCGACGACGCCCTCGTCGGACGGATCGACCTGAAGAGCGACAGACAGCGAGGCGTGCTGCGCGTCCAGTCCGCCTGGACCGAGCCGGCTGCACCCCCTGCACTCGAGCAGCGGGTCGTCCCTCTGCTGCGCGAGATCGCCGCGTGGCAGCGCCTCGAGGGCGTGCAGATCGCCGGCTGGGGCGATCTCGCTCCGCGCCTGGCCGCCGAGGCCCGGGTGCCGCTCCTGCCGCGCGGCTCCGGCGCCGTGTAGCCCGTCCGCGGCCCCGGACACCCCGCACCCGCGCGCGAGCCCCGGCTCAGAACGTCGTGGCGCTGTCGAGGAGGCGGCGGATCCGGTCAGGGAGAGGCGGGTGCGTGGAGAACAGGCGCGATACCAGACCGGGCCTGTTCGGGTCGGTGATCCACAGGTGGGACATCGAGGTGTTCGTGCGGCGCACGGGACGCCCCTGCATCTGGAGCGTGTTCAGCGCGCTCGCCAGCCCCTCCGGATCGCGGGTGGTGAGAGCGCCTGTGGCATCCGCGAGGTACTCGCGCTGACGCGACACGGCAGCCTGCACGACGCCCGCGGCGAGCGGCGCGAGCACCGCCGCCGCGATCCCGATCACGAGAAGGAGGATCGCCGCCGGGCCGCCGCCGTTGGAGTCGCTGCGGTTGCGGCCGCCGGTGAAGAACAGCACCCGCAGGGCGATGTCGGCGATGAGGCCGACAGCGACGACGAGGCCGAAGACGATGAGCGAGACGCGGATGTCGTAGTTCTTCACGTGGCCCAGCTCGTGCGCCATGACCCCCTCGAGCTCGCGGTCGTCCATGATGTCGAGGATGCCGGTGGTGACCGCGACGAGGGCGTGCTGCGGATCGCGGCCTGTGGCGAAGGCGTTCGGTGCGGGGTCGTCGATGATGTAGACCTTCGGCATCGGCAGCCCGTCCGTGATCGCCAGGTTCTCGACGATCCGGTAGAGCCGAGGGTTGCCGGCCTTCTCGATCCGGCGACCGCCCGCGAGCGCCACCGTCTGCGCCCCCGCCGCGAAGTACTGGAACACGGCGTAGCCGACGGCGATGACGAGCACCAGGATCGAGATCGTCCAGCTTCCGGCGAGCCACCCCCACAGGAGCCCGAGCAGCCCGACGACGATCACGAAGACCACGATGATGATCACCGTGTTGCGCTTGTTCGCGGCGATCGCGCTGTACATGTCGCGACCCTAGCGGGGCTGTACTCGGTGCAAGCGGGGTGCGGGCCTAGAACTGCACGCGAGGCGGCTCGGCGATGGCGGCGGGCTCGTCGACCTCGAAGAACTCGCGCTCGGTGAAGCCGAGTCGGCGCACGAACAGCGTGTTGGGGAACACCTGGATCTTCGTGTTGAACTCCCGGACCCCGCCGTTATAGAAACGGCGCGCCGCCTGGATCTTGTCCTCGGTGTCGACGAGCTCGCCCTGAAGGCTCAGGAAGTTCTGACTCGCCTGCAGCTGGGGGTACGCCTCCGCCACGGCGAAGATCGACTTCAGGGCGGTCTGCATCCGGTTCTCGGCGGCGGAGGCCTCTGCCGGCGTCTGCGCGCTGAGCGTCGCGGCGCGCGACTGGGTGACGTTCTCGAAGACCTGGCGTTCGTGGGTCGCGTAGCCCTGCACCGTGCTGACGAGGTTCGGGATGAAGTCGGCCCGGCGCTTCAGCTGCACCGTGATGTCGCTCCAGGCCTCGTCCACGCGCACCTTGAGGGTGACGAGCGAGTTGTAGGTCGACCAGAGGTAGATCCCGGCGATGACGGCGAGCACGACGATGATGCCGACGACGATGAGCCACTCCATGCCGGGGAGTCTACGGCGTGCCTTCCGGCCCGCGGCGGGGAGTGCGGGGGGCTCCACTGGCAGGATCGAGGGCATGATCGCCGCCATCGAGGCGCTCGAGCGCCTCACGTCCCTCACCCCCGATTTCCCGCAGCCCGGCGTCCTGTTCCGCGACCTCAGTCCCGTGTTCGCGGATGCCGAGGCGCTGCGCGCCGTGTCCCTCGCGCTGGTCCAGGGCTCGGACGCGGCCTCGATCGCCGGTATCGAGGCGCGCGGTTTCGTGCTCGCCGCCGCGGCAGCGGCGCTGACCCGGCGTGGGGTGATGGTGGTGCGGAAGGCGGGCAAGCTCCCGCCGCCGACGCTGCGCCGCGACTACGAGCTCGAGTACGGGAGGGCCTCCCTCGAGATCCCCGCTGCCGGGACCGCGCCGGGGACGCGGGTGCTCGTCGTGGACGACGTGCTCGCCACCGGGGGCACGATGCGCGCGACCGTCGACCTTCTCCGTCTGGCGGGACTGGAGGTGGCGGGCGGGGCCGTGGCGATCGAGCTCGCCGACCTCGGCGGCCGCGAGCAGCTTGCGGACCTCGAGGTGCGCGCCCTCCTCACGGTCTGACCCGGAGGCGTCCTGCAGGGTGCCCCGGAACCATCCGGACCGGAGCTCGCGAGCCCCCACACCGAATGCAGGAGCCCGCGGGACCGGGACCCTAGAAGAGGACGACCAGGTACTTCCGGCCCGAGGTGGCCGGAGCGACGGTCTCGCTGCCGAGGTAGGTCGTCGTCACCGTGTAGATCCCCGAGCGCAGGCGCGGAAGCTTTACGGTGGCCATTCCCTCGGCGTCGAGCGTGCCCGACACCGTGCGGCCGTTCACCCGCACCGCGACCGTGCCGGTCGGCGGGGTCGTCGTGCCGGTGGTCACCGCGATGTCGACCTGCACCCGCTGGCTCGAGAACGCCACCGGCGTCGAGAGTCGCTGCGTCACCTTCGCGACGTACTTCACCGTGACGGGAGCGGAGGTCGCAGTACCGTCCGGCAGACCGGCTGTGGACGCGGTGACCCGCACCGTGACCGCTTTGCCCTGGTCGTTCGAGCGCACCGTGTAGCTCGAGCCCGTCGCCCCGGGGACGTCAGCCCCGTCCACCTGCCACTGGTAGGCGAAGCTCAAGCCCTGCACGTCCCAGGTGCCGGAGGATGCGGTGAGCGTGCGCCCGACCTGGGGTGTCCCGCTGATCGCCGGAGCGACGGTCGCGACCGGCGCGGGCGGCTCGCCCGCGTCGACCTGCAGCACGGTGCGCGCGGAGCTGGTGCCGTAGCCGACGACGCCGAGGTACTGGGTGCGCGGGGTGAGCCCCGCCCAGGACAGCGTGTAGGAGGTGGGCGTGCCCTGCGTCGCCGGGAGCGGGTTCGGCGTGGCCGTGAACGACCCGACGCCCCCGCTGGCCGGCACCACGAAGGTGGTGAGGTCGAACGCGCTCGTGCCCGAGAACACCGCCACGGTCACGCGGTAGGTGCCCGCGTCCGGAGCGGGGATGTCGACCCGCTCGTCGGCCGATCCCGTCGCAGACTGATACCCCACCTGCGGCGTGCCGCCCGGCTTGTCGAGCAGCTCGACCGTGAGGTCGAGGTCCGCGTCCTGGTTCACCGCCTTCTCGTCGAACCGGGCGAACGAGGTGCCCGCGGGCACTGCCACCTCCCAGCTGAACGTGGCCCCTGCCGTGCCGCTGCCGGAGCGGTCCGGCGACGAGCCCGCCGGATCCACGAGCTTGGTCCCCGGGGTGAGGCCGGTCAGGTTCAGGGGCAGGCTCCCCGTGAAGCCCGGCGTGACGTCCACCTTCGTCGATCCGGAGAGCCCCGAGCCGCTGACCGCGTTCGGTGCGAGCACCGTCACCGGCCGCACGGCGAGCGGGCTGCGGACGATCGTGTCTCCGCCGACCCAGCGCAGGTACCCCGTGGTGAAGGCGTCGAGCTTGGCGGTGGTGCGCGAGAAGGTCACCGTGTAGCTCTTCGACTGGCCCGCGGCGGTGAAGTTCAGCCGCTTCGGCGACACGGTCGCGCGAACGCCCTTCATCGCCACCGGCTGGGCAACGAACTGCCCGGCGCGGGTGCTGGTCACGGTGCGCGTCACCGTCTGGGTTCCGGTGAGCGAGCCGATCGAGATGGAGGCGAGGTTCAGATCCGACGGATCGATCGCCTCGACCGACGGGTCGCTGAGCGTATACCCGGCCCCCACGATGTAGGAGAGCCAGTCCTGGGTGCCGCTGAGGTAGACGAGCCCCGGGTCGAGGAACTTGCGCGCCTCGACCTGCCCGGCACCCTGCGCGAACGGGTCGCTCACCCGCGCGCCGTTCTCATCGACGGTGTCGTAGGCGCTGGTCATCATCGCGCTCTTGATCTCCATCGGCGACGCGGTGGGCTTCACCCCGAGGTAGAGGGCGGCCAGACCGGCGATGTGCGGGGCCGCCATCGAGGTGCCGGAGAGGAACTCCCAGGTGGGGGTGCCGCCGGCCGGGTTGGCGCCCGCGGCGAGCACGCCGACGCCGGGCGCCGCGATGTCGGGCTTCAGGATGTCGCTGCCGTCCGCCTCGACCGGACCGCGGCTCGAGAAGCTCGCGACCTGGGGCACCGGGACGGTCACGCCCGTGCTGTTCTCGGGGGTCAGCGTCGCGGTCGCCCCGGCGGTGCCGGCGTAGTCGAAGGTGGCCCGGTAGTACTGCGCGTTCAGGTGCACCGTCGGCACGGAGTGGCTGTCCGAGTCGACCGAGTTCGGCGTCGCGTTGACGAGGATCATCCCGATGCCCCCCGCACGCTTGACCTCCGCCGACTTCGCGACGCGGTCGTAGACGCCGCGTTGGCACCAGACGATCTTCCCCGCCACCTTGGCGGCGTCGAGCGAGTTCGGACCGCAGAGCACGGCATCGGCGACGCCGGGCGCGGCGACCTGATCCGCGCGGACCAGATCGCCCGTGACCGGGGCGTCGACGGTGACCGAGGCGCCCGCGTACTTCTGCCCGTTCCCGAGGGTCACGGTGGCCTCGTAGCCGGGGATGGTGGATGCCGCGACGGTGGTCTCCCACGGCGCCGCGTTGTCGAGGGTCGTCGCGCCGGGCCCCGCGTTGCCGGCCGAGGCGGAGACGAAGATGCCGGCGGCCGCGGCGCCGAGGAACGCCTGGTCCGTGGCCGAGACGGTGGTCTGGGCCGCGCCTCCGCCGATCGAGAAGTTGAGGACGTCGACCCCGTCGGCGACCGCCTGGTTGATGGCCGCGACCATGTCGCTCGTCGCGCATCCGTCGGCGACGGCCTGGGCCGGATCGCCGGTCCAGCAGACCTTGTAGGCGGCGACCTTCGCCGCGGGCGCGACCCCGGCGATCTGGCCGAAGTCACGGCCCTCGACGGTGGCCTTCACGCCCGCGTTGCCTACGGCGGTGGAGGCGGTGTGCGAGCCGTGCGCGTCGCCGTCACGCGGGGAGAGGTACTCGCCTCCGGAGACCGGCGCGATATTGCCCGCCCCGAATCCCGTGACGTAGTACCGGGCGCCGACGATCTTCGTCGAGCAGTCGGATGCCGTGAACTGCACGCCGCGCTGGCAGACGCCGGTGAAGGTGCCGCCGTCGCCCTTCGCGTAGGTGATCGTGCTGCCGTTCAGGTACGGATCCGCGCCGGCGGAGGTGCCGAGCTTCGCGCCCGCGAACGACGGGTTCTCCGGCGCGATGCCGGTGTCGAGCACGCCGACGACGACGCCCTTGCCCGCGTTCTGCACTCCGCCGACCTTCGACCAGACCCCGTTCTCGCCGTCGAGGCCGAGGAACTGCACTCCGGATTGAGCCTGCACCTGTAGCTTCTCGTCCAGCGTGACCGCGGCGACGTCCTTGTCGGCAGCGAGCTTCGCGGCCTGCGCCGCCGAGAGCTGTGAGGAGAACCCGTTGAGCGCGAGGCGGTAGGAGTAGTCGATCTTCGCTCCGACCGCTGCGGCAACCTTCTTCTGCTCGGCGCCCAGATAGTCGGTGTACTTCTCGACGGGCGCTGACTCGGCGCGCAGCTGACGTCCGACCGCGGGCTTCGTCGCCGCGAGGCCCGACACTCCGCCGGTGTACGTGGCCGCCGGGTGCTGGCGCAGCGTGACCACGTAACGGCCGGGGGTGTAGCTGGTCGCGCCCGGCTTCTGGATGCCCAGGCCGAGACCTGTGTCGAGGGCCGGCGCGGCAGTGGCGGCGCCGGCGGCACCCAGGGTGAGGGCGGATCCGACCAGGGCGGCGACCGCCGTTCCGGCGAGGAGCGAGCGCAGTCGTGCGGCGCGTGTGTAACCCAACAGAGGTTCCGATCGTGCGAAGGAGTGGTGGACCGGGCAGTCGGGATCTGCGCGTGAGATGGACGCTAACCGAAGTTCTGTCCCCCGTACAGGGGGCACGCGAAAAGACCTCGGTTCACCGTTCCGCGCGGATGATCTGCAGCAGCGCCGCGCGGAGTTCGCCGACGCCCTCCACGTCCGGGAAGATCCGGCTCTCGAGCGACCCCGACGCGGTGAAGACGCGGAGTCCGGCCTCGGTGCGCTCGACGATGCGGATGCGCCGGTCGAGAGGGTCGGCGGTGCGGCGGACGTAGCCCGCGGCCACGAGGGTGTCGACCGTGCGCGACATCGTCTGCGGGGTGACCCGGCCCCGGCGGGCGAGGTCGACCTGGGCTACCGGTCCCTCGGCGAGGAGGTCCAGCACGATGAGCCCGGCGTGGGTGAGTCCGAGCTCGGAGAGCCCGGCGTGCCAGGCGCGTTCGACCGATCGGGCGGCGACGGAGAGCAGGCGACCGGTGGGCCACTCCGCCATCCGCGCGAGCGGATCGACGGACGCTTCGGGATCGGGACTCACCTGCACAGCCTACCGATCATCAGCTAGCTTACTGTCGTGCCCGCATCCGCTTTCCCGACGCCCGCCACGATCACGCCCGAGCCCCAGGTCGACCCGCGCCGCTGGAAGGCCTTGGTGGTGGTCTCGGTCGCGGTCGCGCTGATTATCGTCGACTCCACCATCGTCAACGTCGCCATCCCTTCGGTCGTGACCGAGCTGAACCTCGACTCGACCCAGGTGCAGTGGGTGCAGGAGAGCTACACGGTGGTGTTCGCCGCGCTGCTGGTGGTCTTCGGAGCGCTCGCCGACCGGTTCGGGCGCCGTCGGCTGCTCATGATCGGGGTTGTCGTCTTCGGGGCGTCGAGGCTGGTGGCGGCGCTCGCACCCTCGGGCGAGGCGCTCATCGCCGCGCGGGTAGTGCAGGGCGTCGGCGGCGCGATGATCCTGCCGACGACGCTCTCGATCATCAACGCGACGTTCCGCGGACGCGAGCGCGGCATCGCCTTCGCGGTGTGGGGCTCGACGATCGGCGGGATGGCCGCGGTCGGACCGCTGCTGGGCGGCTGGCTGACCACGGCGTACTCGTGGCGGTGGGCGTTCGCGATCAACGTGCCCCTCGGCGTGCTCATCGTCGTGGGATGCGTCGCCGTCGTGCGCGCCACGCGTGCCCCGCATCCGGGCGGGGTGGATGTGATCGGCGCGCTGCTCTCGGTGGTCCTGTTCACGGCGCTGGTGTTCGGACTCATCGAGGGCCGCAGCTACGGCTGGTGGGCCGCCGAGCAGCCGCCGGCGTTCTGGACCTGGAGCGTCTCGCCCATCCCGTTCGTATTCGCGCTCGCGGCGCTGGCCCTGGCGGCCTCGATCGCCTGGGGATTGCGGCGCGAGCGCTGCGGCCGCTCCACCGTGATCGCCTTCGGGCTGCTGCGCATCCGTGGGTTCCGCAACGGCAACCTAGCGGCGATGGTCGTCTCGCTCGGCGAGTTCGGCATCATCCTGTCCCTGCCACTCTGGCTGCAGAATGTGCTCGGCTACAGCGCCGTGCAGACCGGAGTGGTGCTGCTCGCCCTCGCCGGCGGCTCGTTCCTCGCCTCCGGTCTCTCGGGCGCGTACTCGGGCCGGATCGCGCCGCTCGCCGTCGTGCGCGCCGGGCTGGTCGCCGAGATCGCGGGTCTGGTGGTGGTGGCGCTCGTCATCGCCGTCGACACCCCGTGGTGGGCCATCGCCGCGGGCCTGCTCGTCTACGGCTTCGGGGTGGGGCTCGCGACCGCGCAACTGACCGGGGTGGTGCTCGCCGATGTGCCGCCCGAGCAGAGCGGACAGGCCTCCGGCACACAGAGCACGGCGCGACAGCTGGGCTCCGCGCTCGGCATCGCGGTCCTCGGCACCATCCTGTTCAGCGTCCTCGGCTCGGATCTCGTCGACCGCCTGCCCGACTCGATCCCCTCCTCGACGCGCACGCGGATCGCGGCCGCCGTGGTCGACAGCTCCGGCGGCGCGATCGGCGGGCTCGAGGCGTCCTCGCCGGCGGTGGCCACCGCGGCGAAGGCCGCGTTCAGCACGGCGACGCGCGACGCGGCACTCGCCGCCGCGGGGTTCCTCGCCCTCGGCCTCCTGACGACGATCTCGCTCTCCCCCGCCCGTCCGCGGCGAGTCGCCGGGGACTGAGGTGCGACGTTGTACCCCGATTTGTCCTCCTTTATGCCCATCCCCTAATACGGGGGGTGCGGAGGCGGAGCATCGGACGTATCGTGGGCGTCACCGGCTTCTCAGATCATTCGGGTTGATCTGGACTGCCGTCGAGGCACCCAGCCTGGTCATTGTGAATCGGGGGATTCGACCAGGCGGGTGCCTCGCTGCGTCGCGGCCGGATCGCCCTCCGGGTCTGTGCCAGACTGGCCCACCGTGCGCGACCCGCATCCGGAGCTGCCCCTCGAGCCGGACCTCCCGGCGCCACGCGAACGGGGGCTGCACCTGCGCCCGGCCGCCCTCACCCTGGTCGGGGTGGGAGGCGTCGCGGGCACCGCCGCGCGGGAGGGCGTCGGTGTGCTGCTGCCCGGCCTCGGCGCGCTCCCCCTGGCCACCCTCGCCGTCAACCTCAGCGGGGCGTTCGCGCTCGGCCTCCTCCTCGAATCCCTGGCCCGGCACGGCGACGACCGGGGTCGCCGACGGAGCCTCCGCCTCCTCCTCGGCACCGGCTTCCTCGGCGGGTACACCACCTACAGCGCCCTCAGCGAGGACAGCGCCCGGCTGCTGCTCGAGGGCGACCTGCTCGTCGGCATCGCCTACCCGGTCGCGACCCTCCTGCTCGGCGCGCTGGCCAGCCTGCTCGGGATCCGCGTCGCCTCGAACGTGCGCGGGCGAGGTGCCCGGTGACGCCGCTGCTCTTCCTCGGCATCGCGGTGGCCGGAGGGATCGGTGCGGTTACCCGGTTCGCACTCGACGGCGTCATCCGCTCCCGCACTCGCTCCCGGCATCCGCTGGGCACCCTGGTGATCAACATCAGCGGATCGCTGCTCCTCGGCGCGGTCACCGGGCTCGCCCTCGCCGGGCTGCTGCCCGACAGCGCCCGGCTGATCCTCGGCACCGGCTTCCTCGGCGGGTACACCACCTTCAGCACGGCGAGCCTGGAAACGGTTCGACTGCTGCAGGAGCGGCGACGCGTCGGCGCCCTCCTGCACGGGCCCGGGATGCTCGTCGCGTCGGTGCTCGCGGCGTCGCTCGGACTCTGGCTCGGCGGACTCGCCTGACGCGCGGGGGTGCAGTCCCGCGTCGGTCCGGGCGGCTAGCCTGGCCCCGGAGCGTCGGGAAGTCGGGTCGACAGTCCCTTCGACGAGCCAGGAGCCCGCATGATCTACCGAGTCTCCCCGATCCGCTCCGAGCGGCTGGCGGCGGCACTGCTGCTGGCCGCCGCCTCGACCGGGCTGCTGCTGGCCAACAGCCCGCTCTCCGCGGCGGCGTTCGCGGTGCGGGACGTCGAGTTCGGCCCACCCGGGCTGACCCTCTCGGCGGCGGACTGGATCAGCGAGGGCCTGCTCGCGCTGTTCTTCTTTAGCGCGGCGATCGAGCTGAAGTTCGAGCTGACGCGCGGCGAGCTCGCCTCTCCCGCGAAGGCGATGCGACCCGCCGTCGCGGCGGTGTTCGGGGTCGCGGCTCCCGCGCTGATCTATCTCGCGGTGGCCGGACGCAGCGGCTACGCCGAGGGCTGGCCCATTCCGACCGCCACCGACATCGCCTTCGCCCTGGGAATCCTGTCCCTGTTCGGGCGGGGACTGCCCTCCCGCATCCGCGCGTTCCTGCTCGCCCTCGCGATCCTCGACGACCTCATCGCGATCACCCTCATCGCCGCGTTCTTCACTCGCGACCTGGACGTGGCCGCCCTGGGCGGCGGAGCGCTCGCCGTGGCCGGGGTCGCTGTCGTCTCGCGCATCCGCCGTCGCTGGGCCGTGCCGCTCGTCATCGTCCTGGCCCTGGCGGCGTGGTGGCTCGTGCACGCGTCCGGGGTGCACTCCACCATCGCCGGCGTCGCGGTGGGCCTCGCCCTCCCGGGTCGACTGGGGATGCGGGTGCGCCACGCCATCGAACCGGGCATCAACGGGGTGGTCCTGCCCCTCTTCGCGCTGTCCGCGGCGATGGTCGCGGTCCCCCCGGTCTCACCGCCCGAGCTGACCGCCCCGTTCTGGGCGATCCTCGTCGCCCTCCCGGTGGGCAAGATGGTCGGCATCGGCGTCGGCGGCTGGCTCGGCACGGCCCTCGAGCAGCGTCGACTGCGACCGCAGATCTCCCCCTTCGCCCTGGTCACGGTGGGCGCGCTCGGCGGCATCGGGTTCACCGTCTCCCTGCTCATGAACGAGCTGGCCTTCGCGGGGCAGGAGCAGGTCCGCTCCGAGGGCATCCTGGCCGTGCTCATCGGCTCGGGGGTGTCGATGATCATCGCCTCGGCGCTCGTGGCGGCCCTTCGCCGCCGAATGCGGGCATCCGCACCCGGCGCCTCCGCAGACGGCGGGTGAGGGCGCGCACGGCCGCGAGCCTGGGAATCGCGTCGGCGTCGCCGTGACCCCGCATAACCCCGCGCATGCTGGAACGGTCGTCCACACGGGCGGCCGGGCCACGCAGAACGCGCGGTCCAACGACGGTGAGTTGAGGCGCACATGGCGGATGAGGGCCGCGGTCGTCTCGGGCAGTGGAGCACCGCCGAGGGCAACTACTGGGAGGCGACCGTCCGGGAGGAACTCGTCCTCGGGCTCACCGGGGCGGATGCGGATGACACGCTGACGACCGCGCAGCTGGACGAGATCGCCGGGGCCATGGCTCTCGGACTCAAGTACCTGTGGGACACGAGTTCGCGCTACCCGGTTCCCCGCGGCTTCGAACCCGCGTGGCCGCCGCCGGAGAGTCCGGCACCGATCGGCGCGCTCTGCCCGAGCTGTGGCGGCGCGATGGCCCGGATCGATGAGACCCTGCACGGGGAGTGGGCGTGTTCCGCCTGCGGCGTGGTGCGCCTAGCCTGACCCGATGCGTGTCCCGGTGGCCGAGGGGCGGCCGAAGAGCCTCGACGGCTCCCGCGGCAGCCCGCTCAGCCACCGGGTAGGCGGGGATCAACCCTCGATGGTGATGTTCTCCGCCTGCGGGCCCTTGCGGCCGGCCGTGACGTCGTAGCTGACGCGCTGGTTCTCCTCGAGGCTCCGGTAGCCGCCGGAGGCGACGATCCCGGAGAAGTGCGCGAACACATCCTCCCCGCCGTCGTCCGGGGCGATGAAGCCGAAGCCCTTTTCGTTGCTGAACCACTTGACGGTTCCTGTTGCCATTGTGGCGTTTCCTTACTTGTCGAGCGACCGTCTCCGGTCGCGTCCCGGCCTGACTGCCGAGCTGGTGAGCCGCTCTGGTCGCGGAGCGCGACGAGGCGGCGGGTCGAGGGGCGGCGGCTCAGATCAAGGGAGCGGCCGCGGCGGGTCTGAGGCGATGAAAAGACGGGCGGGCGACGGAGTCGCCAGCGGCGAGGGGTCCTGCCGCGAGAGATGTGTGCAACGAGCTGATTCCTTCGGGAACAGCCCTTCGGCCGAACATCGCAAGGTCCCGCGGAGCGCGGTTGTGATCGAGTGTAGCCGTATCCGGCGACGCGCGGGCCCGCCGCGGGAGTCAGTGGCCGAGCGCAGGATTCAGATGCCGAGAACGACGAGGCCGAGGATCCCGACGACGAGCGCGGCGATCCCGACGACGGCGGCCGCGGCGGCCGCGACACGTGCCGGACGCCGATGCTCGCGGGACGCGATCAGCGAGGACTCGGCCTCGGCCAGAGAGGAGAAGAATCCGACCAGCATGCCGGAGGAGTCGATGGCGAGGTAGTCGGCGCCGAGACGCCGGACCGTGCCGACGGCCGACCGGCCCTCGCGTCCGACCCATTCATCACGGGTGACACTGCGCCACTGGACGGTCCCGGTCGGCCGAGCATTCACCGCGGAGACCGCCGCCCGAGGCGGGGTCATCAAGAAGCCCGGTAGGTCGGGGACCACAGGATCGATCGCGCTCATCTCTCCCTCGCGCCATCAGGTAGTTCACGGACTTAGTTAAGCGATCTACATACTAGACGAATCAACTGACAGCGCTAGAGTGAACTGGCCCTGCTCGGCTGCCGGGGATCTCCGACGGCCGTCAGGAGAACTGCGAGCACACGACACATGACGCCCGAACCCGCCGCCTCTCGGGGTGCGCTGGAAACCGCCCTGCGGGACTACGTTCAGGCCCGCAGTGCCGCCCTGCTCAGCGCGCGGAAGATCTTGCGCATCGGAGAACTCGACGCGCGGGCGCTCCTCTTCATCGTCGACAACCCGGGCACGCGACCGGGCGTCCTCCGCGGCTATCTCGGCATCACGGCCGCCGGCGTCACCACGCTCACCGACCGGCTGGTCGATCGTGCGGTGGTGCGTCGGGACCTCGACCCCTCTGATCGGCGGATGGTGCGGCTCACCGCGACGATCGACATCGGAGCCGAGCCGTGGTCGGCGCTCACCCGCTTCGACACCGACTTCGCGTCGGCGATCGCGGCGCACGACCTCGCCGAGACCGAGAGTGCCGCGGCGCTGCTTTCCGGCTTCACCCGCTCGGTCACCGACCGGTCCTGACGCTCCGCCCGTCCCGGAGTCGGGGCGTGCGCCGCAGTGTGTCAGCCCTCGAGGGGGGTGCTGAGGGACTTGGCTTCGAGGAAGGTGCAGAGGCAAGCGAGGATGTTCAGCTCGTCCGAGAGCTTGGCCACATCGGCGACCGAGAGCTCGATGGCCTCGTCGCGAGCCTCGAATGTCACCGCCCACCGGTTCGTACCCGTCGTCGCCGGTTGAACGTAGACGCTGGTCGTCGCGTCATCAAGGCTCAGAGCGATGAGCCCGGTGTCCTCATTACCGTCGACGTCCTGATCGAGGACGCGCAGCGCATGCAGAGAGAAGCCCAGGCTCCGGAATTCGGCGATCCAGGATTCGAGCGTCGAACGGCTGCGGTAGGGCATGGTGTCGATCCTCGTCGTCGCGCGGCGGTCCCGATCGCCGTCGGGGTCGATCATGCCAGAGCGGCTCGACGCAGCGCGCGACGTCAACCCCCTGTCTTCGGATGCTCCGCCGCGGCACCGTAAGGGGACGCGACGAGGAGGAACGATGACCCCGAGGACCCAGCACACCTTCGACGACCCCACCACCCGCTACCCGAAGATCGAGCCGCCCGAGCAGCAGCAGCCCGAGCCGGGCACCGACGAGCACCTCGATCCGGTGCCCGACATCGGCGAGACCAGCTACGTCGGCTCGGGTCGCCTGAGCGGCCGCCGGGCGCTGATCACCGGCGGCGACTCCGGCATCGGGGCCGCGGTGGCGATCGCCTTCGCGCGCGAGGGTGCGGATGTGGCGATCTCCTACCTCCCGGATGAGCAGGCGGATGCCGAGCGCATCGGAGCGCTGATCGGTGCCGCGGGCCGGACGGCGGCACTGCTGCCGGGCGATCTGACCGACGCCGCGTACTGCCGGCAGCTGGTGGCCGACACCGTCGAGCGGCTCGGCGGCCTCGACCTGCTCGTCGTCAATGCGGGCAAGCAACGGTATACGGAGCGCCTGGAGGATCTCTCCGACGAGCAGTTCGATCAGACGATGAAGGTGAACGTCTACGCGATGTTCCATCTCATCAAGGCCGCCCTGCCCGAGCTGCCCGCCGGCTCGACGATCATCACCACCACCTCGCTCGAGGCCTACAAGCCCGCGCCGATCCTGCTCGATTACGCCATGACGAAGGCGGCGATCAACAACTTCACGAAGGGGCTGGCGCAGCAGCTCGCGCCGCGGGGCATCCGGGTCAACGCGGTCGCGCCAGGTCCCGTGTGGACGGTGCTGCAGGTGAGCGGCGGCCAGCCGCTGGAGAAGATCCCGCACTTCGGCGAGTCGACGCCCCTCGGCCGCGCCGGTCAGCCGGCCGAGCTCGCCCCGGCGTACGTCTTCCTCGCCTCGTCGGAGTCGAGCTTCGTCGCGGGCGAGACGCTGAACGTCAACGGCGGGCAGCCGACACCGTGACCGCCGCGTGAGGATCGTCATCGTCGGCGGGACCGGCAACGTCGGCAGCGCGCTGGTGCGGCGGTTGCGCGCCGATCCGGACGCCGTCCCGGTCGTCCTCGCCCGCCGCCTGCCTCGGGACGGGGGTCAGTACGGGGGTGTCGAGGCGCACCGGATCGATGTCGCCGGCGCCGACGCCGTCGTCACCCTGACGCGGTTGTTCCGGGGCGCCGACGCCGTGGTCGACCTCGCCTGGGCGCTGCAGCCGAACCGGCATCCGCGTCGCATGTGGGAGACCAACGTGCGCGGCCTCGGCCACGTGCTCCGGGCGGTGCGGGGGGCGGCGGTGCCGCAGGTAGTCGTCGCCTCCTCCGTCGGGGCGTACAGCCTGGGCCCGAAACGGCGCCGGGTCGACGAGTCCTGGCCCACCGGCGGCACTCCCAGCTCGCACTACGGCCGGTTCAAGGCCGAGGTCGAGCGGGTACTGGACCGCTTCGAGGCGGCCGAACCGGGCATCGTCGTCAGCCGGGTGCGTCCCGGGCTGGTTCTGCAGGCGGCGGCGGGGGCGGAGATCCGGCGGCTCTTCGTCGGACGCGTCCCGCTCGGTCCGGTGGATCGCCTCCGGCTCCCTATCCTCCCGCTGCCGCGGCGGCTCGTGGCCCAGGTGGTGCATGCCGACGACCTCGCCGACGCGCTCGCCCGGATCCTCTCGCGGCGCGCATCCGGCGCCTTCAACATCGCCGCCGAGCCGCCGATCGGACCCGAGGAGGTGGCCGGGATCTTCGGAGCCCGGGCAGTGCCGATCCCCTGGCGGTTGCTGCGGGGCCTCACTGCGCTCGGGTGGCGCACGCGGCTGTCGGCGGCCGACCCGGGCTGGATCGACCTGGCCATCGACGTCCCCCTGATGAGCACCGAGCGGGCGCGGCGCGAGCTCGAGTGGGAGCCGCGCATCGACGCCCGCGACGCGGTCACCGAAGTGCTGCGCGCCGCCGTCCGGTGGGACGGACTTCCGGAGTCCACGCCGCTGCGCCCCGGCCGCTGATCCGCCACGCTGCGCCCCGGACCGCTGATCCGCCTCGGCGCCGAGCCGCGGTGGATTCTCCGTCGCCGGCCCCTGTCACCGCAAGTCCCTCTCGCCGCGCCGAGCGGTGCCGTATCCCTTGACCACCACCTCACAAGGAGGTCCCTCCGTGACACGTGATCCGCATGCCCTCTCCGCCGCCCTCGCTCCCGGCACGGCGGGCCGCGTCGACGTGGCGGGCACCGCTCGTCTCGTGAGCGGAGTGCCGATGCCCTCGCTCACCGGCGCGACTTAGCTGCGACGGAGGCTCCGCTCCCGCGTGACGATCGAGGCGCCGATCGATGAGCTCGACGCGGCGCTACGGCACTTTCGACGCCGTTCGGGCTACCTGCAGCACGTCGTCGCGCTCGACCTCTTCGGCGATCTCCTCGTCGTCGACGGCCGGTTCGGCGCGATGCGCCGCGAGTACCGCGCGGTGCTCGACGGCGCAGCACCGGGCCGCCTCAGCTGGCACGGCCCCACCACCACCGGATCCCTCGAGTGGGACGCCACCGTCGACGGCCGCAGCACCCTGGCGCTGCACCTCTCGTGGGAGCCCGACTCGCTCGCGGGACTGCTCATCGCGACCGTGCACCTCGATCAGCAGATGCTGCGCGCGGACCTGCGCCGCTTCGCCGACCACGTAGCGGACTCGGTCCGCCGGGCCTCACGCGAGTCGGCATTCACCCGGCTCGCCGCACCCGGTTTCCCCGCAGGTTCAGCGCGCCGGCTCGGCCGCGCTCCGACCGCAGCGTCTCAGCGCGCGGGGCAGATGAGCCGTGTCGAGCGGGTGCTTTCCCCGCTCCGCGCCACGATGTGCGCCGCCATCGACCGCGTGTAGAGGGGACAAGCCGGATCCGACAGCGGCCAAGAGGGTTCCTCGGGATGCCCCGCGCCGAGCTGCGCCGGACCCAAGACCGGCAGCAGCCCGCGGTCGAGCCGTCCCGCCCACCTGCGCATCCGACCCGCCATGCCTCCAGTGTCTCTCGCACTCGGGCATGCGTGCTGGCGCCACTCGCTCCGGAGCGGGCGTCGATCCACTCCCCGTGGCGGTCGCAAGACACCGCGCCCCGGAAGTCGGCGGGTCAAGTCTCAAGCATCCCGGATGCGTCAACAGCACCCTTGTAAGGCTCTCACGATGAAGACGCCACCGTGCCCCCGCTGGGATTCGAACCCAGACTGGGCCGATTTTAAGTCGGCTGCCTCTGCCGGTTGGGCTACGGGGGCGACGCCCCAGTATCGCGGAGCGGCGCCCGCATCCGGAGGCCGAGCCTCAGGCGGCGGCGGGGTGCAGGACCACCTTCACGCAGCCGTCTTCCTTGTTCTTGAACAGGTCGTACATGGCCGGCGCGTCCTCGAGGGGGGCGCGGTGGGTGACGAGGTCGTCGACGCCGAGCGGGTCGGCGTCGCCCGAGACCAGCGGCAAGATCTCGCCGCGCCAGCGGTGCACGTTGCACTGGCCCATCCGCAGGGCGATCCCCTTGTCGAACATGCGCAGGAGCGGCATCGGATCGGCCGCGCCCGCGTAGACACCGCTGAGCGACACCGTGCCGCCGCGCTGCACCGCGTCGAGGGCGAGGGTGATCGCCGACATCCGGTCCACGCCGACGGTCTGCGCCATCGCCCGGGCGACGGGACGGGGCAGGATGCCGGGCACGTTCTGCGCGAGCGCTCCGGCCGGGCTGCCGTGCGCCTCCATGCCGACCGCGTCGAGCACCGCATCCGGGCCGCGGCCCTCGGTGCGGTCGCGGAGCTCGTCGGCGCTCTGGTCGCCGAAGTCGAGCACCTCCGCGCCGTGGCGCTCGGCCATCGCGCGGCGCTCGGGCACCGGGTCCACGCCCAGCACCCGGTAGCCGAAGTGACGGGCGACGCGCACCGCGAACTGGCCCACCGGGCCGAGCCCAAGCACCGCGAGGGTGCCGCCCTCGGGCACGTCGGCGTAGCGCACCCCCTGCCACGCGGTGGGGAGGATGTCGGAGAGGAAGAGGAAGCGCTCGTCGGGCAGGTCGCTGTCGATGCGCTGCAGGTTCGCGTCGGCGCGCAGGATGCGCATCCGCTCGGCCTGGCCACCGGGCACGGAGCCGTAGAGGCGGGTGTAGCCGTAGAGCATTGCGCCCGAGTCGGTCGCGCGCATCTGGGTCTTCTCGCACTGGCTCGTGCGTCCGCGGCGGCACATGACGCACTCGCCGCAGGCGATCACGAACGGCACGACCACCCGATCGCCGGGCTTCACCGACGTGACGGCACTGCCGACCTCCTCCACGACGCCCATCGCCTCGTGGCCCAGCACGTCGTTCTTGTCCAGGAACGGGCCGAGCACGTCGTAGAGGTGCAGGTCCGACCCGCAGATGGCGGTCGAGGTGATGCGGATCACCGCATCCGTCGGATCCTGGATGCCCGGGTCCGGGACATCCTCGACCGAGACCTTCCGGTTCGCCTGCCAGGTGAGTGCTCTCATGCGTTGCTCCGTCCGTGGATCATCACAGACCACTCCACGGCATGCGGATGCGCAACGTGCCGATGCGGAGGGAACGTACGGGCGGCGGCCCGTCCCGGGACTACTCCCCCGGCGTGGCGGCCTCGACCTTCGCGCGCGGCTTCCGCGGCGCGCGAGCCGGCTTCGCCGGCTCCGGAGCCAGCGCCGTCGACGGCTCGGCCGCCGGCGGCTTCGGCCGGGAAGCCCATCTCTCGAACACCTCGCGGGGCTCGCCGCGCGTCGGGATGCCGACCTCGTCGCGACCGAGGAACAGCCCGCCCGCGTAGTCACCGAAGATGCGGAACTTGCGCTCCCACATCGGCATCGCCAGCCCGTGGTAGCCGCGGTGCATGAACCAGGCGAGCACGCCGACGAAGCCGATCTTGCCGCTCTGGAATGCGCCGACACCCACGCCGAGACCGGCGACCGCACCGAGGTTCTTGTGGATGTACTTCTTCGGCAGCTCGCCGCGGAGCGTCGCGACGAGGTTCTTCGCCAGGCGCTTGCCCTGCCGCACGGCGTGCTGCGCGTTCGGCACGCAGTAGCCGTTCACCCCGCCGCCCGTGAGGTCGGGAACCTGCGCCACGTCGCCCGCGCCCCAGGCATCCGGAACCACGACGCCGTCGGCGTCGACGACGCGCAACTCGGCCTCGACGTTGAGGTGCCCGCGGGGGCCCAGCGGGAGGTCGGTGTTGCGCAGAACCGGCGTCGGCATCACACCGGCGGTCCAGATGATGAGGTTGGACTCGAAGCTCTCGCCCGTCGACAGCTCGACGGTGCCGCCCACCGCGCTGGCGAGCTGGGTGTTCAGGTGCACCTCGACGCCGCGCTGGGTGAGGTTCTCGATCACCTTCAGGCTCGTCGGCAGCGACACCTCCGGCATGATCCGGCCGAGCGCCTCGATCATGTGGAACTTCGTCTCGTCGAAGTCGATGGAGACGTAGCGCTTCAGCAGGGTGCTGGCGAAGCTGCGCAGCTCGGCGATCGTCTCGATGCCGGCGAAGCCGCCGCCGACGACCGTCACGGTGAGCAGCCTCGCGCGCTGCGGGTCGCCCTTCGGGAGCACCGAGGCGGCGTCGAAGTTCTGCACCATCCGGTCGCGGACGCTCTCGGCCTCCTCGATCTGCTTCATGCCGATGGCCTCGTCGGCGACGCCAGGGATCGGGAAGGTGCGAGAGACCGAGCCGGCGGTGACGACGACGATGTCGTAGCTCTCCTGCCACGGCTCGCCGACCGCCGGCGTGATGGTGGCGGTCTTCGAGGCGTGATCGATGCCGGTGACCCGGCCGGCGAGCACGGTACTCGAACTCAGGTGGCGTCGCAGCGGCACCAGCGCGTGGCGGGCCTCGAGGTTGCCGGCCGCGATCTCGGGCAGGAACGGCTGGTAGGTCATGTACGGCAGCGGGTCGACCACCGTGATGGTCGCCTCGTTCCGGCGCAGCTGCTTCTGCAGCTTGAACGCCGTGTAGAAGCCGGCGTAGCCGCCGCCGACGATCAGGATCTTCGGGGTCTGCTTGACGTCGTCTGTCACCGGTTAAGGCTAGCGCGCCCTGCGGCGGCGCCCGAACGCGCGCACCGCACGCACACCGAAGGCGATCCCGGCCGTCAGCCCGCCGAACAGGAGCACGGCGGGGAACACGGTGAGCAGCAACCCGTCGGGCGGCGGGAGCAGAGTGCCCACGGGGTTCCAGTACGCCGAGCCGCGTGCGGCGCGGTCAGCGAGCGGGGTGCCCGTCGCGCCTCCCGCCGCGCCCGCGCTCCCGGTGCCCGGCCGGTAGGTCGCGATCCACTGCGCGAGATCGCCCGCGGGATTCGCGGTCACGCGCGGGACGTCCGCGCCGACCGCGGCCGCGGCATCCACCAGCCCGAAGCCGTAGGAGAAGTCGGGGCCGGGCGTGCCGGCGTCGCGGGCGGTGGCGGTGAGGCGGTTGATCACGTTCGCGACGTCGAGATCCGGACGCGCGGCGCGCACCAGCGCGACGATGCCCGCCACGATCGGGGCGGCGCCGCTGGTGCCGCTCCAGGTGGCGAACTGGCCGCCCGGCAGGTCGCCGACGAGCTGCTCGCTCGGCGCCGCGACCCCGAGGGTGATGCCCTGACTCGACGCGGACCGGCTCGCGCGACCCTGCCGGTCGACCCCCGCAACGGCGAGGACCCCGGGCATCGTCGCCGGGGCGCCCACCGCCTCGGTACCGGATGCGCGGTTGCCCGCCGCCGCGACCACCACCACGTCCTTCTGCTGCGCGTAGAGGAACGCCTCGTCCCAGCTGCGCGGCCAGTCCGGCGTGTTGCGCGTCAACGAGAGGTTGATCACCGTCGCGCCGTTGTCGACCGCCCAGCGCACCGCCTGCGCCACCTGCGCATCCGACGACTCCCCCGTGCCGGTCGAGCCGTCGCCGTCGAATCCGATCGAGATGGAGAGGAGGGACGCCTCGGGGGCCGACCCGATCACCCCGTTGCTCGTGCCGGTGCCGCGCCCGGCGGCGAGCGAGGCGACCAGGGTCCCGTGCTCGGATCCGTTGACCGAGCCCACCGGTCGCTGCCCGTTCGGGGCGCCGCTCCCGGAGAAGTCGGTGCCGCCCACCACCGCCCCGCGGAGGTCGGGATGCGTGGAATCGATGCCGGAGTCGATGATCGCGATGGTCTGTCCGCGGCCCCGCGTCGTGTTCCACGCCTCGCGGATGCCGTAGTCGTTCAGCCAGTACTCGAGATCGCGGATGTTGTCGGTGCGCGCAGGAGTCTGCGCCAGCGCCGCGGGGCTGCTGCTGCCTGGAACGTCAGGCGGGAGCGCGAGGAGGTTCGGCAGCAGAGCCGCGAGGGCGAGCGCGAGCGTCGCCCTCGGGCGACTCAGACCGCCGCGGCGGGATGCGCGCATCGGCACCGCTCCGGATTCCACTGCGCCCGCTCCAGCGCGAGGTCGCCGATCGGGTTGAGCCCGGGACCCGCGGCGAGGCTCTGCGCGGCGAGGGCGTGCAGGCATTTGACGCGATCGGGCATCCCGCCCGCCGAGACGCCCGCGACCTCCGGCACCTGCCCGGTGGTCGCGCGGTCGGCGAGGTAGGCGTCGTGGGCCGCGCGATACCGCTCGGCGACCGCGGCATCCTGGAGCAGTTCCGCGAGCTCGACCATCTGGCCGGTCGCCTCGACCGTGGAGAGCGCGGCCGTCGCGGCCGGATGCGTCAGGTAGAAGAACGTGGGGAACGGGGTGCCGTCGGGCAGGCGCGGCGCGGTGGCGACAACCACGGGGTTGCCGCAGACGCACCGCGCGGCGATGCCGACGACGCCGCGGGCCGGGCGCCCGAGCTGCTCGGAGACGACCGCGATCTCGGCCTCCGTGGGCGGCGGATACGGCGGTCGCGGCACCCCGAGAGCCTACTGGCCGCCCTGGAGCTGATCCGGGGTCGCCCGGGTGATCGCGGCGCCGTAGATCGAGGAGAGCACCGTCGTCGTCCAGTCGAAGCGCGTGTCCTGGATGCGGTCGCTGATCGGCTGCTGCGTCGTGGCCGGCGCGGGCTTCGTGAGCCCGGTGACGAGGTAGCTCGTCTCCCCCGGGAAGACGTAGAACAGGCGGCCACGGGCCTGCGCCTCGATGTAGGCGGGGTCGTCCCACCGCGCGACCTGGCCCCGGAGGTCTTGCACGGCGGAGCGGGCCGAGTCGACCTCGCCCTGCAGCTGGGCGATCTGCTGCCGCTGCTCGACGTACGTCTTGAGCCCCGGCGCCAGGACGAGAAGCGCCGCGACGATGAGCAGGAGCGCCGCGAACGCGAATCCCGACAGGCGGAAGTTGCGCAGCCACGCCGCCGAGCGGGTCTCCCCCGCCATCGCCACCGGCACGCGCACGGTGCGGTCGCGGCGGCTCATCCCCCGATGCTACGGCCGGCTCCGAGGGTCTCCGGGGAGCGCCGCGCGGGCGCTCCGCCGGGTGGTCGGGGGCGGTTTGCGGACGCGGCACGAGCGCGGCACCGAGCCCTCAGGTGCCGGGCGCGGCACGGACCCCTCAGGTGCCGGGCGCGGCACGGACAATCACCCCAATTGGTTCACATGACCGACCGGGCGCCACCACTTGCGTCACCTGAGTGAGCGCATCGGTCGCGGCGCCCGCGGCCGCGCGAGGAGGACATCCGCCTCAGGGATCCGGATCGCATGGACATAACGGACGTCACCTGACACAGAAGGACCCGCGGACGCCGTCATGCGAACCAATTGGGGTGAATGACGGATGAGGTGGACGCTCATCCCGGCGCGAAGCGAAGCGGCGCGAAGCGAAGCGGCGCGGGGCGTATCGGCGGGGGGCTACTTCGTGAAGCGCGGGTAGGCCGAGCGGCCCGCGTAGACCGCGGCGGAGCCGAGCTCCTCCTCGATGCGCAGCAGCTGGTTGTACTTGGCGACCCGCTCGGATCGGGCAGGGGCGCCCGTCTTGATCTGCCCGGAATCCGTCGCCACGGCGAGGTCGGCGATGAAGGTGTCCTCCGTCTCGCCCGAGCGGTGCGAGATCACCGTCGTGTACCCGGACCGGTGCGCGAGCGCGACGGCGTCGAGCGTCTCGGTGAGGCTGCCGATCTGGTTCACCTTGATCAGGATGCTGTTGCCCACGTTCTGCGCGATGCCGCGCGCCAGCCGCTCAGGGTTGGTGACGAACAGGTCGTCGCCGACGATCTGCACCGTGCGGCCGAGCGCCTCAGTGATCGCGGCGTAGCCGTCCCAGTCCTCCTCGCCGAGCGGATCCTCAATGGTCACCAGCGGATAGTCGGCCACGAGGCCCTCGTAGTACGAGATGAACTCGGCGGTGCTGAGCTCCTTGCCCTCGTAGCGGTAGACGCTTCCGTCCAGGAACTCGGTGGAGGCGGCATCCAGACCCAAGGCGATGTCGGTGCCCGGAGTGAACCCGGCTTTCTCGATCGAGGCGACGATGAAATCCAGAGCCGCGCGCGCGTTCGCCAGGTCGGGCGCGAAACCGCCCTCGTCGCCGAGTCCGGTGTTCTGGCCGGCGGCTTTCAGCTCGCTCTTCAGCGCGTGGTAGGTCTGCGCTCCCCAGCGCAGTGCCTCGGCGAAGCTCGAAGCGCCGATCGGCAGGATCATGAACTCCTGGAAGTCGATGCCGTTGTCGGCGTGCGCGCCGCCGTTGATGATGTTCATCATCGGCACCGGCAGCACGTGGGCGTTGGGTCCGCCGATGTAGCGGAAGAGCGGCAGGTCGGCGGAGTCGGATGCTGCCTTCGCCACCGCGAGGGAGACACCCAGGATCGCGTTCGCGCCGAGCTTCGACTTGTTGGCGGTGCCATCGGCGTCGATCAGCTCCTGGTCGATGAGGCGCTGATCCGCTGCCTCGAAGCCCTCGATCGCCGGGCCGAGCACGTCGATGACCGCGTCGACCGCCTGCTGCACGCCCTTGCCGCCGTAGCGATCCGCGTCGCCGTCGCGCAGCTCATAGGCCTCGAACGCGCCGGTGGAGGCGCCCGACGGGACCGCCGCGCGAGCCGCGCTGCCGTCATCCAGCAGCACCTCCACCTCGATCGTCGGATTGCCGCGCGAATCCAGGATTTCGCGCGCGCGGATATCAGCAATGATGGACATGTT
>JACRGJ010000088.1 GCA_016212425.1 Micrococcales bacterium | reverse complement strand
TGCGGGTCTCCATGGTGAGCATGTAGCCCGTCTCCACGCCGATCTTCAGGAGCTTCGTCCAGTCCCGCCACAGCGCCCGCAGCGCGTCCTCCGGCAGCTCGCGGGCGGGCACGAACGGGTCGAGCCGCGCCCGGAAGAGCATCTCGGCGCGGTAGATGTTGCCGATGCCGCTGACGACGTTCTGATCCATGAGCACGAGCGCGATCGGCTGATTCTTGCGTCCCGCCTTCTCGAGGAAGCGCTGCTCGCCCCGCTTCGGCGAGTCGACGAGCGGATCCGGCCCCAGCCGGTCGACCACCTCCTGCACCTCCTCGCCGGTCAGCACCTCGCACGCGGTGGGGCCGCGCAGGTCGGCCACGGCATCCGCGGTGAGCAGGCGCACCCGCACCTGCCCGACCGGCTCGGGCGGGAAGCCCTCGATCGCGTCGCCGAGTCGCTCCTGCTCGGCCATCCGCAGGCGCCGCGGCGCACCGATGGAGGCCAGCGAGTCGGGGTACTCCGGGCCGCTGCCTCGCCGGCCAGCCGCCGGTCGCGCGTCGGGCACGTCGATCCGTCCCGCGAAGTCCCACGCGCCGTAGATGCCCAGGTGCACCCGCAACCAGAGACCGTTGTCGAACTCGAGAAACATCTGCTTGCCCACCGCCCGCGCATCCACGATCACCCGACCGTCGATCCGTGCCGCATCGCCGGCGAAGCGTCCCTGCGGCGAGCTCACGGCCACCGGAGTCCCCTCGAAGTGGCGCGCGAACTGCCGGGCGATGCGGTGGACGGTATGGCCCTCGGGCACGGCTGCTCCTTTTCCTCGCGCGTCATCGCACGCCGCGACGGTGCGCGGCTCAGTCGATCTGCCGGCCGGCGATCCGGCCCGTCTCCTCGTACTCGGACACCTGGGCGATGCGGCGGGCGTGCCGTTCCTCCCCGCTGAACGGGGTGGCCAGGAACGCGTCGACGAGGGCGATCGCCTCCTCGAGGCTGTGCTGGCGCGCCCCGATGGAGATGACATTGGCCGCGTTGTGCTGCCGGGCCAACAACGCGGTCGACTCGTTCCAGACCAGCGCGGCGCGGATGCCGCGCACCTTGTTCGCCGCCATCTGTTCGCCGTTGCCCGATCCGCCGAAGACGACCCCGAGCGCCTCGACCCCTGCGGCTTCGTCGAGGGTCACCCCGCGCGCGGCGTTGATACAGAAACTCGGGTAGTCATCCAGCGGCTCGTACGCGCGCGGACCGTGGTCGATCACCTCGTGCCCGGCGTCGCGCAGATGCTGCTGCAGCACCTGCGAGAACTCGAGCCCGGCGTGGTCGGTTCCGACGTGGATGCGCACCCGGTCAGTCTGGCACCGCGCACCCGGACGGACTGCTCAGGGCTTCCAGTACCCAACGGCACAGAGCAGCCGGGTCTCCGGATCGGCGTCGGCCGGCGACTCGATCGCTGGCGGGAAGACTCCCCACTGCCGCCAGGTGTCGGCCTCGGGCACGACGTGCTCATTCAGCCCGTCGATCAGCTCGGGTGTGAGGTGGAACGGAAGGCTGAGGAGGTGCGCGATGCTCCACGCCTGGAACCCCCGGTAGGTCGCGAGGTGCGCAAAGCCCTCCGCGGCCGGGTAGTCGCCGTACTGGAAGCGGAACATCGCCGCCGGCGCCACTCCGGCCCGCACGGCGGCCGTCGCCGTGTCGTGCAGCGCGTCGTAGGAGGCAATCGGGTCGGCACCGAGCAGGTCGCGCTCGAGCCAGGGGTCGCCGTCGGCGATCGCCTTCCCGGCCAGCACGTCGGGGATCCACGCTTCGTCGTAGGCATGCGCCCAGAGGATGTCGCGCATCGTCGGATGGTCGGACACCCGCGACCACTCGGGCGGCACGGGGGTGGCGAGCAACTCGGGAGTGAGGCGATCGAGCACGCTGCGGAGGGCGGCGTCAGAGGCGAGGAAGAGTTCGGCGGTGTCCATGCCCGGACCGTATCGGGTGCCGACGACACCCCTTCCCCCCGCCGCCGGCATCCGACACGCCAGTTCCGAGGTCCAAGGGGCTTGTCTCGCCGACTCGGCGGGCGCATCATCATTGCCACCGACATTGCGAGGCCGCCATGAGTGCTCGATTCTCCACTCCCGATCTGATGCCGACGCTGTCGGCGGGACATCACCGCACGCCCAAGCGCGGCGCGTGCTTCATGGAGTTCGCCTCCTACCTCGCCGGTGAGCGCTGGAGCGATCACCCCCGCTGCACCGATCCCACTCTCTCGGCGCTCGCGCGGGCCGTGAACGACCTCATGCGCGACTCCCGGCGCAGCGAGCTCGCCGTCGATGTGCCCCGCGTGATCGGGCTGCGCGGGGATGACCGACGGATCGGCCTGCTCGTCGCGTTGCGGGCCGCGTCCTCCGCCCTTCCCGTGGCGAGCATGGACCGCCAGCGCGCGCTCGCGGTCGCGGTCCTGGCCCTCGTCGACGCGCTCGACACCGTCGGGGTGCACGAGGTGCGGAGCAGGCGCGCGGCCGAGGATGCCCTCGCCCAGAACCCGGACGCCGCCGCCTGGGCCGCCGGCCACCTCGCGGTGTGGGGCGTCAACGCCTCGGAGCTCGTGCGCCGCGGGTGCGACGCGATCATCCGGGCCTCGGTGCTCGGGGTGGCGCAGGCGTGCGTACCGGACGCCGACGACCGCCTCGCCGCGATGCTGCGGGCGGCGATCGAGGACGTGGAGGCGTACCTCGGCGCCGGCAGCACCGTCGCGGTCGGGATGCCGGAGCCCGTGGCGGTCTGAGTCCGCGGGCGTCCAGAGGACGCTCGGTAGGCTCGGTGCCGGACGCGATCCGTCCGCATCCCTACCGGCAACGAAGGAGCATCACCGTGCCCGGAGACCATCCGACCCGCACCGACAACCTCACCCGGGCAGAGGCGATCGAGCGCGAGAAGATCGTCGACGTCGACGCCTACGACGTCTCCCTCGACCTCACCCAGGGCGCGGAGACCTTCCGCTCTCGCACCGTCGTGCGCTTCCGCGCCCGCCCCGGCGCCGACACCTTCATCGACGCGATCACCCGCACCGTGCACGAGGTCATCCTCAACGGCGTCGCGCTGGACCCGGCGGAGGTGAGCGACGGCATCCGCATCCGCCTCGACGGGGTGCAGGAGCAGAACGAGCTCGTCGTCGACGCGGATGCGATGTATACGAACACCGGCGAGGGCCTGCACCGCTTCGTCGACCCGGTCGACGGCGAGGTGTACCTCTACTCGCAGTTCGAGGTGCCCGACAGCCGGCGGATGTTCGCGGTGTTCGAGCAACCCGACCTCAAGGCCGAGTTCACCTTCCACGTCACCGCGCCATCCGGCTGGGCCGTGGTCTCCAACTCCCCGACGCCCCAGCCGCAGACCGCGGCCGACGGGGCGAGCACCTGGCATTTCCCGCCGACGCCGCGGATCTCCAGCTACATCACCGCACTGATCGCCGGGCCCTACCAGTCCGTGCACTCCGAGCTCACGAGCTCGAGCGGCGCCACGGTGCCCCTCGGCGTCTACGCCCGGCGGTCGCTCTTCGAGTTTCTCGACGCGGACTACATCTTCGACATCACCCGCGCGGGCTTCGCCTACTACGAGGAGAAGTTCGGGGTGGCCTACCCGTTCGCCAAGTACGACCAGCTGTTCGTGCCGGAGTTCAACGCCGGCGCGATGGAGAACGCCGGCGCGGTCACCTTCACCGAGACCTACGTGTTCCGCTCGAAGGTGACCGATGCGATCAGGGAGCGCCGGGTCGTCACGATCCTGCACGAGCTCGCGCACATGTGGTTCGGCGACCTGGTCACCATGAAGTGGTGGAACGACCTCTGGCTGAACGAGTCGTTCGCCGAGTGGGCCTCCACCATCGCCACCGCCGAGGCCACCGAGTGGACCGGCGCGTGGACCACCTTCCAGGCGATGGAGAAGAGCTGGGCGTACCGGCAGGACCAGCTGCCCTCCACGCATCCGATCGTCGCCGACATCCGGGACCTCGAGGATGTGCAGGTCAACTTCGACGGCATCACCTACGCCAAGGGCGGATCGGTGCTCAAGCAGCTGGCCGCCTGGGTGGGCATCGACGCCTTCTTCGCCGGCGTCGGAAACTACTTCCGCGCCCACGCCTACGGCAACACCACGCTGCAGGATCTGCTCACCGAACTCGAGAAGACCAGCGGCCGTGACCTCTCCGCCTGGGCCGCCGCCTGGCTCGAGACCGCCGGAGTCAACACCCTGCGGCCGAGCATCGAGACGGCGGCCGACGGCGGCATCCGCTCATTCGCCGTGCTGCAGAACGCGGCGGCCGACTACCCGACGATCCGTCCGCACCGTATGGCAATCGGGTTCTACTCGTTCTCGGACGGCGAGGGAGCACGCGCACTCGTACGGGTGCACCGCGTCGAGCTCGACGTGGACGGCGAGCGCACGGAGGTGCCGGAGCTCGCGGGCCTCCGGAAACCCGACCTGGTGCTGCTCAACGACGACGATCTCGCGTACGCGAAGATCCGCTTCGACGACGACTCGCTCCGGGTGGCGATCGACCACCTCTCGGCGATCCGCGATCCGCTGGCCCGCGCCCTCGTCTGGGGCGCGACGTGGGACGCGACCCGGGATGCCGAGATGCGGCCCCGCGACTACGCGCAGCTCGTGCTCGGCAACATCGCGAAAGAGACCGAGTCGACGACGATCCGCCTCGCGCTGACGCAGCTGCTCACCACGGCGCGGGTCTACGTCGACCCGGCGGTCCGCGCGGCGACGATCGAGCGGATCGGCGATGCGCTCTGGACGCTGGCGCAGGAGGCCGAGGCTGGCAGCGACGCGCAGTTCCAGTTCGTGAAGTTCTTCGCGCAGACCGCCTCCACCCCGGCCCACGCGGATGCGCTGCGCACGCTGGCCGACGGCTCACAGACGCTGGAGGGTCTGACGATCGACACCGACCTGCGCTGGGACCTCCTCGAGGGTCTCGTGCTCACCGGCGCCGCCGGGGCCGAGGAGATCACAGCGGCCCTGGCGCAGGACAGCACCTCCAACGGCGAGCAGGCCGCCGCCCGGGCGCGGGCGACGATCCCCACCGCCGAGGGCAAGCGCGCCGCGTTCGAGGAACTGGTCGGGGGTGCGCAGCCGAACGTGATCGTCCGGGCGGCGACCATCGGCTACCAGCATGTCAACGACCCGGCGATCCTCCAGACCCTCGTCGAGCCCTACTTCGCGGCGCTGAACGGGATCTGGCAGGACCGCAGCTACAAGATCGCCGAGTACCTCATCGACGGGCTCTACCCGACCCCGCTTGCGTCAGAGTCGCTCGTCGGGGCCTCCACGGCCTGGCTGGACGCCAACCCCGACGCTCCCGCGGCGCTGCGCCGCCTCATCCTCGAGAACCGGGCCGCCGTCCAGCGTGCCCTCCACGCCCAGGCTCATGACACCGTCGCCGAGTCCCTCTGATCCCGCCGCCGTGGTGAGCAACGGCTGGGACGCGCTCCTCCAGAACCCCTGGTTCCTCAACGGCGTCGGCGTCGCCGGCATCATCCTCGGCGCCGTCGTCGTGCGCATCGTGCTCGAGTTCGTGATCCGGCGTGCCGTGCGGACGGTGGTCAGCGGGGTCAAGAGGCGCCAGAACGTGGACGACACCGGCGCCCTGATCACCTCCCCGCTCGCCGCGGTCCGCACCGTGCAGCGCACCCGCACCCTCGGCTCGGTCCTGACCAACGTGGTCACGGTCGCGACGATCATCGTCGCGCTGATTCTCATCGTCGGCGTGCTCGCCCCGCAGGCCGCGGGATCGTTCGCCATTCTCACGGCCGCCTTCGGCGCGGCCCTCGGCATCGGCTCGCAGGGCGTCGTGAAGGACGCGCTGAACGGGATCAGCATGGTGATCGAGGACCAGGTCGGCGTCGGCGACGTCGTGGACACCGGATTCGGCACCGGCGTGGTCGAGGCGGTCGGCATCCGCACGATCCAGATCCGGGACGTCAACGGGGTGCTGTGGTACGTGCACAACGGCGAGATCCAGCGGGTCGGCAACATGTCGCAGGGCTGGGCGCGGGTCATCATCGACCTCGCGGTGCCCTACGAGGCCGACGCCGACGCCGTGCAGCGGACCATCCTCTCCACCGCCCAGGATCTGGCAGAGGAGCCCCGCTGGAGCCGGATGATCGTGGAGACCCCGGAGGTCTGGGGCATCCAGTCGATCTCGGCGGATGCGGTCGTGGTCCGCCTCGTGGTCAAGACCCGCGACGGGGCCAGGGACGACACCGCGCGGGAGCTGCGGGCACGGCTGAAGCGCGCGATGGATGAGATGGGGGTTCGGCTGCCCTCCCTGGAACAGGTCGTCCTGAGCGGCTTCGACGAGGCCGGGTCGGTGGGCGGTGCCCGTACGCCCTCGAGCGGACCGACGCCGATCATGCGTCCACCGCGGGCACCGCGATCCCGGAAGCCCAAGCCCGACCCGGCATCCGGGAGCGACTGATGGCGCAGGGACCGCTCACGCTGCGCAGCGGCGAGGACGCGCAGGGCGCCTTCTGGCACGAAGTCGGGGGACGCGCCACCTTCGAACGCCTGGTGCGCCGCTTCTACGTCGGGGTCGCCGACGACCCGGTGCTGCGCCCGATGTACCCCGAGGAGGACCTCGAGGGCGCGATCCAGCGTCTGACCGGATTCCTCGAGCAGTACTGGGGCGGCCCGACGACCTACAGCGACGAGCGCGGCCATCCGCGCCTCCGGATGCGTCACCTGCCCTTCCGGGTGAATCCGGCTGCGCGCGATCGCTGGCTGGCCCATATGCGGGTGGCGGTCGACCAGCTGGCCCTTTCCCCGATGCACGAGGCGATGCTCTGGGGCTACCTCGAGCGCGCGGCCCACGCGATGGTCAACACCTTCGAGGACTGAGACCGCCGGTTCGGCCCGGGTGTCGCCTCTCGGGTGTAGACATTCGGTGTTCCGCATCCGCACGAAGGAGTCTCGATGGCCACCCTCAACCCCTACCTCAACTTCCGCGGCCAGGCCCGGGAGGCGATCGAGTTCTACCGTTCGGTGTTCGGCGGCGAACTCACCGTCTCGACGTTCCGCGAGTTCGGGATGCCCGTCGACGCGGGCGTCGAGGATCAGGTCATGCACGCGCAGCTGGAGACGCCGGGCGGCTTCACGCTGATGTGCTCGGACGTGCCGCCGTCGATGGAGGTGACGCCCGGCACCAACGTGCAGGTCTCGCTCTCGGGCGGAGGATCCGACGCGGAGGCCCTCGCCGGCTACTGGAGGGCGCTGATGGCGGAGGGGACGGAGACGATGCCCCTCGCCGCGGCGCCGTGGGGCGCGAGATTCGGCCAGGGGATCGATCGCTTCGGCATCGGCTGGCTCGTCAACATCGGCGACTGAGCGCATCCCGCGGGCTCGCGCCGGCCCTTGCGCCCCGCCGCGTCGAGGACCGCGACCCGCGCGGATACCCCCCAGAATGGGGACAGCGGATCTGTCGGACGTTCACGTTGTGCACGCGAAGCCGCCGCCTGGGCGCGCAGACGACTCCGCCGCCGCTTCGACGAAGGGACCCGGATGGACCACGACGCCGGAGAGAAGGGGAGAGCCCAGGAGGGCTCCGACGCGCTCATCATCGGTACCGGGCTCTCGGGACTCGTCGCCGCAGCGGAGCTGCTGGACGCCGGCAAGAGCGTGACACTGCTCGAGCAGGAGCCTGAGCAGAACCTCGGTGGACAGGCGTGGTGGTCCTTCGGCGGGCTGTTCCTCGTGAACAGCCCCGAGCAGAGGCACCTCGGCGTGCGGGACAGCCTCGACCTCGCCCGTCAGGACTGGTTCGGCAGCGCCGAGTTCGACCGCCCCGAGGACGATCAGGCGATGCTCTGGGCGGATGCCTACCTCGACTTCGCCGCCGGGGAGAAACGCGACTGGCTCTACGGCCTGGGCATCCGCTTCTTCCCTGTCGTCGGCTGGGCCGAGCGCGGCGGCTACAGCGCGAGCGGTCACGGCAACTCGGTGCCGCGGTTCCATGTCCTCTGGGGCACCGGGCCGGGCGTGCTCGATCCGTTCATCGCCCGTGTGCGACGGGGGGTCGAGGAGGGACGCGCGCAGCTGCGCTTCCGTCACCGCGTGGACGAGCTGGTGATCCGCGACGGCGCCGTGGTGGGAGCGCGGGGCGCGGTGCTCGCCGACGACGCGGCGGTCCGCGGCGCTCCGACGAACCGGGACGTCGTCGGCGAGTTCGAGCTCGAGGCCGGCGCGGTGATCGTCTCCAGCGGCGGGATCGGCGGTGACCACGACCTGGTGCGGGCGCAGTGGCCGGCCTGGCTCGGCAGCCCGCCCGAGCGGATGCTCGCGGGGGTGCCCGCCCACGTGGATGGGCGGATGCTCGCGATCGCGCACCGCGCGGGAGGCCGGCTCGTCAACGGCGACCGGATGTGGCACTACGTCGAGGGCATCCAGAATCATTCCCCCGTCTGGGCCGGCCACGGCATCCGCATCCTTCCCGGCCCCTCGAGCATGTGGTTCGACGCGGAGGGGCGACGGTTGCCGGGTCCGCTCTACCCCGGGTTCGACACCCTCGGCACGCTGGAGTGGCTGCGCCAGACCGGGCACGACCACAGCTGGTTCGTGCTCGACCAGCGGATCATCGAGAAGGAGTTCGCTCTCTCCGGCAGCGAGCAGAATCCCGACCTGACCGGCCGCAGCGTTACCGCCCTGCTGCGTCAGCGCCTGGGCCGGGGCGCTCCCGAACCGGTCGAGGCGTTCAAGCGCCAGGGGGCGGACTTCGTCGTCGCCGACACGATCGACGAGCTGCTGGACGGGATGCGCCAGATCGCCCCCGAGGCGGAGCTCGACACGGCGAACGTCCGCGCCGAGCTGGTCGCCCGCGACAGGGAGGTGCGCAACCGGTTCTCGAAGGACGGCCAGGTGACCGCGCTGCGCGGGGCGCGCCGGTACCTCGGCGACCGACTCATCCGCACGGCGAGACCGCACGAGATCCTGAACCCCTCCGCCGGCCCCCTGATCGCCGTCAAGCTGCACGTGATCACCCGGAAGACGCTCGGCGGCATCCAGACGAACCTCCACGCGCAGGTGCTGGACGCGGCGGGAGCAGTCATCCCGGGGCTCTACGCCGCGGGCGAGGCCGCCGGATTCGGCGGGGGCGGGATGCACGGCTACCGCTCGCTCGAGGGCACCTTCCTCGGCGCCTGCCTCTTCACGGGACGCGTCGCCGGCCGCGCGGTCGCCGCGGGCCTCTGACCGCGCGGCCGGTTCGCGTCATCCGCCCCGCCCGGGCCTCACAACCCGGTCACTCACCCCAATTGGGCCCGATGACCGCGTGACCTACCCCAATCGGGCCCGATGACCGCGTCACCTACCCCAATTGGGCCTCACGACCGGGCTCCAAGCTCCGTTTGCGACATCTGACGCGGCGGTCCGCCTCGACGGAACCGGGCGTCAGCGCGCGAGGGTCCAGGCGCGGCGCTTCACGAGCACGTGGCCGCGCTGCGTCGTGAGTCGCGACCAGGGCCCCGACTCGTACAGTCGAACCAGGTCGTCGCCGAGGAAGCCGAGGCTGTACTGCGCGAACGCCGCCCCGGCCGGGATGTGCTCCAGCCCCACGATCGGACGCCCCCACACCTCCGCCCGCGCGCGTCGAACCAGCTGCTCGCCCACGGCATCCGGAACGGCACCGGCCATCTCGGCGATGCCCGACTCGGCCGCCGCGCGGAACAGCTCCACCGGCCGCTCGCCGGTCGCGTGCCAGCCGCCGCGGGGCGGGGAGATGCCGGCCCAGGTAACCGTGTTGACTTCCATCGGCAGGTTCACATCCACCTGCGGCTCGCGGGGCACCGCGGCTGACGACTCAGCGGACCCCGCCTTCGCCGCACGCAGCCGGGCGCTCTCGATCCTCTGCAGGAACGAGCGGATGGGCACCACCGCGTCGAAGAACTCGCCGTCGGGATCGACGGCGTAGGTCCGAAGCCCGAGCACCGTCGGCGTCTCGTCGGTGAGCCCGACCGGATACAGGGCCGCGGCGTAGGCGGCGAGCACCCCGGCGCCCGCGATGAGGCGGACGGCGCCCTCTTCGATCCGCCCCGCGCGGTCGACGAAGGTGTCGAGGTCGTCGAGCGCGGCGGGGTCGGCGAGGGAGAAGGTGCGAGGCATCGGCTCTATAAACTACCGCTCATGGCCGACCCTCTGTCCGGTCTCCTGCAGGCCCTCGCCCTCACCGACACGGGCGCCCGTACCGACGAGGACATCTTCACCGGGCCGTCCCAGTGGACCCCGATCGGCCGAGTCTTCGGCGGTCAGGTGCTCGCGCAGTCGCTGGTGGCCGGGATGCGCACCATCGAGGAGGGGCGGATCGTCCACTCGATGCACGGCTACTTCCTGCGCCCGGGAGACATCACCCTGCCCATCACCTTCTCCGTCGACCGCATCCACGACGGGCGCTCCTTCTCGACCCGGCGCACCCAGGCGTACCAGGCCGGGCAGCCGATCCTGTCGATGATCGCGTCGTTCCAGGATGCCGATGCCGGCCTCGAGCACCAGGTCGACATCGACATCGCCGAGTACCCCTCCCCCGACGAGCTCCCGGCCGCGGCCGAGCTGCTCGAGGGGATCGACGACCCCCGCGCCGTGGGCTGGGCGGCGCAGCGTGCGTTCGACATCCGCCACATCGACCCGCCGGTGTACCTGCATCCCGCGGCGCGGCGCACGTCTCGCCAGGCGGTGTGGATGCGCCTGGTCGGCCGCATCGGCGACGACGAGAACCTGCACCGCGCCGCACTCGCCTACGGCAGCGACTACACGATCCTGGAGCCCACGATGCGAGCGCACGGCATCGCCTGGTCGACCCCGGGCCTCAAGGCGGCGAGCCTCGACCACGCGATGTGGTTCCACCGCTTCGCTTGGGCGGACGAGTGGCTGCTCTACGTGCAGGAGGCGCCGAACGCGATCGGCGGCCGCGGGCTCTCCACCGCCCGCATGTACGACCGCCGCGGGCGCCTCATCGCGAGCGTCGCCCAGGAGGGGATGCTGCGCGTTCCCGCGTCCTGACCCCGCGTCGTGCCCCGCGCCCTGCCGGTCGCGAGATCGGTGAGGCCGGATCGCCGGTCGCGAGATCGGTGGGGCCGGATCGCCGGGCGCGAGATCGGTGGGGCCGGATCGCCGGGCGCGAGATCGGTGGGGCCGGACTGTCGGTCGTACGGCGATCGGCTCATCGCCGCGGTTATCGACGGCCGGAAGCTGACGGGCACGTTCAGATGGCGCAAATGGCGCCCCCGGACCGGTCATCAGAACCAATTGGGGAGAATCGCGAGAGTGCAAGGACGCGCGGGGATGCGCGACGTCGTGCCCGCAGCCGAGGGGGGCCGGGAGCGAGACGGGCGGGTCAGCGCCGGGTGAAGGCGACCGGCTCCTCGAGGTAGGGCTCCCAGGCGGTGCGCTCGGCGTCGGTGAGGCGGCGCGGGCGCTGGGTCGAGACGTCGACCAGCACCATGGTGGTCTGCGCTCGCGCGTAGAGCACGTCGTCGGGAGCGGATGCCGGCGAGTGCACCTCGTAGCAGGCGCTGAAGCTCGCCCCGCCGAGATGCCCGATCCACATCTGCACGTCCAGGGGGTCCCGCAGGTAGGGGATCGGTGCGACGTACTCGATCTCCTGCCGCGCCACCAGCGAGAGCGTGCCCGACCCCTCGCGCATCGTCGACTGTGCGAGCGCCTCATCCGTCGACCAGAAGGCGTGGATGCGTGCCTCCTCCAGCAGCACGAACATCGCCGCGTTGTTGACGTGACCGTAGGCGTCGAGGTCGTTCCAGCGCAAGGGCACCGGCACGTGCATCCGCGTCATGCGACGCGCTCAGCTGCGGGTCAGCCGGCGATGCACCGAGCGGTGCGGCGCCGCCGCCTCGGGGCCGAGGCGCTCGAGCTTGTTCTCCTCGTAGGCGGCGAAGTTGCCCTCGAACCAGTGCCAGTTGGCCGGCCGGTCATCAGTGCCCTCATAGGCGAGGATGTGCGTCGCGATCCGGTCGAGGAACCACCGGTCGTGGGTGATGACCACGGCGCAGCCGGGGAACTCGAGCAGCGCGTTCTCGAGCGACTGCAGGGTCTCGACATCGAGGTCGTTGGTGGGCTCGTCGAGGAGCAGCAGATTGCCGCCCTGCTTCAGGGTGAGCGCGAGGTTCAGGCGGTTGCGCTCCCCGCCGGAGAGCACGCCCGCCTTCTTCTGCTGGTCGGGTCCCTTGAAGCCGAACTTGGAGACGTAGGCGCGGCTCGGGATCTCGATCCGCCCCACCTGGATGATGTCCAGCCCGTCCGAGACGACCTCCCACAGGGTCTTGTTCGGATCGATGCCGCCGCGGTTCTGGTCGACGTAGCTGATCTGCACCGTCTCGCCGACCTTGAGGTCTCCGCCGTCCAGCTGCTCGAGACCGACGATCGTCTTGAACAGCGTCGTCTTGCCGACCCCGTTCGGTCCGATGACGCCGACGATGCCGTTCGGCGGGAGGCTGAAGCTCAGTCCCTCGATGAGTTCACGGCCCTCGAAGCCCTTCTCGAGCTTCTTCGCCTCGATGACCACACTGCCCAGGCGCGGTCCCGGCGGGATCTGGATCTCCTCGAAGTCAAGCTTGCGGGTGCGCTCGGCCTCGGAGGCCATCTCCTCGTAGCGGGCCAGACGCGCCTTCGACTTCGCCTGACGCCCCTTCGCGTTGCTGCGCACCCACTCGAGCTCGTCCGCGAGGCGCTTGGCCAGCTTCTGATCCTTCTTGCCCTGCACCTGCAGGCGCTCGGCCTTCTTCTCCAGGTAGGTGGAGTAGTTGCCCTCGTACGGGTAGAGGCGTCCACGGTCGACCTCGGCGATCCACTGCGCGACGTTGTCGAGGAAGTACCGGTCGTGGGTGACGGCGATGACCGCGCCGGGGTAGGAGCTCAGATGCTGCTCGAGCCACTGCACGCTCTCCGCGTCGAGGTGGTTCGTCGGCTCATCGAGCAGCAGGAGGTCGGGCTTGGACAGCAGCAGCGCCGCCAGCGCGACCCGGCGCTTCTCGCCGCCGGAGAGGTTCCCCACGATGGCATCCCCGGGCGGCGTGCGCAGGGCATCCATCGCCTGCTCGAGTTGCGAGTCGAGGTCCCAGGCGTTGGCGGCGTCGATCTGCTCCTGCAGGGTGCCCATCTCCGCCAGCAGGGTGTCGAAGTCGGCATCCGGCTCGGACATCGCCGCGGAGATCTCGTTGAAGCGGGCGATCTTCGCCATGATCGGCCCTACGCCCTGCTGCACGTTCTCCAGCACGGTCGTCGACTCATCGAGCTCCGGCTCCTGCATGAGGATGCCGACGGTGTACCCCGGGCTGAGGCGCGCCTCCCCGTTGGAGGGCTGGTCGAGCCCGGCCATGATCTTGAGGATGGTCGACTTGCCGGCGCCGTTCGGCCCCACCATGCCGATCTTCGCTCCCGGGAAGAACGACATCGTGACGTCGTCGAGGATGAGCTTGTCGCCCACCTTCTTGCGGGCGCGCTGCATCGAGTAGACGAATTCGGCCATGCCGGCGAGTCTACGGATCGGATGCGCCGCCGGGCCGCCGTCACGCTGAGAGCGAGCGCCCGCTCACCAGTCGATCGCGCGGGTCCGTCCCACCAGGCAACGCCCCGTGGCGAGGACCGGCTGCACCGTCCTGGCATAGCCGATATTGCCGTACTGCCCGATGAGACAGTTCCCGTTGAAGAGCACCGAGAACTGGATGTTGTCGGCGGCGAGGCCGACGGAGGTGGTGTCCGGGGTGACCTGCATGTCGGCCTTCACGAACCCGGCGGTCACCAGGGAGTCGATGAAGTCACGTCCCCGCGGTGATCCGCCCGCAGCGATCAGCCGCTGATTGACCATGTCGAAGTACGGCAGGTTCTGCCGGGCGGTGCCCGTGTAGACCAGCGCCGGGGGGCCGCTCGCCGAGGGGCTCGGCGACGCCACCGGCGATCCGGAGGCCCGCGTCGCCGTGGGCTGCGGGTCTCGGCTACCCGGACCCGTGCAGGCGGCGAGGGCGACCGCGGCGCACACCGCGACGGCCGCCGCCGCCGCGACGCGCCGCATCCGCTCCCCCACGTCCGCCTCCCCCGGTTCCGCCGCGATCCTACGCGGCGCCCCTCTGCGGGAGGGCACCCGCCGCGGCCGACTCAGAACGGGACCTCGGCGGCGACACCGGCTCCCGCCCCGACGGGCACCGCAGCCCAGCCGCTGGAGTTCTGCTCCGGTACCCCGTCGACGCCGTTCGGCGGGTCGGATTCGCCCGCATCCCGCGCGCGGGAGACCGGGCGGGTGAACGCCGCCGTGCCCCACCGCAGATCGTGGCCGACGAGCTCGGCCTCGATCTCGAAGGAGGTGCCGGAGCGCTGCTCCTTCGTCCACTGCTCGACCTTGAGTCGGCCGGTGACGATGACCGGTTGCCCCTTCACGACCGACGCCGCGACGTGCTCGGCGAGCGAGCGGAACGCGGTGACGGTGTACCAGGTCGTGTCGGCATCGACCCACTTCTGCTCGCCCTTGTCGAAGCGGCGGGTGGTCGAGGCGAGACGGAACTTCGCGATCGCGAGGTCGTTCGGATGGTGGCTCAGCGTCGGATCGTTGCCGACGGAGCCGAGGACGGTGATAGTGGCGGACATGGGTGCTCTCCTCTGATCGCGCGACTCGGACCAGGGGATGCGGTCCGACGGGATCGGACGCCGGGCCGCGCTCGTGCCGGTGAGGCGGCCCGGCATCCGATGGGTCGAGGATGCCGGGCGCGCCGTTACCGCGGGGCGTGGGGTGGCTGATCGGTGGAGAACGCCGCGCCTCCCGAGCCAGGGGAGGAGACGGCCCGCGGGCAACGGGCCGCGCTCCGGAGCGAGGAGGCTCAGTGCTCCCGGAACTCGGGCCGCTCCGCGCCGACGCCCATCGCCGCGTGCAGTGCCTGCTTGGCGACGTTGAGGCTGGGGTAGACGCCGCGGTACCGCCCATCGCTCATCATCTGGACGACGTAGCCGTCGTCACGTCGCAGTACCGAGCCCACGGCCCCCGCGGGACCGAAGGCCACCCAGCGCTGCATCGTCATGGTGTCGCTCATCCTCGAGCTCCTTCCGTCGTCCGCGACGGCTCTCCCGCCTTCGCGAAGTGCCCCTACGGTACGCCCGCCTCGCCCGCGACGGGGGGGATCGATTCGACTCCGAGGCAGTTCCCGGGCCCCGCGATCCCCGCCGCCAGACCGTCGGTCGAGGCCGTGGTCGCGTGGGTAGCAGGGCCGGCCGGACCGCTAGCGTGACGGGGGTGACCAACGCCCACCTCGCCGCGGATGACCGCTACGACCGCATGGGCTACGCCCGATCGGGACGGAGCGGACTGCTCCTTCCCCGCGTCTCCCTCGGCCTGTGGAACAACTTCGGCGACGACCGGCCGCTCGAGACGCAACGGGCGATCCTGCGCCGGGCCTTCGACCGCGGCGTGACGCACATCGACCTCGCGAACAACTACGGGCCGCCCTACGGCGCCGCCGAGCGCAACTTCGGCGACCTGTACAGCCGCGACCTCCTGCCCTATCGCGACGAGTTGATCCTCTCCACCAAGGCCGGCTACGACATGTGGCCGGGGCCCTACGGCGACGGCGGGTCGCGCAAGTACCTGCTGTCCTCCCTGGATCAGAGCCTGCAGCGGATGCGGGTGGACTACGTCGACATCTTCTACTCGCACCGGCCCGACCCCGCCACGCCGGTCGAGGAGACCATGGGCGCCCTCGCGACCGCGGTGCGCCAGGGCAAGGCCCTCTACGCCGGCATCTCGAACTACGACCCCGAGCAGACCCGCGCCGCCGCGGCCGCGCTCCGGGCCGAGGGGATTCCGCTGCTGATCCACCAGCCGCGGTACAACATGTTCGACCGCCGGATCGAGCACGGACTGCTGCCGGTGTTGGAGGAGGTAGGGGCCGGCGCGATCGTCTTCTCGCCGCTGGCGCAAGGGCTGCTCACCGACCGCTACCTCGCCGGGGTCCCGAGCGGATCGCGCGCCGCCACCGGGAAGTGGATCAGCGAGCGCAACCTGACCGAGGAGTATCTCGCGAGGGCGCGAGGGCTCGACGCGATCGCGCGGGAGCGCGGCCAGACGCTCGCGCAGCTCGCGATCTCCTGGGTGCTGCGACACCGCCAGGTGACGAGCGCGCTCGTCGGGGCCTCGAGCGTGGCCCAACTCGACGGCACCCTCGACGCCCTCGACGCGCCGGAGCTCTCGCCCCAGGAGCTGGAGCGGATCGAGCTCCTTGCCGTGGACGGCACCGGCCGCTGAGCTGGGCACGCGCGGGCCACCCCACTGTCGGCGGTCGTGCGTAGGTTTCTCGCGAGCGGCGGCCGGGCCGCGGACGAAGAGGAGATCCCGACATGCTGACCGCCAGCCCGGCCCCGGCCATGCCCACGCCCACCCCCGCCCTCGCCACTCCCGCCATCCCCACCCCCGCGTTCCCCATCAGCCGCAGGGGCATCCGCGCCGTTCCGCTTCGCGGTGGGCGCTGGCGGGTGACCCGCGACCGCGGCGATGTGCTCGGCTACGTCGACCTGATCGACGACCCCCGCGCGGCGGGCGACGCGCCGCGCTTCCGCAGTTCGCGGATGGCCGCACGCAGCTCCCGGCTCATCCCTCTCGGCGAGTTCGCCGACGCCCGGGACGCGCTCGACGCCGTGCGTCTCGGCTGAGACCTCCGGCGGGCCGGCGTGCCCAGCGGATCCTCCGCGACCCGCGCGCCCCACGACCCGGCTCTCGGAGCTCGCCGTACCCTGAACGCCATGCAGTGGTGGAACTCCGTGACCGACTGGTTCGGCACCGACCAGGGCCAGGCCGTGATCTTCGGCGCGATCGTCCCCTTCGTCTCGATCGTCGTCGCGGGCATCGTGGGCGCGCTGATCGGGCGCGGCGCGGTCCGGCGACTCGTGGCGCAACGCGACCGGGAGACGCGGGCGGCGGCCGTCGCATCCCTCATCTCCGCCGGCGAGGCCGCCACGAACTGGCATGCTCAGCCCACGCCGACCCGGGATCATTTCGAGCGACTGGCGAGCGCCTCCGACGTGCAGGTGCGCCTCCTGCCGATCTCGGGGGCCGCGCTCGCCGCCGATTGGGCCGCGCACGAGTTGAACGACATGCGCAAGAACTCGGTGAGCTTCAGCTTCCAGTCGGAGCAGACCCTCGCCGAGTACCGCGTCCGACTCCTGGAGTGGGTGAACCGCCCCGGCCGCGCGCGGAAGCTGTTCGCCGCCGACCTCGACCGCTGGAAGTATGAGGAGCCCAAGGCCGATCCGGTGGTGACCCAGCAGCAGGAGTGGGCGCACCAGCAGTTCTCGGCCGAGACCCACCAGCAGCCCGAACGCCGCCCCGACGTGGTCCTCCCGCCCAGCGAGGCGTATGCGGCGGGTACCGGCGCGGCCTCCTCCTCCGCCGAACGCCAGGATGCCGAGCAGCCGCTCGCGGACCCCGCACGGCACGGGGCGTGACCTGCCCGATCGAGCCGGCCGAGCACTCCCTAGACTGAGCGGCACCCGCGCGCGGGCGTGACCCCCCGTAGCTCAGTGGATAGAGCATCCGGTTTCTACCCGGCTGGTCGGGAGTTCGAATCTCTCCGGGGGGGCGTGCCGTCGCGGGACGGAGGGGAACTCGGCGTGGGGGTCGTTGGGAGAGCGGCGGACACGAGCCCGGGCCGCTGACCCGGCACGGTGACCTACCCGACCACCAGCAGACCGACGCCGACGACGACGCTGGCCACCGCGATCACCAGGGCGAGCACGATCAGGGTGACGTGCACCCGCAAGAAGGTGGTCGGCCGGCCATCGGCGTCCCGCGCCCGAGCGTCCGTCGCGATCCGCGGGTAGAAGCGCGGCCAGGCCAGGATGTTGAACCCGGCGGAGACGAACAGCACGACGGCGGCAGCGATCGACATCGGCCGAGCCTACCCACCGAGGCAGATTATTCACGCGTGTTATATATCTGGGGTATACAGTTGAGACATGGATCGTCGCACCGTCATCCGCTCGCTGGTGGTCTCCGCGAACAAGCTCGGGCGGATCGCCGCGCTCAGCACCGGCAACACCACTCCCGCGGCCGTGTGGCGCACCCTCTCGATCCTGCGCAGCGAAGGGCCGATGCGGATCGGTGAGCTGGCCGCCGCCAGCCGGGTCAGCCAGCCGGGCATGACCCGGCTGATCGCTCAGCTGGCGCAGGAGGAGCTGATCGCCCGGATCGCCGACAGCGACGACGCGCGCGCCTGGCAGGTGCGCCTGGCGGCGAAGGGCGAGGCCGCCCTCGCCGCGTGGCAGGAGCAGCTCGGCGCCGCCCTGGAGCCCCTGTTCGACGGTCTCGGCGCGGAGGACTGGCGCGCGCTCGAGCGAGCCGCAGATGTGCTCGACCGCCGTACCCGTGCCCCCAAGGAGGCCGCCGCGTGAACTCGCCCACCTCCGCATCCGCCCGGATCCTGCGCCAGCCGACGCGGGTGTGGGCGGTCGCCTTCGCCTGCGTGGTGGCCTTCATGGGGATCGGCCTCGTCGACCCGATCCTGCCCGCGATCGCGAAGGAGCTCGCGGCGACGCCGACGCAGACCGAACTGCTGTTCACCAGCTACCTCGCGATCACGGGCCTCGCGATGCTCGTCACCAGCTGGGTCTCGAGCCGGATCGGCGCGCGGTGGACGCTCCTGTTCGGTCTCGGCCTCATCGTCGTGTTCGCCCTCCTGGCCGCTCTGAGCGGCAGCGTCGACGCGGTGATCGGGTTCCGAGCCGGCTGGGGTCTCGGCAACGCCCTGTTCATCTCCACCGCGCTGGCGACCATCGTCGGGGCGGCGAGCGGCGGCAGCAGCGCCGCGATCGTGCTGTACGAGGCCGCACTGGGACTCGGCATCGCCGTGGGTCCGCTTCTGGGCGGCGTGCTCGGCACGATCAGCTGGCGCGGCCCGTTCTTCGGCGTCGCGGTGCTGATGGCGATCGCCCTCGTCGCGATCGCGGTGCTGCTCGGTCCGGATGCCAGCGAGCGTCGACCGACGCGCCTCAGCGCCCCGATCCGTGCGCTGGGCGACCCCGGACTCGCGACCCTCGCCGTGACGGCACTGTTCTACAACATCGGGTTCTTCACCCTGCTCGCGTGGACCCCGTTCGCCCTGCCTGCCACCTTCTCGGCACTGGACCTCGGCGTCACCTTCTTCGGCTGGGGACTCGCGGTGGCGCTGACGAGCGTGTGGGTCGCTCCCCTGCTGACGGCGCGGCTTCCCCGCTCCCTCGTGCTCATCATCGTGCTGCCGCTCCTGGCGGTCGACCTCGCCGTCGCCGGTCTGCTCGCTACGGTCACGGGCGCGCTGATCGCCTGCGTCGTCGTCGGCGGGCTCTTCCTCGGCGTGCTGAACACCGTGCTCACCGAATCGGTCATGGAGGCCACGGACCTTCCCCGCACCGTCGCCTCGAGCGCCTACTCCGCTGTCCGATTCCTCGGCGGCGCGGCCGCCCCGCCGCTCGCCGCCGCGGTCGCGGCCGCGACCGGCAGCACCGCGATCCCGTTCTTCCTCGGCGCGGGCTCGGTGCTCCTCGCGACGGCGGTGCTCGTCATCCGGCGCCGAGCTCTGCGGCGCATCGACGGGCCGCAGCCGGACCGGAGCACCGAGGCCGAGGCCATCGTGGTCGGGGACGCCGGCTGAGCCCCAGCGCGCCCGCGAGCGCCGAGACGCCCTTCGCTAGGCTGAGCCGGTGCCTCAGAGCCCCGACGTGCTGGTCTGGATCGACTGCGAGATGACCGGCCTCGACCTGGCCGTCGACGAACTCGTCGAGGTCGCCGTCGTGGTCACCGACTACGAGCTGGTGCCCCTGGATGCCGGCTTGAGCGTGGTCATCAAGCCCGACCAGTCGGCCATGGACGCCATGAGCGACTTCGTGCGCGGGATGCACACGACGAGCGGGCTGATCGAGGAGATCCCGCACGGCGCGAGCCTCGCCGACGCCGAGTATCAGGTGCTCGAGTACATCCTGCGGTTCGCTCCCGAGAGCAAGAGCGCCCCGCTCGCGGGCAACACCATCGGCACCGACCGCGCCTTCCTCGCGAGGTTCATGCCCCGGGTGGACGCTCACCTGCACTACCGCAGCGTCGACGTGTCGAGCATCAAGGAGCTCGCGCGGCGCTGGTACCCGCGCGCCTACTTCCAGGCGCCGACGAAGAACGGCGGGCACCGGGCGCTCGCCGACATCCTGGAATCGATCCGCGAGCTCGCCTACTATCGCCAGGCCGTCTTCGTCGCGCCCCCGGGACCCACGAGCGAGGAGGCGCGGCGGGTGTCGGAGACGGTCGTCGCCGACTGGGCTCCGCGCCTCACGCGGTGAGACCCGACCGCGCAGCGGCCCGGGCCGGGCACGGGTTCGGCGGCGCCGATGCGATGCCATAGAATCGTCCGGCTGCCTGCGGGCAGCGCCTGGTGGGTGTAGCTCAGTTGGTAGAGCGCTGGCTTGTGGTGCCGGAAGTCGCGGGTTCGAGCCCCGTCATCCACCCCATGTCCTCCGATCGCGGCACCGGTCGCGGCGTCCTCGAGGAGGAGCTGACCGATCTCCGTGCCGCCCCGGATGTGCCGTGGCTCACGATCGTGTGGAACGACCCGGTCAACTTGATGAACTACGTCGCCCGGGTGTTCCGCGAGTATTTCGGATATCCGCAGCACGAGGCCGACCGGCTGATGCTGCTCGTGCACCACGAAGGCAAGGCGGTCGTGGCGTCCGGTCCGCGCGAGGAGATGGAGCACCACGTGCACTCCATGCACGGCTACGGGCTCTGGGCCACCGTCGCGCGGTTCGACGCGTGAGCGGCGCGTCGGTCGACCGCGGCCGCATCCTGGTCGACCTCGACGCGGAGGAGCGGCGTCTGCTCGGCGGTCTGCTCCAGACGGCCACCGACGCGCTCATCGACACCGCTGATCCGGCGCGGGCGCGGCTGCTGCCGGACGGCTACCGGGGCGACGCGGATGCGGCGGCCGAGTTCGCCCGGTACACCCGCGACGACACGCGTCGCGACAAGCTCTCTCGAATCGGGGGGATGCGGGCGACACTGGACGCGGCGACCGCGGCGCGCATCCCCCTGGATCACGAGGACGCGGATGCCTGGGCGCGGGTGCTCACCGACGTGCGCGTCGTGGTGGCCGAGCGGGCGGGCATCCGCACCGACGACGACGTGCCGGCGGATCCGGTGCTGGCCCAGCTGTACGGCTGGCTGGGGCACCTGCAGTGGTCCCTGGTGGAGGCGCTGGACCGGGTCGAGCGCAAGGGCCGCCGTGGCCGTCGACTGTGACCCGGAGCAGTTCGAGCGCCTCGTCGTGGAGGAGCTCGACCTGCTGCCGGACGAGGCGGTGGACGGCCTGGAGAATGTGGTGTTCACCACCGAGGACCGGCCCGAGGACGGCTCCCTCGACCTGCTCGGCGAGTACCTCGGTGTGCCGCTGACCGAACGCGACGTCTACGGTTTCGGCGAGCTGCCGGACCGGATCGTGCTCTACCGCGAGTCGCTGCTGGCCGCGGTCGATTCCCTCGACGAGCTCCGCGAGGAGGTGCACGTCACGCTGGTGCACGAGATCGCGCACTACTACGGCATCGACGACGACGAGCTGCACGAGCTCGGCTGGGCCTGAACCGGGATCACCCGGCCGTCGAGCACCACGTCGGCGAGGGCCACCGGATGCTCCCGCGCGATCCATCGCTCCTCCTGCGCCGCCCAGCGCTCCCAGTGCGGCGCGTAGGCCCCGCCGTCGCGGGCGAGGGCGCGACGCTTCCGCCGGGCGCCGTCGAGCTCGAGCCAGACCGCGAGACTCGCCCGAGCGCGGCTGGCGGCGCCGAGGGCGCCGCAGCCCTCCACGACGAGCGGCAGGGACGGGTCGAGCGGATGCCACTCCGCGGGGCGCTGCGCGGTCCAGTCCCAGCGCCGCCAGCCCGGCTCGTCGTCGCGGAGCACGTCGCGCGGCACGGCGAGGGCGCCCGCCTCGAGCCCGTCCCAGCCCGGGTAGAGGTCGTCCAGACTCACCAGCTGCGCGTGCAGTCGCGGCGCGAGCGCATGGGCGAGGGCGGTCTTCCCGGCGCCGGAGCGTCCGTCGATGAGGACCACCGGACGCACCGTGCCGACGCGAGCACGCCCGACCAGCGCGTCGAGCTCGCGCTCATCCACCGGCGAACCGCCAGCTCCCGGTGCCGAGCGAGACGGCCAGCGCCGTGAGCGCGACCGCCGCACCGAGTCCGATGAGCACCGCATCCGCGCGGCCGAGCGTGGACTCGCGCGCCCAGGTGCGCGGTCCCTGAGCAGGGAACCCGCGCGACTCCATCGCCGTCGCGAGCAGCGTCGCCCGCCGGATGGCGAGGACGAGGAGCGCGAAGGCCTGCCCGGCGAGCCGGACCGGGCCGCGCCGGTCGCCGAGGCCGCGCGCCCGCCGGGCCAGGTCGACCGCGCGCCAGTCGTCGCCGAGCAGCGCGAGCATCCGGAGCCCGGCGAGGGCG
>JACRGJ010000083.1 GCA_016212425.1 Micrococcales bacterium | reverse complement strand
TTCATCGGTGCCGGGCCCGCCGGCACCGGCGGCGGCATCAAGGTGACGACCTTCGCGGTGCTGCTGTTCATTCTCGTCGCGGAGGTGCGCGGTGACGGGGCGGTGAACGTCTTCGGCAAGCGCCTCTCCCGCGCCGTCCACCGGCAGGCGATCGCCGTCGCGCTCGTCTCGGTGGGGGTCGTCGTGGCGGCCACCGCGGCCGTGATGGTGATCGCGGGCACCCGGCTCGGGGAGAGTCTGTTCGAGGTGATCTCCGCCTTCGCGACGGTCGGTCTGTCGACCGGGATCACCGCGGATCTGCCGATCGCCGCCCAGCTCATCCTCGCGGCTCTCATGTTCGTGGGACGACTCGGCCCGATCACCTTCGCGACCGCGATCGCGCTGCGCCAACGCAGCATCCCGTACCAGCTTCCGAAGGAGAGGCCGATCATTGGCTAGAACGCACTCGCGCGAGACGCGCATCGCCGCGGCCGACTCCGTCGCCGTCATCGGGCTCGGCCGCTTCGGCAGCGCCCTCGCCCTGGAGCTCATGTCGAACGGCACCGAGGTGCTCGGCATCGACGGCTCCGAGGAGATCGTGCAGGGCCTCAACGGGCAGCTGACCCACGTGGTGCAGGCCGACTGCACCAAGGAGGAGGTGCTGCGCCAGCTCTCCGTCCCCGACTTCGACCGCGTCGTCGTCGCGATCGGCAGCGACATCCGCTCGAGCATCCTGTGCACCTCGCTGCTGCTCGGCTTCGGCATCGACCAGCTGTGGGCGAAGGCGGTCGACGAGGCGCACGGGCGCATCCTGGGGCAGCTGGGGGTGGCGCACGTCGTCTACCCGGAGGGCGACATGGGGCGGCGGGTCGCACACCTCGTGCGCGGCGCGATGCAGGACTACCTCGAGATCGGCGACGGCTTCGCGCTGGTGAAGACCACCCCCGCCGACCGATTCGTGGGCACGACGCTCGGTCAGCTGGGCATACGCGCCCAGCACGGGGTCACGGTCACCGCGGTAAAGCGGGCCGGCCAGTGGGAGCACACCACCGCCGACACGGTGCTGCGCCCGGACGACGTCATCATCGTCACCGGGCCGACCGCCCGCGCCGAGGCGTTCAGCCAGCTTCGCTGAGCGGGCCCACCGCGCGGGCAGCAGGCGGATCAAAGCAGTCGGGCGGCCGCGCGGACGAGAGCCGCGCGCATCGGCGGCGAGGGCCCGACGTCGAGGAAGCGCTCGAGCCCGGCGCGGGCGTCGCGGGCGACCGCCGCCGTCTGCCCGGGCGGGGCGTCGGCCGAGGCGATGCCGAGCTCGTAGTCGTCGAGGATCGCCTTCCGCTCGACCCCCGCGGCGGCGAGAAGGAGCGCGCAGACCGCGCCCGTGCGGTCGCGCCCGGCGGCGCAGTGGATGAGCACGCCGCCCGCGGGAGCGGAGGCCACCGCCTCGAACGCGGTCAGGTAGAGCGCCGGCCAGTGGTCGATGGACGCGCGGAAGTAGTCCATCTCGTGGTGACGGCCCGTCCAGCTGGCGTAGAACGGGTCCTGCACATCCTCGAGCGGCGACACCGTAGGCAGGAGATCGACCGGACGGCCGGGAGCCCCCAGGATCTCGTTGTCGTTGCGCAGGTCGACGATCGTCCGGATGCCGGCGTCGGCCAGCGCGGACCACCCGGCGTCCGAGAGCGTGTCCGCCCTCGCCGAGCGGAAGACCCGGCCGGCGCGGGTGCGGCCGCCACCCCGAAGCGGCAGACCGCCGAGGTCGCGCGCGTTCGCGACGCCCTCCCAGGCGACGTCCCGACTGGCGGTCGGCGCGGCGTCAGTCACGGTCGCGGAGCATATTCGTCATCCGGACCGTGGAGAGCCGACGGCCCGCCTCATCGGTCACGACGATCTCGTGCGTGCACAGCGTGCGTCCGAGCACCAGCGCGCGGCAGGTTCCGGTGACCAGGCCCGAGGTGGCGGACCGGCTGTGCGTCGCGTTGATCTCGATGCCCACCGCGTAGCGCCCCGCACCTCCGTGGATGGCCGAGGAGATCGAACCGAGCGACTCGCCCAGCACCACGTGCGCGCCGCCGTGGAGGAGCCCGACGACCTGCTGATTGCCCTCCACCGGCATGGTCGCGACCGAGTGCTCGGCCGAGAGCTCGAGGAACTCGATCCCCATCTTCCGCGTGAGCGGTCCGCCCCCTGATTCGCTCAATCGTGCGACCAGCTCCGGGTCGAGATCCGGGGGCAGTTTCGTCACGCGCGGGACCTCCAGATGGTGTCGGGACCGGTGGATAGGCTGGCTTCGTGCCGGATCCGCAAAAGCCTACGCTCCTGGTGATCGACGGCCACTCGCTCGCATTCCGCGCCTTCTACGCCCTCCCGGTTGACAGTTTCACGACGCGCGACGGGCAGCACACCAACGCCATCCACGGCTTCCTCGCGATGCTCCTCATGCTGCTGCAGAGCGAGCGTCCGACCCACCTCGGCGTCGCGTTCGACGTCTCCCGTCACTCGTTCCGCACCCGGGACTACGACCAGTACAAGGCCACCCGCAGCGAGACCCCGTCCGAGTTCAAGGGCCAGGTGCCGCTGCTGCAGGAGGCCCTGCATGCCATGAGTATCAGCACGATCACCAAGGACGACTTCGAGGCCGACGACATCCTCGCGACCCTCTCGCGTCAGGGGAAGGAGCAGGGCTACCGGGTGCTGATCGTCTCCGGCGACCGGGACACGATCCAGCTCGTCGACGAGGACGTGACACTGCTCTACCCGAACGTGCGCGGGGTCTCCGAGCTCAAGCGGTACGACGTGGACGCCGTGCGCGAGCGGTACAGCGTCGAGCCTGCTCAGTACCCCGAGATCGCGGCACTCGTGGGGGAGCCCAGCGACAACCTCTCCGGCATCGACAAGGTCGGCGAGAAGACCGCGGTCAAGTGGATCCAGAAGTACGGCACCGTCGACGAACTGCTTGCCCACGCCGACGAGATCACCGGCGTTGTCGGCGGCAACCTGCGAGAGCAGCGGGACCGTGCCGTCCGCAACCGCCGGCTCAATCGGCTCGTGCGCGACGTCGAGCTCCCGCTCGGACCATCGGACCTCGCCAGGAAGCCGATCGACGCGCAGGCGGTGCGCGACGTGTTCGCGCGACTCGAGTTCCGCACCCTGCTCGACCGGGTCATCAAGCTCGAGGGCACCGCAGCGGATGCCGCAGCCGGCATGACCCTCGCCGAGGAGTCGCGCGGCGTCCCCGCCGTCCGCACGCCGGTCGACCAGGATCTGGCGGCCTGGCTCGAGCGGCAGGCCGCCTCGGGCGACTCGCTCGGCCTGCGTGTGACCAGCATCGGCGAGCGGATCGAGGGCCTCGGGATCTCGTCCCTCACCGAGAGCGTGTGGGTGCCGTGGGATCCGCACCGGCCCGACGACCTGGCGCTCGCGCGGTGGCTGGCGTCGGATGCTCCCAAGCGGATGCACGACGCGAAGCGTCAGCTGAAGCTGCTGGCGGCCGCGGGGCTGCCGGTGGCGGGTCTCGACTTCGACACCGCGACCGCCACCGGGCTGCTGCGCCCGGGCGGCAAGTACGAGCCGCTCCCGGAGCAGGTGTACCGCTACCTCGGCGAGGCCCTCGCCGAACCGGATCCGGCGCAGCTCGTGCCGGAGGTCGAGCCGGTCAGCCCGGCGATCGAGGCGTGGTATGTGCTGCGGGTCGCCGCCGAGCTCGAGCAGCGGCTCGACCCGGGATCTCTCAGCGTCCTGCGCGACATCGAGCTGCCCCTGGTGCCGGTGCTCGCCGCCATGGAGCGGCAGGGCGTCACGGTCTCCCGCGAGGTACTGGGGGAGATCAACCGCCGGCTCACCGACTCCGCCGCCGGGTTCGCGGCAGCCGCGTTCGCCGAGATCGGGCGGGAGGTCAACCTCGGCTCGCCGAAGCAGCTGCAGGAGGTGCTGTTCGAGCAGCTGCAGATGCCGAAGACCCGGGCGAACAAGACCGGCTACTCGACCGACGCCGCGGCCCTCGCGGATCTGCAGGAGTCGAACCCGCATCCCTTCCTCGGCTACCTGCTGCAGCACCGCGATGCCACCAAGCTCAAGCAGATGGTCGAGACGCTCGAGAAGAGCATCGGCGCGGACGGACGCGTCCGCACCCGTTACGACTCCACGGGGTCGTCGACGGGGCGGATGTCCTCGACCGATCCGAACCTGCAGAACATCCCCATCAAGACGGAGGCGGGTCGCGAGGTGCGCTCGGCCTTCCGCGCCGGCGCGGGGTTCACGACGCTGCTCACCGCCGACTATTCGCAGATCGAGATGCGGATCATGGCCCACCTCTCGGGCGATGAGGGCCTCGTCGAAGCGTTCAACGCGGGGGAGGACCTGCACCGCTTCGTCGGCGCCCGCATCTTCCACGTCGCGCCCGCGGAGGTCACCCCGACCATGCGCACCAAGGTGAAGGCCATGTCCTACGGTCTCGCGTACGGGCTCTCCGCCTTCGGCCTCTCCCGGCAGCTACGGATCGAGACCTCCGAGGCGAAGGAGCTCATGGCCGACTACTTCGCCCGTTTCGGCGCGGTGCGCGACTACCTGCGCCACGTGGTCGAGCAAGCCCGTGTGGACGGCTACACGACCACCATCTTCGGGCGTCGCCGCCCCTTCACCGACCTGACCTCCACGAACCGGGTGATGCGCGAGAACGCGGAACGGCAGGCGCTCAACTCGCCGATCCAGGGGTCGGCGGCCGACATCATCAAGCGGGCGATGATCGCGATCGACGCCGACATCCGCGGCGGTGGCCTGCGCTCCCGGATGCTGCTGCAGGTGCACGACGAGCTCGTGTTCGAGGTCGGGGACGGAGAGCTCGACGAGCTCGGCGGCATCGTGCGACGCCGGATGGCGGGCGCTGCGGAGCTGACCGTGCCGCTCGAGGTGCAGATCGGGTCCGGCGCGAACTGGGACGCCGCGGCCCACTGACCATCGCCCGAGAGGCCGTGACACGCGCGCTGGCGCGGACGAATTGACTCTCGGGTCCGAACGGACTTTTATAAGCCCATAACCACATCCGCTCGGAGCGGCAGCGCGTGTGGGTCCCCATCTTTGACGACGAGGTCGGATGTACGCACCCGAGCGCCACCAGCAGATCCTGGACACGGCGCGTGCCCGCGGTCGGGTGGACGTCTCGGGGCTCGCGCGCGAGCTCTCGGTCACTCCGGAGACGGTGCGCCGAGACCTCACCTCGCTGGAGCGACGCGGAGTGCTGCGCCGGGTGCACGGCGGCGCCATTCCCGTCGAGCGGTTGAGCATCGAGCCCGTCGTCGCGGATCGCGAGATCCGTGCGGCGCGCGAGAAGGAGCGCATCGCGCGTGCCGCGCTGGCGGAGCTGCCCGACGGCGGCTCCCTCCTGCTCGACGCGGGGACCACGACTATCCGGCTGGCGGAGATGCTGCCGGTCGACCGCGAGCTGCTCGTGGTGACGCATTCGATCCCGGTGGCGAGCATCCTCATCTCGCGTCCGAACATCACCCTGCATCTGCTCGGCGGGATCGTCCGGTCCCGCACCCTCGCTGCGGTGGGCGAGTGGACCCGCGCCCAGATCGGCGAGGTCTACGCCGACGTCGCCTTCATGGGCACGAACGGGGTCAGCGTCGAGCGCGGACTGACCACACCCGACATGGCGGAGGCGAGCGTCAAGCGCGAACTCATCCGAGCCGCCCGCCGCACCGTGCTGCTGGCCGACCACAGCAAGTTCGGCCACGACGACTTCGCCCGCGTCGTCCCGCTGTCCGCCGTGGACACCATCATCAGCGACGTCGGACTCGACACGGAGCTCGGCCAGCGCATCGAGGACGCGGGGCCCCGGCTGGTGGTCGTCTGATGCGCACGGTCCCTCATCCCTCTCCCTGATCCCACCCCTCCCTCCACCACCACCAACAGAAGGAGCACCTCCCACATGTCCGCATACACACCCGCACCCACGGGCACCGGCGCTCGCGCGCAGGTGCAGCGCGCCGGCGCCTTCCTCGCCGGGATGGTGATGCCGAACCTGGGCGCGTTCATCGCCTTCGGGCTCATCACCGCGCTGTTCATCCCGACCGGCTGGATCAACACCTTCGCCGGCACCGTGAAGAGCCCGCTGCTCATCACGACGCAGATCGGCACTATGGTCGGGCCCCTGATCGTGATCCTGATCCCGATCCTCATCGCCTTCACCGGCGGCAAGAACGTCTACGGGCACCGAGGCGGTGTCGTCGGAACAGTCGCCTTCATCGGGGCGATGGTGTCGCCGCTCGCCCTGCAGTTGAAGGGCCTCTCGCTGAACGGCGAGCCGCCGATCGCCCCGAAGTCCCTCGGGGACCTCGGGCCGAACATCCTCGCCGCGTTCATCCTCGGCCCGCTCGGCGCGCTGCTCATCAAGCTCTGGGACGGCGTGATCGAGGGGAAGGTGCGCGGCGGCTTCGAGATGCTCGTCGACAACTTCTCGGCCGGCATCATCGGCGGCGGTCTGGGCGTCTTCGGCCTCTACGTGATCGGGCCGGTCACCTTCTGGATCGCACAGGGTCTCGGGTCGCTGGTGAACAGCCTCGTGAATCTCAACATCCTGCCGCTCGTGTCGATCATCGTCGAGCCGGCGAAGGTGCTCTTCCTCAACAACGCGCTGAACCACGGCGTGTTCACACCGCTCGGGGCCGAGCAGGTCGCGGGCGGCGCGGGCAAGTCGATCCTGTTCATGATCGAGACGAACCCCGGCCCGGGCCTGGGCATCCTCACCGCGATGCTGCTCTTCGGGCCCCGCGCGATCCGTCCCACGGTGCCGGCCGCCATGGTGGTGCACTTCCTCGGCGGCATCCACGAGATCTACTTCCCGTACGTGCTCATGAAGCCGATCCTCGTCATCGCGGCGATCGTCGGCGGAGCCAGCGGCGTGCTCTGGGAGTCGATCTTCGGGCTGGGTCTGGTCGGACCCGCCTCGCCCGGCAGCATCATCGCCTGGGCTCTGGTATCGCCCCCGGACAACATCGTGCTGAATCTCCTCGGCATCTTCATCGCCGCCGGGGTCACGTTCGTCATCGGCATGTTGCTGCTCGGCTTCGGCCGCAAGGAGACGGCGACGGATGCGGCGCTCGACCTGGAGGCGGCTCAGGAGAAGTCGAAGCAGAATAAGGCGAAGTCGAAGAACCAGCCGGCTCCGTCCGTCTGAGACATCCACCCCACGAGAGGACACGATCCATGGCAACCATCGACGGCTCCGCGATCAAGAAGCTCATCGTCGCCTGCGACGCCGGCATGGGGTCGAGCGTGATGCTCGCCGCCACGCTCAAGAAGCAGCTCGCCAAGAGCGGGGTGACGGTCGAGCACTCGCCTGTCGCGCACATCCCGGCCGACGCGGATGTCGTGGTCACCCAGGCGAGTCTCGCCGAGCGGGCTCGGGGCGTCGTGCCCGACGTGCCGGTGGTGCCGTTCCAGCTGTTCCTGGGCGACCCATCGGTCACGAAGGTGGTCAAGGCCATCCAGAACGGCGAGACGGTCGAGGTCTGAGCGTGGGGGACGAGCAGAAGGAGCTGACCAGCCTGCTGGCCGAGCGGTCGATCCGGCTGGATGCGCGCGCATCCGACCGCGACGACGCGATCCGGCAGGCCGGTCAGGCTCTCCTCGACGTCGGCGCGATCGACCCCGGCTACATCGACGCCATGCTCGAGCGGGAGAACTCCGTGTCCACCTTCGTCGGCGAGGGTGTGGCGATCCCGCACGGCACCCTCGCCGGCAAGGACCTGGTCACGGAGGACGCCCTCTCGGTCATCCGCTTCCCGGACGGGGTGGACTGGGGCGGCAACGAGGTCACCGTCGCCGTCGGCATCGCCGCGAGGGGGAACGGCCACATCGCGCTGCTCTCCCAGCTCGCGACCGTGCTGCTCGACCCCGAACGCGCGGCGGCGCTCCGCAACGCGACGACAGCCGACCAGGTCTACGGGCTACTGACCACCGACGACGACGACGACGACGACCAGTAGCCCGTAGCCTCTCCCCAGCACCATCCCGTCGGCACGGCCGGCACCGCCCCTATCAGGAGGAACCCATGTCCGAGCGCACCGTCAAGGTCGCCTCCAGCGTCGGTCTGCACGCCCGTCCGGCTTCCCTGTTCAGCCAGGCCGCCGCGGCCACCGGCGTGCCGGTCACGCTCACCTCGGCCGCCGGCAAGTCGGTCAACGCCGCAAGCATCCTCGGGGTGCTCTCGCTCGGCGTTGGCGGAGGCGAAGAGGTCACGTTGAGCTCCGACGCCGAGAACGCCGACGCGGCACTCGACCAGCTGGTCGCGCTGCTCAGCCGCGATCTCGACCAGGAGTAGTACCCCCGGACGGCAGGCGCCGCCCGCATCGACACCGCATGGCGCGGGTCGGTGCGAGCGGCGCCTGTCGCGTCTCCCGCCTCGTTCGCTCGGCGCGCCTAGGGTGGCTGCATGGGCACTGACGCACGTACCCCGACCGAGATCGACGCCATCGCCGAGCGGTGGGTAGACCGGCAGCTCGAGTTGTTCCCGGAGTACCACGTATACCTCGGACGTCCCGGGCGGGAAGGCGAGTACGCCGACTACTCGCCCGAGGGCCACGACGCGGCCGCCGAGGCGATGCGCTCGACGCTCGCCGAGATCCAGGGTGCCACCGCGGTCGACGCGGTCGACGAGGTCACGAAGCGGGATCTGGCCAGGGAGCTTGGGCTGGAGCTGGAGAAGCACGGGGCGGGCTTCCACCTCCGCGACCTCAACAACATCGCCTCGCCGCCGCAGGAGCTGCGCAGCATCTTCGACGTGTCCCCGATGGGCACCGTGGACGACTGGGCGGTGATCGCCCGGCGGATGCACAACCTGCCGGCCGCGGTGGAGGGCTACATCCAGACCCTGCGGGAGGGCATCCGCACCGGCACCGTGCCCGCGGTGCGTCAGGCTCGCGAGGTGATGGAGCAGACCCGTCGCTACGCGGCATCCGATGGCTTCTTCGCCACGCTCGCGGCGACCGAGACGGCGGGCGACACCGCGCTTCCCGAGTCGCTGCGCAGGGACCTGCGCGAGGGGGCCGAGGAAGCGCAGGCGTCCTACGCCGCGCTGACGGCTTTCCTCGGAAGTGAGCTCGCCCCTGCCGCGACGGAGCGGGACGGCGTCGGGCGGGAGCTCTACGAACTGGCCTCGCGCAGCTTCCTCGGCGCGACGGTCGACCTCGATGAGACTTACGAGTGGGGCATCGAGGAACTGCGTCGCATGGTGGAGGAGCAGGAAGCCGTCGCCGCGCAGATCGCCGAGGGCGGGGGAGTCGCCGCCGCGGTGGCGGCGCTGGACGGCGACGCCTCCCGCAAGCTGCACGGCACGGCCGAGCTGCAGCGCTGGATGCAGGCCACCGCCGATCAGGCCGTCGAGGAACTCGGCCGTAACCACTTCCACATCCCCGACGAACTGCGCCGGATCGAGTGCATGATCGCGCCGACGCAGGAGGGGGGCATCTACTACACCCCGCCGTCGGACGACTTCTCCCGGCCGGGGCGGATGTGGTGGAGCGTGCCCGAGGGCGTGACCGAGTTCGACACCTGGCGTGAGAAGACCACGGTGTACCACGAGGGCGTACCCGGGCACCACCTGCAGATCGCCCAGGCGGTGTACAACAAGGCCGAGCTGAACACCTGGCGCCGCAACGCGGGGACCTCCGGCTTCTGGGAGGGCTGGGCGCTCTACGCGGAGCGCCTCATGGCCGACCTCGGCTACCTCGACGATCCGGGCGATCGCTTCGGCATGCTCGACGGCCAGCGGATGCGCGCCGCTCGAGTGGTGCTCGACCTCGGCGTTCACCTGGGCAAGCAGCGGCCGGACGGGCAGGGCCCGTGGACAGGCGAGTACGCGTACGAGTTCCTGCGCGGGAATGTGAACATGAGCGACGAGTTCGTCCATTTCGAGGTGACGCGCTATCTCGGCTGGCCGGGTCAGGCGCCCTCCTACAAGGTGGGCCAGCGGGTCTGGGAGCAGCTGCGCGACGAGGTGCGCCGCCGCGAGGGCGACGACTTCGACTTGAAGGCGTTCCACACCCGCGCGCTCGACATCGGCGGCGTCGGCCTCGACACCCTCCGGTACGCCCTGCTCGGCTGATCACGGAGCGTCACGGCTGGCGCGCACCCTGGCGAGAAGCGAACGACGGATGCCGGACGACACCGCTGGGGCTATGCTGGACTGTCGCACTTCGCGACTCCTATCCGCATGCCTCGGCGGAGCACTCCACAGCTAATACGTCGGGGCCCGAGTATGCCCATCCCGGAGCACCTACTACATGACAACCGCAACGACCGCCGCCAAGCAGGTCGCCATCAACGACATCGGCTCTGCTGAGGACTTCCTCGCCGCGGTCGAGAAGACCCTGAAGTTCTTCAACGACGGAGACCTCATCGAGGGCACCGTGGTCAAGATCGACCGCGACGAGGTCCTCCTCGACGTCGGCTACAAGACCGAGGGTGTCATCCCCTCGCGCGAGCTCTCCATCAAGCACGACGTCGACCCCAACGAGGTCGTCGGAGTCGGCGACATGGTCGAGGCCCTCGTCCTCCAGAAGGAGGACAAGGAGGGGCGTCTGATCCTCTCCAAGAAGCGCGCCCAGTACGAGCGGGCGTGGGGCGATGTCGAGAAGATCAAGGAGACCGACGGGGTCGTCACGGGCACGGTCATCGAGGTCGTCAAGGGCGGCCTCATCGTCGACATCGGCCTGCGCGGCTTCCTCCCGGCCTCGCTCATCGAGCTGCGCCGGGTGCGCGACCTCACCCCCTACCTGGGGCAGGAGCTCGAGGCGAAGATCCTCGAGCTGGACAAGAATCGCAACAACGTCGTCCTGAGCCGCCGCGCCCTGCTCGAGCAGACCCAGTCGGAGTCGCGCTCGACGTTCCTCAACAACCTGCACAAGGGTCAGGTGCGCAAGGGCATCGTCTCCTCGATCGTCAACTTCGGTGCCTTCGTCGACCTCGGCGGCGTGGACGGCCTGGTGCACGTCTCCGAGCTGTCCTGGAAGCACATCGAGCACGCCAGCGTGGTCGTCGAGGTCGGGCAGGAGGTGACCGTCGAGATCCTCGAGGTCGACCTCGACCGCGAGCGGGTCTCCCTGTCGCTGAAGGCGACGCAGGAGGACCCCTGGCAGATCTTCGCGCGCACGCACGCGATCGGCCAGATCGCGCCCGGGAAGGTCACCAAGCTCGTCCCCTTCGGCGCCTTCGTCCGGGTCGCGGACGGCATCGAGGGCCTCGTGCACATCTCAGAGCTCTCGTCCAAGCATGTGGAGCTCGCCGAGCAGGTCGTCTCGGTCGGCCAGGACGTCTTCGTCAAGGTCATCGACATCGACCTGGAGCGTCGCCGCATCTCGCTGTCGCTCAAGCAGGCGAACGAGGGCATCGACCCCCACGGCACCGAGTTCGACTCCGGCCTCGCGGCGCTGTACGGAATGGTCACGGAGTACGACGAGCAGGGCAACTACACGTATCCGGAGGGCTTCGACCCCACCTCGGGCGAGTGGCTCGAGGGCTTCGACACCCAGCGCGAGGCCTGGGAGGCCGAGTACGCGGCAGCGCAGACCCGCTGGGAGGCGCACAAGGCGCAGATCCTGGCGGCGGAGGAAGCGGGCAACGACATCGGCCTCGTCCCGACGAGCTCGTACTCGGGTCAGAGCAACGAGCGCGCCTCGGCCGGAACACTCGCGGACGACGAGTCGCTCGCCGCGCTTCGCGAGAAGCTGAGCGGCTCGAACTCCTGATCGCCGCATCGGCCTGATCGCAGGTCGCTTCACCGAAGGGCCGGTCCGGATGGGCCGGCCCTCCGTGCGAAGAAGGCCGGCGGGCCGGCTCAGCTCGAGAGCGGGCTCGGCACCCGACGACGCGCGACGGCATCCACGAGGGCCTCGAGCACGAGCGCATGCGCGAGTCGCGAGTCCGGTTCCGCGGGCCACCGGAGCGTCGCACCGCTCGAGGGCACCACCAGCGCGAGGTGCGCGGTCTCGACCAGCGGCGACTCGGCGAAGGAGGTCAACGCCAGCACCCGGGCGCCGGCCTCCGCCGCCGCCCGCGCCGCCGCCAGGCTGTCCGGGTCGGCGCCGGTCGCGGAGAGCACAAGGCACACGTCGCCCTGACCGAGGCGCGACGCGAACACCCGCTGAG
>JACRGJ010000085.1 GCA_016212425.1 Micrococcales bacterium | reverse complement strand
CGGCACCGGCAACCGTGCGCTGAAGTCGCTCTCCGACATGCTGAAGGGCAAGCAGGGCCGGTTCCGCCAGAACCTGCACGGCAAGCGCGTGGACTACTCGGGCCGCTCGGTGATCATCGTCGGACCGCAGCTCAAGCTGCACCAGTGCGGGCTGCCGAAGCAGATGGCGCTCGAGCTGTTCAAGCCGTTCGTGATCAAGCGCCTCATCGACCTGAGCCACGCGCAGAACATCAAGTCCGCCAAGCGGATGGTGGAGCGCTCGCGGCCGCAGGTGTGGGACGTGCTCGAGGAGATCATCCGCGAGCGCCCGGTGCTGCTGAACCGCGCACCCACGCTGCACCGCCTCGGCATCCAGGCCTTCGAGCCGCAGCTCGTGGAGGGCAAGGCGATCCAGCTGCACCCGCTGGTCTGCGCCGCCTTCAACGCGGTCTTCGACGGCGATCAGATGGCCGTGCACCTGCCGCTGTCGGTCGAGGCGCAGGCCGAGGCCCGCATCCTGATGCTCGCCTCGAACAACATCCTCAAGCCCTCCGACGGTCGCCCGGTGACCCTGCCCAGCCAGGACATGATCATCGGCCTGCACCACCTGACCACCCTCAAGGAGGGTGCGGTCGGCGAGGGTCGGGCGTTCTCTTCCGTCGCGGAGGCGATCCTCGCGAAGGATCAGGGCACGCTCGACCTCAACGCGAAGGTGCGCATCCGTCTCTCGGGTCTGCACCTGGACCCGTCCGTGGCGGCGACCATCGAGGGCTTCGAGCAGGGCGGCACCGCGCTGCGCGAGACCACCCTCGGCCGGGCGCTGTTCAACGAGACCCTGCCGGACGATTACCCCTACGTGGAGGCCGTCGCCGACAAGGGCAAGATCTCGGCGATCGTCAACGACCTCGCCGAGCGCTACCCCAAGGTGGAGGTCGCGGCGACGCTCGACCGGATCAAGGACGCCGGATTCCACTGGGCGACTCGGTCCGGGGTGACCGTGGCGCTCTCGGACATCGTGACCCCGTCCGAGAAGGGCGAGATCATCGCCAAGCACGAGAAGCAGGCCGGGAAGATCCAGGCTCAGTACGACAAGGGCCTGATCGACGACGCGTCGCGGCGCAAGGAGCTGATCGACGTCTGGACCGAGGCGACCACCGAGGTGGCCGAGGCGATGCAGAAGGCGTACACGAAGGACAACAACATCTTCCGGATGGTGTCCTCGGGTGCGCGAGGCAACTGGCTGCAGGTACGCAACATCTCCGGCATCCGCGGCCTGGTCGCCAACCCGAAGGGCGAGACCATGGCGCGCCCGATCATCTCCTCGTACCGTGAGGGGCTGAGCGTCGCGGAGTACTTCATCGCCACCCACGGCGCCCGCAAGGGCATCGCGGACACGGCGCTGCGCACCGCCGACTCGGGCTACCTGACCCGTCGTCTCGTCGACGTCTCGCAGGACGTCATCATCCGCGAGGACGACTGCGGCACGACCCGCGGCCTCGAGCTGCGCATCGCGGCGAAGGATGCCAACGGCGCCCTGGTGCGCGACGAGAACGTCGAGAACTCGGTGTACGCCCGTAACCTCGCCGAGGCGGCGGTGGACGCGAAGGGCGTCGTCGTCGCGGAGGCCGGCTCCGACACCGGCGACGTGCAGATCGACCGCCTCATCGCGGCGGGCATCGAGACCGTCAAGGTCCGTTCGGTGCTGACCTGCGAGTCGGCGGTCGGCGTCTGCGCCGCCTGCTATGGGCGGTCGCTGGCGACGGGCAAGCTGGTGGACATCGGCGAGGCGGTCGGCATCATCGCCGCCCAGTCGATCGGCGAGCCCGGTACCCAGCTGACCATGCGTACCTTCCACCAGGGCGGCTCGGCCGGCGCGGACGACATCACGCAGGGCCTGCCCCGCGTGACGGAGCTGTTCGAGGCGCGCACCCCGAAGGGCGCGTCGCCGATCGCCGAGGCCCCCGGGCGCATCACGATCGAGGACACCGACCGGCAGCGCCGCATCGTGCTGACGCCGGATTCCGGCGACGAGGTGCACGCCTACCCGGTGCTCAAGCGCGCCACCCTGCTCGTCGAGGACGGGCAGCACGTGGAGCTCGGGCAGCAGTTCGTGGTGGGCAACCTGGACCCGAAAGAGGTGCTGCGCGTGCAGGGCGTCCGCGCCGTGCAGCTGCACCTCGTCGAGGGCGTGCAGGGCGTCTACCGCTCCCAGGGCGTGCCGATCCACGACAAGCACATCGAGGTCATCGTGCGCCAGATGCTGCGCAAGGTGACCGTCGTGGAGCACGGCGACACCGACCTGCTCCCCGGCGAGCTGGTGGACCGCTCGAAGTACAACGAGATCAACCGCGCGACCCTCACCGAGGGCCGGAAGACCGCCTCGGCGCGCCAGGAGGTCATGGGCATCACCAAGGCGTCGCTGGCGACCGAGTCGTGGTTGTCGGCGGCCTCCTTCCAGGAGACCACCCGCGTGCTCACGCAGGCGGCGATGGAGGGTCGCTCCGACCCGCTGGTGGGTCTCAAGGAGAACGTGATCATCGGGAAGCTCATCCCGGCGGGAACGGGTCTGGCCACCTACCGCGACGTGTCGGTCGACGCCACCGAGGAGGCGAAGTCCGAGCGGTACCCCAACCGGATCTTCGCCGACGACTCGGTGTTCGCCGACTCCGACCTGAGCTTCGTCGACTTCGACAGCTTCAGCTCGGACGACTACACCCCGGGTACATACAGCTGAGGCGCATCCGGACATCCGAAGGGCCCCGCCGAATCGGCGGGGCCCTTCGTGCGTCTGCGCGTCGCGGCGGGCGCTACGGAGCGGGGTAGTCCGCAACGAAACGCGGCACCCCGATCGTGCTGGTGTCGGCGCGTCCACCGGTGCCGTTGACGACGTTCTCGATCGTGCCCGCCCCGAGGTTCACCGTCATGATGTGGCGGAGCCGGACACCGGGAGCATCCGGAACGGAGAAGCCGTTCGCGGTGGTGATCGACGGGTTGTTCTGGTTGAAGACGTACACGCCGCCGCCCCAGAGCTGGTGATCCTTGACATTGGCGGCGACGGTGTAGCCGGGCCACCCGAGGGTGCCGTCCGGTTGGGTCCAGTCCGCCTGGGTCGGCGGATCGTAGGGCAGCTCGTTCTGGAACATCACCACCCGGCCGCGCTCACCCTCCCAGCGGACGTTCTGCCGCTGGAAGTGCTCCACGAACAGCCCCGTGGCGGTGACGTCGTTCCCGGTCACGAGCACCCCGGTGCGCCCGATATTGGTGCGCCACCTGTCGGTGTCGCCGTTCACCCCGGCGGTGAATCCCTCGACGCCGTGGTCCGCGCGCCACACCCAGGTGTGGTCGACGAGCACCCCGTTCGCGTCGATGCGCAGCGCCGTGTCGGTCTTGCCGACATGTGGTCCGCCGACCCGGAAGTAGACGTCCGAGAGGGTGATCGGGTCGGTCGTCGCGCCGCGGCTGCGCCCGAAGGGGGAGCCGACCTGCAGCAGCACCGGGGAGGTGGAGGTGCCGGCGTCGATCGTGACGCCGGCGACGACGATGCCGGGTCGGTCCGCCACGACGAGCGGGATCGATCCGCGGACCGCGGTGAGCGTCGCGTGCCCGAGCCCCAGCACAACCGCGCCCGCGCGGGCGACGAGGATCGAGGCCGGCGCGTCATAGACGCCGGGCGTCAGCAGCAGATTCTTGCCGAGGGCCAGCGCCAGGCTCATCTTCAGAACGGAGTCGCCGGGACGGGCGAGGTAGAAGTCCCGCAGCGGGACGTCGCGCCCGGGCGTCTCGCCGTTCGCCCAGCTGACCCCGCGGCTGTCCCTCTGCGCGCTGGGGATCCGCACGAACCAGCGTCCCCGGTCGTCCACGTGCAGGTACGGCTTCTCCCGGCTCACCGGTGTCCTGTCGAGAGTCGTGTAGGGCGGATTCGGGAAGCCGGCCTCGCTCGGGGCACCCTCCACTCCGGAGAACACTTGGTTCCAGACGCCGTTGGACCACGACCCGACGCTGCTGTTCCGGGTCAGCCACTGCTGCTGAGAGCCGTTGACCACCGCGCCCAGTCGGGAGTCGGCGATGTAGCCGCCCGAGGCGTACTGGGGGCCCGCGGTGCAGTAGTCCATCAAAGAGAAGGGCACCGCGCCGCGCACCTGGACCCGGCGCACCGAGACCGCCTGCGACACCGCCCAGAAGTTCGCCGAGGCGCGGCATCCGTCCTGTCCCGTCCCGTCGATCTCCAGGGTCAGATTCGAGAGCGTGCGCCAGAACGTGTTCAGCGCGATGCAGTTGTCCGGGGCCAGGCACCGGTTGTAGCTCTCGATCTTGCCGCGCACGACGACATCCGAGGGGGATTCGCCCAGTCCGGCGACCTCGGTGTAGTAGCCGACGCGGATCTGCAGCGGATCGCCGGCGCTGCCGTAGGTGCCGGGCAGGAACAGCAGGCTCCAGCGGGCGCTGCCCATCTCGGCGTCCACCTGGGCGTCGGCGATCGCATTCGCGCGGGCCTCGATGTCCGCGACCGGCATCGAGGGGTCGAAGACGATCACGTTCGGTCCGAGGTTCGGGATACCGGCCGCCGCTGGGGCGGGCGCCGGTTGGGTCGAGGCGGCGGCGGGCGCCACGACCCCGGCCGCCAGCAGCACCGACGCAGCGGCCAGGGCGATCACGGTCCGGAGGGTGCGCGGAGGGACGGACACGGGGACTCCTATCTCATCGTCGAGTGGTCTGCCCGCTCTCGAGAGCAAAGGCGCGTCGCTGCGCCTCGGGCCAGTCCACTGCCGAGGCTAGGCGGAGCGCCGAGCCAGGACAAGACGTCGCCTGCTACCGGAGAGCCCGCAGGCGGTGGCCCCGGAAGGAGGGATGCCGGCAGGCGGCCGGCTTCCGCTACCGTGACCGCATGCCGGGGGAGCAGGGCCGACACGCTCGAGACGCGGGATTCACGCTGATCGAGCTGCTCGTCGTCGTGCTCATCATCGGCGTGCTCGCCGCGATCGCGATCCCCGTCTATGCCGCGGCGCAGGACGGCGCCCGAGATTCGGTCGTGAAGTCGGATGTGACGCAGCTGAAGAAGGCCGTGATCGCCCACGGTGTGGCCAACCGGGGCACGTACGTCGCCGTGACCGCGCTCAAGCCGGACGGCTACCCGGGACCCAGCCTGACGTACCCGGCGAGCGGGTCGCCCTCCTACGCCACGGCGAGCGGGGCCACTTCGACCCCGCCGGCGACCGACGCGGAGCACTTCTGCGTTGCGGCGACCAGCCCGACGGGGGCGCAGTGGTTCGCCACCGATTCGCGGTCGGTATCCCGGGTGAGCGGGTCGCTCGCTCTGTGCGACTGACCTCGGGGCAGGGTCGAGCCGCGCCTCCCCGGATGCCGACGCGGCCGCCGGTAGGCTGACGCCAACTTTCCGAAGGAGTCGTCATGACCGATGTCCCCGCCTCCGGCGACGCGAGCCGCGAGGGCCGACCCGTCGGCCCGGACGGGCATCCTGATCCGGCACTGACCGGGGACGCGCGTCCGGAGCCAGCGGCCGTGGCGGCCGCCGGCGACGAGACCCCGCCCGACGACTCCGCGCAGGGTGCCGAGGAGTACGACGCCGTGCCGGCAAGCGAGCACGTCGCGCACGGCGAGCCCGGCGCGGATCTCGTCGACGAGCCTATTGAACCCGACGTTCCCGCGCAGGACGAGCCGCGGCACGACCCGGCGCCTCCCGCTCTGGTGGAGCCGCCCGAGAGCGCCGCCTCAGGCCGGACCGACCCCGAGCCTCCCGCCGCAGTCCGCACCGACCCTGAGCATGCCGCCGCAGTCCGCACCGACCCCGAGCCTCCCGCCCGCGAGCCGGAGCCCGGCCCAGAGCGGGAGTTTCGCGCCAGCGACCCCGAGGCCGTGGCCGCGGTGCCGGACCCCGCGGCCCCAGCCCCCGCATCCGCGGCGCCCGCGGCCACCACGCCGGCGGCCGGGGCCCTCCCGCCCGCCGCCGCCCCGACGTCCAGCTACTTCGTCGAACCGCCCGTCCCGCCGAAGGCGCGGCACAACCGCGGCTTCGGCGTGGGCATCGCGCTGCTGTCCTCGCTGATCTTCGCCGCGCTGTACGGCGCGGTCGTGATCGGCATCAGCGTCTTCTACGTCACCGCAGCGGACTTCGCGCAAGGGATGACCCGCTTCCTGGCATCCCCCGCGTTCTGGGTGCCGGTCATCGCCTACGCGGTGTTCGCGGTGCTCACCGCGCTCATCCTGAACAGAGCGCGATGGGCGGCGCACGTCTTCTTCAGCCTGCTCGTCGGCCTCCTCGTCTACGCGAGCTCGGTGGGCGTCATCCTGCTCATCGAGGGTGTCCTCGCCCGCAGCGGACGCGAGCAGCTGATCCTGCTCGTGACCGCTCTCGCGCAACCGGTGCTGCTCGCCGCCGCGATCTGCGCCCGGGAAGTCGCGCTCTGGACCGGCCTGGCCACCGCCGCCCGGGGGCGGCGCGTTGTCGCCCGGAACAAGGCCGACCGCGAGGCCTACGAGCAGGAGAAGGGCCGGTCCGAGGCGGTCTGGGATGAGCCCGCCCGAGCTGTCTGACGACGCGGGGCGCTCCGACCAGCCGCTGCACCCGGACGCCGATGCGCCTCGCGCCGAGTACGTGGCGGCGCTGTTCGCGGCGGTGAGCTGGGGCGCTGTGGTGTTCGCGGCGGACGGGATCTTGGCCATCGTCCTCGACCGCGACCCCATTCCCGGCGGTGTCAGCCCGTACTACGGGCTCCTCGCGCTGGCGGTGGCGGGGGTGCTCGTCTGGATCTCCCTCGCGCGCTCGACACTGTCGAGCTCGCCAGTGCTCCCCGCGGTCGTCGCCTCCGCGTCGGTCTACCTCCTCCTCGTCGCGAGCGGCTTCGTCGACTCGCTGCGCCTGGCCACGGTGCAGGCGACGAGCCCATTCGCGCTCGTCGCGGCCGCCACGGCGGCGGTCGCGGTCATCGCGTTCTGGGCCGGCATGCGCGCCTGGCGCCGGCAGGCCGCGCCCCCCACCCCCTAAAGCGGGTATGGGCGACGCGACCCCGCCTGGCTACTGTCGAGGCACGGGGGAGTCGCCAGTCGACGCCTCCGCGCCGCTCATCGGCGGGGGGTCGATGAGGGGCACAGGCACGTCATTCTGAGGGGGGTGACATGACCTCCCTCGCCGAGATTCTCATCATCCGCGGCCTCATGCCGATCACCAGCATCGATGCGGTGTACGAGCCGGGCTACGACGAGACCGCCGTCGTGCAGAAGCTGCTCGACGAGGGCATTCTGACACCCGCGTCGCTCGCCTCGGCCCGTGCTGCGCAGGCCGGGCTCGCCTTTGTGGAGCTGCTGGACTACCCGGTCGACTCGACCGCGGTCTCGCTGGTTCCCGCGGCCATCTGCCGCCGCTACGAGGTGCTGCCGCTCACCGTGCAGGGCGATCAGCTGACCCTCGCGATGGCCGACCCCGGCAACGTGCTCGCGCTCGACGACGTGCGCACCGCGTCCCGCCTCCGCGTGAAGGCGGTCGTGGCCGAACGCTCCGACCTCATGGCGGCGATCGACAAGTTCCATCGCGCCGACGGGGAGCTCTCGGATCTCGCGGGCGAGCTGACCGACGGCAGCGAGCAGACCTCCACGGATGTCGCGGTCGCCGACGCGTTCGAGGACGACGCCCCGATCGTGCGGTTTGTGAACCTGCTGATCAGCCAGGGCATCCAGGACCACGCCTCCGACATCCACATCGAGCCCGGCGAGTACGAGCTCACCGTGCGCTACCGCATCGACGGCGTGCTGCACGTCATGCAGCGCGCGCCGAAGAACATCCAGAACGGCGTCATCTCGCGCCTGAAGATCATGTCCGACATCGACATCGCCGAGCGCCGGAAGCCGCAGGACGGCCGCCTCTCCGTGCGTCACGGGGGCCGCCAGATCGACCTGCGCGTCGCGACCCTCCCCACCGTGTGGGGCGAGAAGGTCGTCATGCGGATCCTCGACAACAACGCCACCAAGGTGTCGATGGAGCAGCTCGGCCTCTCGCCGCGCAACGCCGAGGTGTACCGCAACTCGTACTCGAAGCCCTACGGCATGATCCTCGTCACCGGCCCGACCGGCTCGGGCAAGTCGACGACGCTGTACACGACGCTGAACGCGGTCGTGCGCCCCGAGATCAACGTCATCACCGTCGAGGACCCGGTGGAGTTCCGGATGCCGGGCATCAACCAGGTTCAGGTGAACAACAAGGCGGGGCTCACCTTCGCCTCCGCCCTGCGCTCGATCCTGCGCTCGGATCCGGATGTGGTGCTCATCGGAGAGATCCGCGACCACGAGACCGCGCAGATCGCGATCGAGGCCTCCCTCACGGGGCACCTCGTGCTCTCGACGCTGCACACCAACGACGCGCCGAGCGCGGTCACGCGCCTGACCGAGATGGGGATCGAGCCGTTCCTCGTCGGCTCCGCGCTCGACTCCGTCGTCGCGCAGCGCCTCGCACGCCGGCTGTGCGAGCGATGCCGGGCGCCCTACGCGCACGACCCGGCCGACCTGCACCGGCTCGGCTTCGTCGCCGACGCCGCGACCCCGGCGCCCGAGCTCTGGCAGCCGGTCGGCTGCTCCAGCTGCTCGAACACGGGCTACCGGGGACGCCTCGCGCTGCACGAGATCATGGCGATGAGCGAGGAGATCGAGCGGCTCACCGTCGCTCGCGCCTCGTCCGCCGAGATCAACAAGGTCGCGATCTCGCAGGGCATGACCACCCTGCGCATGGACGGATGGCACAAGGCCCTGCAGGGGCTCACGTCCATCGAGGAGATCCTGCGCGTCGTCGCATGACGCACGCGGGCCAGGGGGGAACAGCAGCATGAGCAATCCGATCTACGACATCCCGATGTCCGAGCCGCAGGGTGCGCCGCCGCGCGCGCCGCAGTCGGCTCCGCCGGCCGATGCGGCGTACTTCACGTCGCCGCCGCCGACGATGGCACCGGACGGAAGCCCCGTCTCGGGTGCGGCCCTGGGCGCCCCCTCCGCCGCGTACTCCGCGCAGCCCACCGCACCCGAGACGGCATTCACCTCCGCGCAGCACGGGGTTCCTGCTGCACCCGAGACGGCATTCACCTCCGCGCAGCACGGGGTTCCTGCTGCACCCGAGACGGCATT
>JACRGJ010000084.1 GCA_016212425.1 Micrococcales bacterium | reverse complement strand
GCAGGGCAGGCACGACGGTCCGGCGCGCGGCGAGGGTCATGACGCGCTCCGCGGCCGAGCCCCACGACGCCGACGAGTACTGCGGGAACAGCGGCAAGACCACGATGGCGTCGGCGCCGCGCGCCTCGAGCTCGCCCAACGCGGCGTCGATCGACGGCGACCCGTAGCGCATGCCGACGGCGACCGCGAACCCGTCGCCGAGCCGCTCCGCGGCGGCCGCGGCGAGGTCCCGGGTGTGGATGAGCAAGGGAGAGCCGCGCTCGGTCCAGATGCGACGGTACTGCTCGGCGGACCGCCGCGGGCGCGTGCGCAGGATGACGAGGTGCAGGAGCAGGAAGCGCGCGATCGGGTGCAGGTCGATGACGCGCGGGTCGGAGAGGAACTCGGCCAGGTAGCGCCGCACGTCCCCGACGCTCGTCGAGGCAGGCGTTCCGAGGTTGACGAGGAGCAGTCCGATCACGCGGCCGCGAGGATAACAGCTACCGTCGACCGTGCGCGGAACCCGCGCCGTGGCTCACCCACCGAACCACGAGGTCAGCGCCGATCATCTCGAGCGCCACGTTCGGAACGCTGGCTCTCGAGCCAGTGGCCGTTCGGGTGACCTCGAGCCTCGTGGTGTCCGGAAGCCCCGGCGACTCGCCCTCCGCAAGGTGCCTCTCCACCGTTCTTCTGCGTCGCCTTCGGCGCCGCCCGGAGGCGCCCTGCCCCGTGCACGTCGGCGAGGTCGAGCTGGCGGCGGCGGGACAGGTGATGCCGAAGACGCGGCATCGCGTGCAGGGACCCCGGAAACACCGAAGTCCGTCCCCGATGGTTTCCCGCTCAAGTCGTCAACACCGCCAGCGCCTCCCGCACGACCTCCTCCAGTGTCCCGCCCGGTCCCCTGAGGGACCGAACTTTCGCGAGCGCCTGCTTGGACGCCGTCTCCCGGAACCCGAGCTGTCGCAGCGCGCCGTACGCGGCCCCGTGCACGGAGACGAGCTGCGGATCCGCGTCGCTCCCGTAGACCGATCCGTCTGCGTGACGGAACGTGAGCTGCCCTTCGGCATTGCCTTCGACCAGCAGGAGACCCTGATGAATGCGGTCATGGTGACTGCCGCAGATTGCAGCAAGGTTCTGGGGATCGTGGTCACCTTGCTCACTGCGCAGCCTCAGATGGTGGACCTCGATCCACGTCGAGTTCCTGCAGCCATCTACTCTGCAACGTCCGCGGTCACGGCGGATGACCTGCCGCCGGATGGCGGGCGGGATCGTCTGCGTCGCGGTCTTTCGTCCCCCAGGGGACGCGCCTGATCGTCTTCAATGCGACCCGAGTTCTCGACGCGTTGGACGAACAAGCGTCGGGCATCCTCCGCCTCTCCAACGGTCGGATCATGCGCATCACCCGCCACGCCTTCCGTCCCGACGTCATCTCGGGCCTCGACATCTTCAAGATCCCGAGTCTTCGGGTGAGCCCCACCTACGTCAGCGAGCGCTTCGTCGAGCGGGTCGAGGCGGCCGGGCTTCGCGGCCTGGTCTTCAACAAGGTCTGGTCGGGATGACGCTGGCGACCGGGCGCGGCAGGCGTCGGGTGCTTGTGATTCGCTAACGACTAGACCACCTTGCACCGCGGTTCTGTGCGTGCTATCCGTTAGCGAAACGCAAGCGCAGTGCGCGCCGGGATCCCATGGAGCGGAGTCTCTCTAAGAACGAAGCGAAGGTCGTCCTCGACCTCGAGTGGCGCGGTCAGACGACGGTGACCCTCGGCGAGCTGCGCCAAGCGCTCGGCGCCTCCGAGAGCTATGCCCGCTTCTTCGCGCACAAGCTCGTCCAGAAGGGGTGGCTTGAGCGGCTTCGGCCCGGGCTGTTCCGCCTGGTGCCGGCGGCGCGCGGCCGTGAAGGGGTCGCCGACGCGAACCCGCTCGCGGCCGGCGCAGTGCTCGTCGCGCCCTACTTCTTCTCGTTCGGCACCGCCTGTACGTACCACGGCTTGACCGAACAGGTCTTCGCCGAGGTCTACATCGCTTGCCAGGAGCGCCGCCGGCCCGTCGTCGTGCGCGGCAAGCGCAACGTGTTCGTCGAGGTCCCGCAGGAGCGCTTCTTCGGCTTCACGGAGCAGACGGTCCTCGGGGAACCCGTCCAAATCGCAACGCTCGAACGCGCCCTGCTCGATGCCGTCGACCGCCCGCAGCACGCCGGCGGACTTGGCGAGGTGTCGCGCATCGTCTCCCGCGCGGCCTCCCGCATCTCCTGGACTGCGCTGCTCGACCTCGCTCGCCGCTGGCAGGCCGCGGCTGTGCTCCAGCGGCTCGGATGTCTCCTGGACCTGCACCGGGCTGAGGTGCCGGCAGACGCGCGATCGGAGCTCGTCGCGCTGACTCAAGGCGCGAGCAAGATTCAGCTCGGCCCGCGAGCGAAGTGGGGCTACGCCGGCAAGCTCATGCAGCCGTGGAACGTCGTCGAGAACGCCCCGCGCGACGTCCTCGTCTCGTCCGTCGACCAAGGTCGTCGACGCGTGGTCTTTCGTCCGAAGGGAGCCGGTCCATGATCGCCGACAAGTTCGTGGACCTGTACGCGCGCAACAGCGGGCTGCGCGACAAGCCGATCGCCGAGCGCGACGTCGTGCTCACCTACGCTCTGCGCGCGCTCGTCGATGCGGGCGTAATGGACCACCTCGCGTTCAAGGGCGGCACGTGTCTGCGCAAGCTTGTCTTCGGCTCGGCGGGCCGGTTCTCGGAGGACCTCGACTTCACGATCGACAGCGCCGAGCCCGACGACGACGTGCTCTTGCGCCTCGTCGAGACGTTCAACCGCGAGCACTTCGGCATCACCTTCACGCTCGACGAGTACTACAAGACCGACGACGACACGTCCTTCGGCGGCGATGTGCTCTACCGGCACTCGTGGAACGACGCGGGCAGGTTCCGCCTGCAGGTCAGCTTGCGCGAGCGGCCCACGCTCGTCGCGACGGCGAGACCGATGCAGCACCAGGGGTACTTCGACTGGCTCGAGTTTCCGATGTTCAACGTGCGCTCGCTCGAGACCATCGAGATGATCGCCGAGAAGGTCCGCGCCGCGTTCCAACGGGCAAAGTTCCGCGACCTCTCCGACCTGCATCGCTTCGCGACCACGCCCTTCGACGGCGACCTGCTCCGCGCGCTCGTCGTGCTCAAGCTGTGGCAGGTGCGCGACCCGTTCGTTCCCGACGCGCTGTTCGAGAAGCTCCGCAGCGGCAAGTACGACTGGGCCGATTTGCAGCGCCTGCTTCGGACCGCCGACCGCGTCGAGCCCGAGGAGCTCATCACGACCGTCGAGCGCCGCTTCGATGTGCTCCGGCACCTGACCGAGCTCGAGCAGACGGTGATAGCCGACGCCCGCCGCGCCCGGTCGCCTGGTCTTGCGGAGCGGCTGCGAGCGGAGATTCGGCAGCGGGCGGGGTGAGGCGAGCGTCATCCCGACCAGACCTCGTTGAAGACCAGGCCGCGAAGCCCGGCCGCCTTGACCCGCTCGACGAAGCGCTCGCTGACGTAGATGGGGCTCACCCGAAGACTCGGGATCTTGAAGATGTCGACGCCCGAGTGACGTCGGGACGGAAGGCGTGGCGGGTGATGCGCATGATCCGACCGTTGGAGAAGCGGAGGATGCCCGACGCTTGTTCGTCCAACGCGCCGAGAACGTGTCCTTTCGGGAAGCGTGCATGAAGTCGGCTCGGGGTGCTGCAGATGGTCGCCGGTTGCACCGGAGGACGAGAAACGCGGCACAAAGCTCCCAGACGACGACGATCCCGAGAGCGCACCGTCGCGGAAGGCGCTCCTCGACCTCGTCCCTCGTCCGATCGCCCTGCCGAGCGCGACCGCCATTTCGGCACGCTCGGCACAGCTCCGCCCCCACGCCCTTCGCCTTCAGGCTGGATCTCGATCCAGGTGGATCACGATCCCGCCGCGCCGAGCTCGCCCCGGCGCAACCTCGGGTCGGTCACGCGGCCCGCCCGAAGTGGATCACGCTGAACCCGGCGCCGAAGCCCCGGCGGGTCACGCCCTGCCGCACGTACCCGGGTCACTCGCGAAAGCGCGACGATCCCGGAAACACCGAAGTCCGTCCCCGAAGCTTCGGTCGTGTCCTGCACGACCCAGTGGCTCTCGTCGGGCGCGAGGAAGAAGCGCAGGTAGCCACCCTCCACCCGCGCGCGGAAGAGCCGGTACCCGGACAGCGCCTCGGGCACCGTCTCGGCCTGAAGACCGTTCGAGGCGTCACCGTCGACGTCATCGGCGAGGTCGACCGGCACGAGCTCCTGCCCGCCGTTGTAGACGAAGCGGTCGCCGCCCTCGTACGACGGCAGCCCACGGTCCGTCTGCCGCGCGATGAACGGGACCTGGAGCGTCCAGCCGATCCCGACGATCCCGTTGCCGCCCGACGAGCTGTACGAAAGCGCGAGGCCCGGCTGCGCCCCCGCCCGCCCCGCAGGCAGGGCGAGCGGGATCGACATCGTCGCCGTCCCCGACGACAGAAGCGGCGAGAAGCTCTCCCCGACGCCCTCCACCGACCCGCCGAAGCAGGCACCGACAGCGCCTGCGGGGTCACCCCGCTCTTCTGCTCCCCCGTCGGCAGCGCGATCTCGTTCGCAGGGATCTGCTCGATCTCCTCGGGCGAGAGCGGCGGCTCTTCACGCGCGAAGCGGGGATCGCGTGGCCGCGCCACCTCCTCGCGGAGCTCCGCGGGTGCGGCCACGGACTCCGGGTCGAGCTCGTCAGGCGATTGCGCCCACACCGGCACCGCGAACAGCAGAAGCGAAGCAGCCGCGAGTAGGGTCCTCATCGCGCGTCGTCGGCGGCCACCCCGGGCGGCAGGCGGCGGCGTCTGCTACCGCGTCGGCCATGTCGAGACACGCATGCTCCGAGTCGTCCCCGCTGTCGTCATCGTCTCCACCGTCTCTGCTACCCCCGCAGCCTGTCGCGCATACAGCGAGTGCAAGCATCAGCCAGCGCATCGGATCCTCCCGCTTGGTCTCTTGGTTCATCCTCTGGCGACGGGCGAGCGTACGGCAGAAACGTCGGACCCGGGCGCCCATGGATCATGGTCGGCTGGAAGATCGCCCCTCCCCCGTTTGTCTGCCTCGCGTCCCGAGCTGTCAATCGCCCCTCGGGGTGCATCTGCCGGGATCGGGAAACAGTGGCACGACCCGCGCTGCCACGAGGCCACCGTCGGCGTGATGTGTGACACCGCTGTTCGCGACCGCGGGTCTTATGGTCTTTTCGAGGTTTCTGCAGGCCCGGAGGGCAGTGAAGCTCGGGTGGGCCGAGATGCCTGGCGGCATGGCAAGTGGAATCCGACAGCGTCGTCACCGGAGCCCGTATCGTTGACCGTACTCAGCCCGAAGAGTGGCTCTGTACCATTCCTCCAGCGACGCGAAGCGCCGGACCACGCGGAACAGCTCTGGTGTCAGCTCGACGTAGTCTCCTGATGCCGTGTCGACGGCGGTTGTCAGCAGTCCGACGTGGAAGACAAGAAACCTCTCTGGCATGCCGCGTTCCCTCATCTCGCGGTTGACCGCCGCGAGATCATCACCCATTGGTGGATCGCCCAGCGGGCCAAGAATCGTCTCTGTCTCGAAGACATCCCCACCCCCGGTCTCCTGCCAGAACTTCAGCAGATCCCTCGGGCACGATCCAATCCACTTGTTGCTCGCGAGCCACGACTCGAGCTCGGTTTGATCCATTCGCCCGTTCCACTTGAATAGGTCGGGGCGCGCTCGTGCGTCATCGGTCATGCTTGATGAACTCATCGTGTCGCCTGCCCCGCTTCGAGGAAGCCCTTAAAGGCGTTTGTCGCTCGATCGAATCGAACTCCCTGTCCGGCCGCGTTGTAGACGTCGATGGTCGTGTCGCCGTAAAATGTGCGTGCCGGGTTCTGTAGGGTATTCCGAATGATCGCCTCCGCGTTCGCTTGTGTTGGCCTTACTCCAGCAAATGCGGAGGTGTAGCCACCGGACTGTGCGTGTCCGAGCTTCTTGGCGATGGCGCGTGCGCCTTCCGCTATCTGGCCACCGGGTCTGAGTCGTCCGGCGCTCGCGACAACGGCATCCACCGTCGTCCCAGTGAACTGCGACAGCAGCCTGGGTGCACCCCTTGCGGCGGTTCTCGCCGGGCGACGAACAAGCCTCAGAGCGTTACTGACCTGCCGCTTCACCCACCGGCCGACCGCGGCCAGCGTGCGGTTCTGAACGAAACGACCTCCCGCCGCCCGTAGTCCTGCCCGGCCTGCCCCACCGACGCCGATCAGGTCTCCGAGCTGAACGGTCTCCTCGTTGAGGACGGAATCGAGGACGGTGCCGTCTGGTCGGAAGATGGTGAGGCGCCCGTCGTCGCCTTGGTAGGCGTAGTGGTGCACCTGGCCCTGGTCGTCGTATTCGGGCTGAGCGTCCACCGGGACGTCGACGGGGCGCGTCCGCCAGTCCTCGACCGGATTGTTGCCGTCCGGGTCGACGAGCCGGATCGGGTTGTCGCGGACGTACGCATAGGAAAGCGGCATCATGCCTGTGTCCAGGACGCTCTCGGGACAGTGGATCGCCACCGGATCCGGGCTCACCCACCTCCCGAGCCTCGCCGCGTAGTACCGTGCACCGAAGTAGTCGAGCCCGGTTTCCTCGTCGCGCTCCTTGCCCGTGAACTCGTACTCCGCCTCGAAGCCGGGGTCGCTTGTGACCTCGGCCTCCGTCGCGCCGTACGGCAGGCTCGTGCTCGCGACGCGGGGCTCGGAGTCCTCGCCGTCGAGGACGATCGCGCTCGTGCCGAGGTGGTCTTGCAGGTAGAAGGACACCTCGGTCGCCGCCGCCTCGGTCGTGACGCGCAGCAGGCGCTCGGTGCCGACCGTGAGCCACTTCGTCGCCTCGGTGTCGCGGAGCTCGAAGGCGTCCGAGACGTACAGGACCGTCTCGCCGCCGCCGGTCTTGACGCGGCGCTGGTCGGAGTAGTCGTACACGAAG
>JACRGJ010000082.1 GCA_016212425.1 Micrococcales bacterium | reverse complement strand
CGTTCCGAAGGAGGAGCTGAAGCTCACGGCTGGCGGCAAGGTCTCGAACAAGGACATGCCCGCCGGCCGATACTGGGCTCTTTACCAGGACCACGTGTGCTCGTGCGCGATGCGCATGGCACGCGAGACGTTCGCTGTACTCCCGGTGTCGCGCGCGATCGTCAACGTGCGGGCGACCCGGCTCGACTCCAGCACCGGCCACCCGGGCTCCGTCACGCTGCTTGGCGTCAACTTCTTGCGGGATGTCGTCGGACGCCTGAACCTCGCCACGATTGACCCGTCCGACTCGATGAAAAACTTCCCTCACCGGATGAAGTTCAAGAAGACGGCCGGCTTCGAGCCGGTCGAACCGCTGACCGCCGACGAGCAGTGGGTGGCCACTTGAGTACGCCCGCCGGGTGGTATCCGGACCCGCACGACGCATCCGCGGTGCGGTGGTGGGACGGTCAGACGTGGACCGGCCACGTGCGGCCTGGTGTGATGCCGCCTGCGCCCCCACCTGCCCAGCCGCCCGCGCCTCCTCCTCCTCCTTCCGGGTCAGCCGCGGCGCTCGAAGAACGGGTCGCGGCTCTCCGTGCCGAGCTGGACGCGCTCCGCCAGCAAGTCGTCGAGACCTCCGACGCCATCATTCTCCAAGAGGTCGGGATCTACGATTACTCCCACCCGCTCGATTCCTCGGCCGAGTACGAGGACCTCCTCGGCGACATCGAGAAGGCGATGAAGGAGTGCGTGAAGACCGGCGGCGCCGTAACGAGTACGAAGAAGTGGGTCATCAACGGCTCCGAGAAGGAAGGCGCCAGGATGGTCGCCGACTTCGGCAAGCTCATCCTTCGTGCATACAACAACGAAGCCGACAACGTCGTCCGGACCCTCAAGCCCTACACATTGGAGGCGGCGATCGGCCGGCTCGACAAGTTGCGGGCCATCATCGCGAAGCTCGGAGCGAGCATGAAGCTCGGGGTGACGGACGCCTACCACGACCTCCGCGTGCGGGAGCTGAAGCTCACCGCGGACTTCGCCGCGAAACTCGCGGAGGAGCGCGAGCGCGAGCGCGAGGAGCGCGCGAAGCTCAAGGAGGAAGAGGCGGCCAAGCGGGAGTTCGAGCGCGAGCAGCAGCGGCTGGAGAAAGAGAAGGCCCAGTACGAAGCCGCTCTCGCTGCGTTGCGCGCGAAGGGCGACCCCGCCGCCGTCGCGAAGGCCGAAGAGAAGCTCGTCGAGATCCAGCAGGCCATTGACGGGGTCGTGCGCCGGGCCGCCAACATCCGGGCCGGGCATGTGTACGTGATCTCCAACATCGGTTCCTTCGGCGAGCAAGTCGTGAAGATCGGGATGACCCGCCGTCTCGAACCGATGGACCGCGTGCGTGAGCTGGGCGATGCCTCCGTTCCGTTCCGCTTTGATCTGCACGCGCTGTTCTTCAGCGAGGACGCGGTCGGCATCGAGACGGAGCTGCACAAGGAGTTCGCGGACCGGCGCGTGAACCTCGTGAACGCGCACCGCGAGTTTTTCTACGCGACTCCGGCCGAGGTGAAGGCTGCGCTGAAGCGGTTGCGCGGTGACCTCTTGACGTTCTTCGACGCGCCAGAGGCCCTGGAGTGGCATCAGAGCGAGAAGCAAAGACGCCTCCACTCGACACCGAAGGGGGGTCTTCCCACTGGGGATCGCGAGGCGGCACCCGGGACGAGCGCGGCACTCCCAGGATCGGAGTAGGGCTGGCGCGACCGCGTGTACCTGCGCGGAGATCGTCGCGGTCGACGGCCCGTGCAGCGCGGGCTGGATGGGTGATCGCCCTCCTCAGCGGGCGCGCAGGATCTTTGGCGCCTCGGCGCGGAAGTACCGCTTGATCGCCTCCCAGTGCTTGCGCGTCAGGCCGCGCGGGAACGCCGGATCGGCCTCGGCGTCGTCGAAGAAGGTGAGCGCACGCAGGACGGCGTACAGGTCCGAGTGAGTCCGGCGGAAGCGCCGGCGGTACGCGTTCGTGGCGGCGCGCAGGGTCAGTCCGGCCGAGAGGATCTCGTGCAGGTCCCAGAAGTCTCGCTTCAGGCCTCGGCGCGCGATGGCGGCGAGCTTCATGACGGCGACGTCGCGTAGGCTCGCGACGGGGAAGCCGCCGGCAGTGGGCCGTGGGCGATCGAGCGGCGCGTACGGGTAGCGGACGATGTCGACGGGGATGCCGGCGATCCGCAGGCGCAGCGAGACGTCGGAGACGTCCACGACGACGGCGTCCCGGTCGCGCGTCGTGATCGCACGTTGGACGACCTCGAGGTCGACGTCGGCCGAGACGCTGAACAGGTCCAGATCGTCGGACTGGCGGTGCCCGAGGTGTGCCGTCAGAGCGCTTCCACCGGCGAGGTAGAAGTGCTCGAGGCCGGGCACGGTCCTCAGTCGATCCAGGGCGCGCCGGTGTCTCTTCGCCAGGCCGCGGGCTCGGGCCATCGTTCCTTCTCCGCCTTGAACACCGCACGCCAGAACTGCACCGTGCGCCGGCTCAGCTCCGGACTGCCACGGTCCCGCAGGAAGCGGTGGATCTCCGGCATTCCGTAGGCCGCAATCGCCCAGCGGACCTCGTCGATCGTGCCTCGCTCGAGCACGCGCCCGAGGATGTAGTCCTGGTTGCGCGCGAGATCGAGGGTGCCAGGGTCGACGTCCCAGAAGACCCAGCGGAACTTGCGGGGGATGACCACGACCGACCGAGTGTACCTCACCGTCACGCCGCGACCGGAGGCTGCAGCGCTTCGCGGATCCGGTCGACGAGCAGGCCGAGCGTGCCGGGGTCGATCGCGGAGACGGCCAGGTCCGTGCGCTGTCGGGACTGTACCGCGGCGCGGCCACCGGGGACGCGG
>JACRGJ010000081.1 GCA_016212425.1 Micrococcales bacterium | reverse complement strand
TCCTGGGCGCGGGTGCTCCGGGAGGCGACCGGGATCGACCTCGACCACGCCGGTCCGGACGGCCGCGCCTGGGGCGGGGCCGCCGGGGCCCTCGGCGGCGGACTGCGCGCGGCGCTGCGCGCCGAACCGCGCGGAGGCCTCGACGAGCTCGCCGAGCTGCTCGAGATCGAGGCCGCGCTGGATGGGGTCGCGCTCCTGGTCGTGGGGGAGGGCTCCATCGATGAGCAGACCGCGCTCGGCAAGGCGCCCGTCGCCCTCGCCCGCCGGGCTCGGGCCCGCGGCATCCGCACCCTCGCGATCGCCGGGCGCAGCACCCTGCCCCCGACCGCGCTCGCCGCCGACGGGATCGACCGGATCGTCACCGCGGCCGAGTACGGCGGCGCCTCCGCGCTCACCGATCCGCGCCGCTGGGTCGCCGCGGCCGCCCAGGGCGCCCTCGCGGGGGCGGTGCCGCATCCGCCGCGCTCGCCGCTTCCCCTCGCGCCGACGCCGTACTTCCACTTCCTGCGCACCCCGCGGAACAGCTGGTGGCGGAACCTGCTGCTGCTGGTCTCCCTCGCGGTCGCCTTCGTCGCCTCCGCCGCTCTCTTCGGGGTGATCGGCGTGGTCGTCGACCTGGCATCAGGACGCACCGCCCTCGAGGACTACAGGGAGGGCAATGTCCCGATCACCCCCGTGCTGTTCCTGGCCAACAACCTCTCGCTGGCCGCGCTCATCCCGATCTCGTTCCTGCTGCAGTGGGCCTGGACCCGGCAGCGTCCGCGCTGGCTCTCGTCGGTGGCGGGCGGCTTCCGCTGGAAGTGGTTCGGGGTCGTCTCGGCGATCGCCGGACCGATCTGGATCGGCTACCTGGTGCTCGACACCACCCTGCAGGGCGGGCTCGGGGAGCTGCGGCTCTCGCCCGACTGGCTGTTCATGCTGATCGCGGTGCTGCTGACCACCCCGTTCCAGTCCGCGGGCGAGGAGTACGCCTTCCGCGGGGTCGCCGTCCGGGCGATCGCCGGCTGGATCCCCATCCCCGCGCTGGCCTGGGCCGTCGGATCGCTCGTGCCGACCGTCGTGTTCATGTCGCTGCACTTCGCCACCGACCCGTGGCTGAACGTCTTCTACCTCGCGTTCGGTCTCGCCGGGAGCGTGCTCGCCTGGACCACCGGGGGCCTCGAGGCGACGATCGTCGTGCACGTGGTGAACAACACGGTGCTGCTGCTGCCGGTGGCCCTGTGGGGCGACGTCGGCTCGGCGTTCAGCCGCGGGGCGGGGGTCGGCAGCCCCCTCGTGCTGATCGGGGTGGGATCGCTGGCGCTCGTCATCGTCGTCATCTCCCTCGTCGCCCGGCGGATGGGGATCGCCCGCGTCGGACCGCCGCGGCTCGGGGCCGCGGGGCGGTAGGGGTCACACCCCGGAGTCGAGCGACTCCTGCCGCAACCGCGGCAGGGAGTTCATCTCCACCAGGAACGGCGTCGCACCGTGGTCGAACAGCACGCGGCGGATGCCGGCCTCCGCGTATCCGGGCGCCAGTTCGACGACGCCGGCGGACGGCATCGACAGGAGCGTCGGATCTTCGGCGTCGCCGAGCACGTCGAGCGCCCGTCCGCCCTCGATCGCGGCGTCGTCCGAGGTCCACAGGAGCAGGGTCGCCGCGCCGTCGACCTCCAGCACCAGCGGCTGGACGGTCTGCCCCTCGCCGCGCGGGATCGAGAACCACGCGTCAAGCCCGAACACCGCCTTCCACAGCGCGGAGGCGGCATCCTGATCCCGGCCCGCCGCGGCGGCGAGCTGCGAGACAGCGGACGGGATCGGCCGCTCGCGCCGGGCCGCTGTCATCGCAGCGCGGGCACGACCTCGGCCTCGAACAGGTCGATGCCGGACCGGTCGTAGGCCGCCTCGGGGAAGTAAGTGATCGCGTAGGTCATGCCCAGGTCGCGCATCCGGGCCAGTCGCTCGACGATCTGCTCCGGGGTGCCCACCCCGAGCGCAGCGTCGGAACGGTACTCGTTCATGAACGCGTCGGTCTTCTCGCCGAGGTAGGGCCGCACCCGCGCCTCGATGACGTCGAGCCGCTCGGCGACCTCCGCCTCGGTGCGGGCGACGACGACGTTGTAGTTCGAGCTGCGCACGATCGCGTCGAAGTCGGTGCCGAGGCGCTCGCAGTGCCCGCGCAGGATCTCGCTCTTCGCGGTGAAGGCTTCGGGGTCGCCGGCGAAGTTCGTGTACTGGGCATACTGCGCCGCGATCCGGAGCGTCACCTTCTCGCCGCCACCCGCGATCCACAGGGGAATGCCCTGCTCGGCGTCGCCGACCGATTGCAGCGGCTGCGGATGAACCAGCGCGCCGTCCACCTGGTAGTACTTCCCCTCGAGCGTCGCCTCCCCGGTCTCCCACGCCTGCTTCATGATCTGCACACCCTCGTCGAGGCGGCCAAGGCGCTCGGCCACGCCCGGGAATCCATAGCCGTAGGCACGCCACTCGTGCTCGTACCAGCCGCCGCCGATGCCCATCTCGCACCGCCCGCCCGAGATCGCGTCGACGGTCGAGGCGACCTTCGCAAGGTAGGCGGGGTTGCGGTAGCTCATGCAGGTGCACATCTGCCCGAGACGGATGCGGTCGGTCACCGCCCCGAACGCCGACATCAGCGTCCACGCCTCGTGAGTCGCCTGGTCGCTCGGCACCGGGACGGTGTGGAAGTGGTCGTACACCCAGAGCGACTCCCACGGCCCCTCGTCGGCCGCGATCGCGAGTTCGCGCATGCGGCGCCACTGGTCGGCGGGCTCGATGCCGACGAGGTCGTGACGCCAGCCCTGGGGGATGAAGATTCCGAATCGCACCCCTCGACGCTAGCCGGATGCGCGGGCTGTCGCCGTCCCGCGCGGGCGGCTCTCAGCGCGAGCGTAGATCAGCGGCGGCGGATCCCGAACGGGCCGCGCGCGGTCGACGGGTCGACGGCCCGGCCGCCCTGCACGAGCTCTGCGCGGCCGGCGGCGACGAGGCGACGCGCCGCGCGGCGGGCGGGTTCGGTCAGCTCCGCCTCGGGCACCCCCTCGGCGGCGGCGAGCTCACGGGCGGCGTCCGCGACGTCCGCCATCGACCCGGTCCGGCTCAGGTGCTCGGCGATGATGTCCTCGAGGCGCTGGTCGAGGGGTCGGATGCCTCGACGCCGGCACGCGTCGGAGCAGTACCGCACCCGATCCCAGTCGCGCGCCCACTTCCGGCGCCAGGCGATGCGGCGGCCGCACGACACGCAGATGCGCTCGGCGGGATCGGCGGGGGACGGCGTCGATCGGCTCACGTCCGGTCAGGCATCCGCATCCTCGGATGCGGCATCACCGGGTCGGGACTCGTCCCCCAGCGACTCCCGCACCTTCTTCCGCAGCACCTTCCCGATCAGGGATTTCGGCAGCTCGTCGCGGAACACCACCCGCTTCGGCACCTTGTAGGCGGCGAGCTGCTCGCGCATGGCCGCGCGGATCGCATCCGGGTCCGGGCTCGCGCCCGGTTTGGGCACCACCACCGCGACCACGTGCTCGCCGTCGCGCTCGTCCGGCTGCCCCACGACCGCGGCATCGGCCACGTCGGGCAGCGTGCGCAGAGCGTCTTCGACCTCGGTCGGCGAGACGTTGAAGCCGCCGGTGATGATGAGCTCCTTCTGACGGTCGACGATCCGCAGGAAGCCCCTCCCGTCCAGCGTGACGATGTCGCCGGTGCGGAACCAGTCCTCGTGGAACACCTCGGCGGTCTGCTCGGGCTTGCGGTAGTAGCCCTGGAACACCTGCGGCCCGCGCACCAGCAGCTCGCCGGGCTCGCCGTCGGGGCGATCGGATGCCGGGTCGTCCGGGTCGACGATCCGCACCTCGGTGTTGGGCAGCGGCAGGCCGATCGACCCGATCTGGCGGCTCTCCGCCACCGGATTCGCGGCGATCACCGGCGAGCATTCGCTCAGGCCGTAGCCCTCCACGAGGTACCCGCCGGTGAGTTCCTCCCACGGCTTCACGACCTTCTGCGACAGCGCCATCGCCCCCGAGATGGAGATGCGGATGCCCTCCAGCGACACCTTCTTCTCCTTCGCCGCCAGGGTGAGCCGCTCGTAGATCGGCGGCACCGCGGGCAGGAACGTCGCCGGGCGCCGCTTCATCACCGGCAGCACGAGGTCGGGGTCGAAGCGCGGGAACAGCACCAGCCGCGAGCCCATGCTCATGGCGAAGGTGAGGCAGAGCGTGAGCCCGTAGGCGTGGAACAGGGGGAGCACGGCGTAGACGACGCTGGTGCCGCGCTCCACATCCGGAACCCACGCCCGCGCCTGCGCGGCGTTGGCCACGAGGTTGCGGTGGGTGAGCACGGCGCCCTTCGGCGCACCGGTGGTGCCGGAGGTGTACTGGATCACCGCGATGTCGTCGGCGGTGGGGCGCTCGTGCTTCTTGGCGATCCGCTTCCCCGAGATGAGCTGCTCCCAGGTGACGGTATCTCGCACGGCGGTGGTGAGGGCGGCGCGCGATTCACGGGCTCGGCGGATCGGCAGCCGCAGCGCCGCGCGGGTGTGCAGCGGCATCGCCCGGGTCATGTCCACGGAGACGAGGTGGGCGACCTTCACGTCGACGGGGAAGTCCTGGATGGTCTCGACCGTCTTGTCCCAGGCGATGGCGACCTTGGCCTCGTGGTCCTCGAACTGGTGGCGCAGTTCGCGCGGGGTGTAGAGCGGGTTGTGCTCGATGGCGATCGCCCCCAGGCGCAGCACCGCGTAGAACGCGATGACCGCCTGCGGGCAGTTCGGCAGGATGATCGCCACCGGGTCGCCCGCCTTCACCCCCAGCTTCCGCAGTCCTTCCGCGGCGCGGCCGATGCGGTCGGCGAGCTCGCCGTAGGTGGTCTCGGCGCCGAAGAACTCCAGCGCGACGTTCTGCTCGTACTCCTTCGCGGAGGAGCGGATGAGGTCCAGCAGCGACTCGTCGGTGATCTCGATGTCGTCGGGCACCCCCTCGGCATAGGAGTCGAGCCAGGGCCGCGGCGTTGCGATCGTCACGTGCCGAGCCTAGGCGGGGTCGGGTGTAGCCCGCGGTAGCGTGAGCGGCACTGCACGGGCGCCGCCCTCCCCCCTCAACACGGGGTCCGCGGCATCCGAGCGCCCGCGCGTGCGGTGCCGAACCACTGGTCGAGGAGGATCAGGATGAGTCAGCAGCCCGTCGCACTGGATGACCGCGCCGCGTCGGTGCCGGTGGTGCCTCGGCGTCTGCTGCCGGGGATGGCGATCTTCTCCGTCGTGGTCAGCGGCGGCTACGCCGCGCTCGGCGGGGTGCTGCTGCCCAACCAGCTCGCCGACATCGACGCCGCCAACAAGGTGGCCAACGTCACCCTGGTCTCGAGCCTCGCGTTCGTCGCCGCGATGATCGTGCAGCCGCTGGTCGGCGCCCTCAGCGACCGCACCCGCGGCGTGCTCGGGCGGCGCGGGCCGTGGCTCATCCTCGGCGGCCTCATCTCCGGCGTCGCCCTATCCGTGCAGGGGCACCTCACCTCCCTCGGTGCGGTGCTGGTCGGCTGGATCGTCGTCACCATCGGACTCAACACCGTGCTCGCCCCGTTCTCGGCGGTGCTGCCCGACCGGGTGCCCGCCGAACGGCGCGGTCGGGCATCCGCCGCCACCGGGTTCGGGGTGATGGTCGGCATCGCCCTCAGCACCGTCGTCGCCGGCCGGCTCGCCAGCACTCTGCCGCTCGCCTTCACGGTGTTCGGCCTCGCCGTGGCGATCGCGGCGGGCGGCTTCGCGCTGATCACCCGGCGGCACGAGACGGGTTCGAGGGAGCCGCTGTCGCTGCGCGCCGGGCTGCGCGGCCTCTGGGTGAGCCCCCGCCGGCATCCCGACTTCGCCTGGGCCTTCACCGCCCGCTTCCTGTTCGTGCTCGGCTACTTCGCCATCTACACCTTCCAGCTCTACCTGCTCACCGACTACCTGCGGATGTCGCGCGACGCCGCCAACGCCGGCATCGGGGTGCTGAACATCCTGCTGGTACTGGGCGCGATCGTCGCCGTCGTCGGCGGCGGGCTGTGGAGCGACCGGGTGCAGCGCCGGAAGCCCTTCCTCTACGCGGCCTCGGTGGCGATGGGGATCGGGATGCTGGTGCCGCTGCTGGTGCCCAGCTTCCTCGGCATGTCGGTGATGTCGGCGCTGCTCGGCGTCGGCTTCGGCCTCTACCAGTCGGTCGACACCGCGCTGATGAGCCAGGTGCTTCCGGATGCCGGGAAGGCCGGCAAGGACCTCGGGGTGCTGAACCTCGCCAACGCGGTGCCGCAGGCCGTCGCGCCGGTGGTCGGTGGGGGGCTGGTGCAGTTGACCGGGGGCTACCCGGCGGTGTTCGTCGCCGGGATCGTCACCGTGATCCTGGCCGGGCTCGCGCTCCGCGGCATCCGGCGCGTCGCCTGAGGCAGCGGATCAGGCTCCGAGCCGGCCGCGGATGAGGGCGACGAAGCGATCCACATCGGCCTCCGTGGTGTCCCACGCGCACATCCAGCGCACCAGGCCCGGCGTGGCCCCCCAGGTGTAGAAGCGCACCTGCTCCTGCAACGGCGCGACGGCATCCGGCGGGATCAGCGCGAACACGGCGTTCGCCTGGGTGGGATACCCGAACGATACGCCGGGCGCGTCCTCGAGCGCCGCGCGCAGCCGCGCCGCCATCGCGTTGGCGTGCGCCGCCGAGCGGATCCCGAGGTCGCCCTCGATCAGTGTCAGCAGCTGCGCCGAGAGGAAGCGCATCTTCGACGCGAGCTGCATGCCCAGCTTGCGCAGGTAGATCAGCCCGTCGACGCGCTCCGGGTTCAGCACCACGATCGCCTCCGCGCCGAGGAGCCCGTTTTTCGTGCCGCCGAGGCTCAGGATGTCGACCCCGGCATCCGCGGTGAACGCGCGCAGCGGAACCGCGAGCGCCGCCGCCGCGTTCCAGATGCGCGCGCCGTCGAGGTGCACGGCCATGCCGCGCTCATGCGCCCACTCGGCGATCGCGCGGATCTCGTCCGGCGTGTAAAGCGTCCCGAGCTCCGTGGACTGGGTGATCGAGACCACGAGCGGTTGCGCGCGGTGCTCGTCGCCCCAGCCCCAGGCCTCCCGGGCGATGAGCTCCGGCGTCAGCTTGCCGTCGGGGGTGGGCACGACCAGCAGCTTGAGCCCGGTCATCCGCTCGGGGGCGCCGCCCTCGTCGGTGTGGATGTGCGCGGTGTCGGTGGCGACGACGGCGCCCCAGCGTGGCAGGGCGCTCGTGAGCGCGAGCACGTTCGCGCCCGTGCCGTTGAACACCGGGAACGCCTCGGCACGCTCCCCGAACTCCGCGCGGACGACCTCCTGGAGCCGGGCGGTGTACGCATCCTCGCCGTAGGAGATCTGGTGCCCGCCGTTCGCGTCGGCGATCGCGGCCAGCACCTCCGGATGCGCGCCGGCGTAGTTGTCGCTGGCGAATCCGCGCCACTCGGGGTCGTGCAGGGGAGTCATCGCCTCCCATCCTCCCAGGCGGGGACAACAGCTGTTGTCGGCGGTGACGCGGGGGATCTCCGGTGTTGCGAGGGACTCCGGCTGTTCGCTCGGGCGCGGGATACCCGGGACGCGGCACTCCCGTGGCGCGGGATACCCGGGACGCGGCACCTCCGTGGCGCTACGCCCGGGACGCGGCACTCGCGGGGCGCTACGCGCGGAGCGCCTCGCGCCACGGGACCCGCGAGCCCATCCGCAGGAGCCCGCGCTCGTAGATCCGAGCCCCCAGCGCCACCATGCCCGCGGTGGTCGCGATCAGCAGCACCAGCGCCACGAGGGGTTCCCACCACTGCGCGGTGCCGAGGTAGAGCCGCAGCGGCATCCCCACCGGCGCGCCGAAGGGCACGTACGACATGATCCCGACGAGCAACGGGTTCGCGTTGCCGAACACCACCAGCAGATATGGCGCCATCACCAGCATCGTGACGGGCGTCGTCGTCGAGGCGATGTCCTCCGTCCGCGACACCAGGGCCCCCGTGGCGGCGAACATCGACGCGAGCAGAACGAATCCGAACACGAAGAACACCGCGAACCACACGATGGGCCCGCCGAGCGTGGCCAGGATGCGGCCCTGCCCCGTGATCGTCAGCCCGATCACCGAGATCGCGGCGAGCACGGCGATCTGCGCGAATGCGAGCAGCGAGTTGCCGACCACCTTGCCGGCCAGCAGCGCGCGAGCGGGGATCGCCGCGACGAGGATCTCCACGATCCGGGTCTGCTTCTCCTCCACCACCGACTGCGCGATCGCCGAGCCGAAGGTGGTGGCCGTGACGAAGAACACCAGCCCGAAACCGAGCGCCACGAAGTAGCGCAGGAGCGCATCCTGCCCGCTCTTCTCCAGGATGCTCACCGGCGGGGTCACGCTCAGCTGCCCCACCAGGCCCTCGGGCACGTCGGTCTTGGCGATGACCCGGAAGCCCAGCGGTCCGGACGCGCGAGCTACGGCCGCGTCGACGGCGCCGGAGCGCACGAGCCGGTCGGCATCCGCTCGACCCTCGACCGTGCGCACGGCGAAAGAGTCCGACGCCTTCAGCTGCTGGGCGACCGCGGCCGGGACGTCCGAGGTGACGGCGACCTTCGTGCGCGAAGGGTTCGCCGAGAGGATCCCCCCGACCACGATGCCCGCGAAAGCGGCGAGCACGAGGATCCCGGTGGAGATGAGGAACGCCTTCGAGCGCAGGCGGGTGCGCACCTCCCGGCGGGCGACCAGCCAGGCCGCCTCGGCGAGGCTCGGGGCGCGGACCCCGGATGCGGTGGCAGCGGACGTGCTCACTGGACGACCTCCTTGAAGATCTCGGCCAGCGACGGTCGCCGGCGGGTGAAGCCCGACACATCGCCGAGCTCGACCGCCCGGCGCAGCACCGCCTGTGCGGCGGCACCGTCATCGGCGTCGAACACGGCGAAGTCGCCGTCGAACTCCACGACACGGATGCCCGGCACCCCTCGCAGCCAGCCGGTATCGGACGTGCCGGTCAGCTCGTAGCGGAGGCCCGAGTGCGACTCGCGCAGCTTCTCGCGGTCGCCTGCGGCGCGGATGCGGCCCTGCGCGATGATGATGACGTCGTCGCAGAGGCGCTCGACGATGTCGAGCTGGTGGCTCGAGAACAGCACGGGGGACCCGGCGTGGGCGTAGTCGCGCAGCACCCCGAGCACCACCTCGACCGCCATCGGGTCCAAGCCCGAGAAGGGCTCGTCGAGCACGAGCATCTCGGGCTGGTGCACCAGCGCGGCGGCGATCTGCGCGCGCTGCTGATTGCCGAGGGAGAGCTTCTCCACCAGCTCGTCGCGGCGCTCGCCAAGGCCGAGCCGGTCGACGAGGTCGTCGGTGGAGCGCCTTGCCCGCGCGGCGTCGAGCCCGTGCAGCCGCGCGAGGTAGACCAGTTGCTCGGTGAGCGGCATCTTCGGGTACAGCCCGCGCTCTTCGGGCATGTAGCCGAATCGACGGCGGGCACCCGCGTCGATCGGCGTGCCGTCGATCTCGACGGTGCCGGCATCCGCCGCGAGCACGCCCAGGATGATGCGCATCGTCGTCGTCTTGCCGGCACCGTTGCCGCCGATGAACCCGGTCATCCGGCCGCCGTGCACACGGAAGCCGACGTCCTCGAGCACGGGGCGGCCGCCGAAGTGCTTCTCGATGCCGCGCAGTTCGATCATGACCCCACGCTACGAGGCGACGCCCACAGGTACGGATCCGCCGCGCGACGCGCGCCCGCCGAGCCGGTCGAGTTGCCACCCTCGTCGCGAACTGACACCTCCGAACGTGCCTTCTCGCGACGACGGTGCCATGTCGCGTGCGCCGGTCGGGTCCGGCGTCGTCTGCGGATCCGGGGTCAGTCCCCCCGGCCCCGCCGGGTCCGGCGTCAGCGCCCCCGGATGCCCCGTGTCGACTCGATGACGTCGCGCAGCTTCTTGCCGAGCGCCTCGTAGAACATCGAGAGGGGGAACTCGTCGTCGAGCACGGCATCCGTGTAGCCCTTGGGCGGGCCGGCGAGGATCTCGTCGGGCAGGCCGCGGGCCCAGGCGGATGCGGGGTTCGGCGTGAGCGTGCCGCGCACCAGTTCGTAGGCGGCGAGCCAGTGCGCCGTCTTCGGACGGTCGATCGAGCGCCAGTACAGCTCGTTGATCGCGTCGGATAGGGCGATCACCGCATCCGGTAGCGCGGGCCAGTCGATGTCCAGGGCGGTATCGGTCCAGTTGAGCACTCCGCGCTGATGCAGCCACGCGAACAGCAGCTGCCCGCCGAGTCCGTCGTAGTTGCGCACCCGCGTGCCCGTGAGCGGGAAGCGGAAGATCCGGTCGAACAGGATCGCGTGCTGCACGCGCCGCGCCTGGTCGCGCGTCTCCGCCGCCAGAGGATCGAGGTCGTCCGTCGACTCGGCCGCGGCGAGCCGCACGCACTCCCGGAACGCGGTGAGGTCGCAGCGCAGCTCCTCGAGCGAGTAGAGGAAGAACGGCATCCGCTGCTTGATCATGAACGGGTCGAACGGCAGATCGCCGCGCATGTGCGAGCGGTCGTGGATGAGATCCCACATCACGAAGGTCTTCTCGGTGAGCGCCTGCTCCTCGAGCATCGACGCGTCGAGCGGAGTCAGCTCGAGCTTCGTGACCTCGGATGCCGCGCGCACCACCCGGCGGTAGCGGGCGGCCTCGCGGTCCTGGAAGATCGCCCCCCAGGTGAAGGTGGGCAGCTCCCGCATGGCGACGGTCTCGGGGAACAGCACCGCCGAGTTCGTGTCGTAGCCGGGCGTGAAGTCGATCAGCCGCAGCGAGACGAACAGCCGGTTGGTGAAGGTCTGCTCGAGCCGGGCGATGAACTCGGGCCAGATCGTCTCGACGATCAGCGCCTCGACGTGCCGGTCGGTCGACCCGTTCTGGGTATACATCGGGAACACGACGAGGTGGCGCAGGCCGTCGATCCGGTGCTCCTGCGGCTGGAAGGCGACGAGCGAGTCATAGAAGTCCGGCACCCCGAAGCCCTCCGACGCCCAGCGCTCGAGGTCGGCGACCGACGCCTCGAGGTAGACGGCGTCGTGCGGGAAGGCGGGCGCGAGGGCGCGGATGCCGCGCACGATCCGCGCGACGAGCCCGCGAGCCGTCTCGTTGTCGGCGGGCACGCTGCCGTCCTGCACCTGCAGCTCCTGCAGCGCGGTCGCGGCGGCCTTGAGTCCCTGCCAGGCGGCGCTGTGCTCGGCATCGGAGGCGTCGGTCACCACATCCTCGACGACCTCGGGTTCCCCGACGATGGACTGGGGGCTGGGCGTGGTGATGGTCATGTGCGCCTCCTCTCGATCCTCCAGGCTAACGAGCGGATGCCGCCGTCCGTCCGGCATCCGGCGCACCGCGGTTGCGCCACCGGCCCGGCGGCGCACGGAATCGCCGGAGCGGCTCCGGATCGGTGGTGCGCCGAGGCCCTCGGGTTCGGGGCTCGCGCGACTCCTCCCGCGACCCCGTGCGCGTCCGATGCGGTGCCCGGCCGCGCGGCGTCCTCCGGATGAGCGGCACCGACTCGCGCGATCCGCGCCCGCAGCGCCCCCTCATCCGGAGGAACCCGCGGCACGCACCCCTGGAAGACTGGGGCGGTGCTGCAGGCGCTCACCGGCTTCGTCGTCATCGGCGTCGTCATCGCCGCCGGGTGGCTGCTCGCGCGGCTCGGCGTGGTCGGCGAGCGCGCGCACGTGACCCTCAGCCGTGTCGCGTTCTTCGCCGCCAGCCCGGCGCTGCTGTTCACCGTGCTCGCCCGCGCCGACCTGCGTGTGCTGTTCTCCGGCTTCCAGCTCGTGCAGGACGTCGCGG
>JACRGJ010000079.1 GCA_016212425.1 Micrococcales bacterium | reverse complement strand
GCTGCTCCGCGCGTGGGCGGCGGGTTTTCGCCACGGCGTCGCGACCACCGACGACTTCACCGCCCTCGCCGTGACGCACCTCGGCCCGTCCGCCGAGCCGACGCTGCACCGGTGGCTGTTCACCCGGCGCCTGCCCGCGCTGCCGCGATCGTGACGAGCATCCCGTCGAGCACCAGCTCGGTGAGGCGGTAGGAGGTCCCGTCCAGTTCCGCCGCGCCGCGCGGCGCCGGGCCGCGGGCGTCCTGCGAGGAGGGGAGGAAGCGGATGCGGTCCGGGTCGACCCGCAGTCCCCGCCCGTCCGCCTTCAGCACCGCCTCCACCCGCGTCCACTGGCGCAGCAGGTCCGAGCGGGACGTGCCGGGCAGCATCCGCACCAGAGGCGCCGGGTCGGCGTCCGCGAGCACCGCGTCGACGCCGACCGACCCGTTCACGGACGCCACCGCCCCGCTTCCGGGGCCAGCGTGGGCGAGCGAGAGCCACGCGCGCCGGATGCCGGCCGTGGCCGAGGGTGCTCCGTGCTCGCCCCCGCAGTCCGGGCACCGCGCGGAGCGCACCCGAACCCGGGTCGCCGGAACCCCGAGCACCGCGGAGGCCACCCCGCGCAGCAGGGCGGGTCCGCGTTCCGCCCGGGAGCCGCCCCGCGCCGCGGCGGCGGCGCATCCGTCACCCGCGTCGATGGCGGTGTCGATCGGCTCCGCGGGTCTCACCGCGGCGAAGCCCCCGACGGCCTCACGCATCCGCTTTCGCCGAGGGGTCTCAGCGCGATTCGAGATCGTCCGCCGAGGTTTCGGCGCGCTCGCCGTTCTCGGTGATGTCCCCGGGCTGGAAGAGCACGCCGCGCGCGGTCTCCCGCCACTTCGGCATCTTCCGCAGCAGGAACTCGAGCTCCATGGAGAAGTGCTTGAACTCCTCCCCGAGCGAGTCCTCCATGATCGACACCGCATCCGCGTCGGGCTCCACCGACATCCGCTGCACGTACCAGCTGATCGCCTCCGCCTCCTCGCTGAGGCTGGAGAGCATGCGCACCAGGGTGCGGGTCTCGGCGGAGAGCTCGTCGGCCGGCTCGTGGTACTGGTCGAATCCCATGTTCTCTCCCGTGCATCGAGGTCCGGCATCAGGGTAGTTCCCGTACACTGGGCGTCGCGAGGGGGAGTATCCCGTCCTCCCGCATCCGTCACCACGGGCGCCAGCGTCGCTGCTCCGGATGCGGGCACGTGCCACCGCCGATCATGGGCGAGCATGCGGGGAGAGACGCTCGATCCGTCACCGACCCCGGAAGGATCCCGTGGACTCCGCCCTCCCCCTCCCATTCGAGATCGGCACCTACGTGGTGCTGCTGCTGATCATCACGCTCGACCTGGTGCTCGCGTTCGCACGGCCGCACATCCCCTCGACACGGGAATCCGTCCTCTGGACGAGCTTCTACGTCGCTCTCGCGGTGGTCTTCGCCGCCCTCATGTTCGTGCTCGGGGACGCCGAGCAGGGCGGGCAGTTCATCGCCGGGTGGCTGACGGAGTACAGCCTCTCGATCGACAACCTGTTCGTGTTCCTCGTGATCATGGCCCGATTCTCGGTGCCGCGGAAGTATCAGCAGGAGCTGCTGATGGTGGGCATCATCATCGCCCTGGTGCTGCGGCTGATCTTCATCATCATCGGCGCGCAGCTGATCGCGAGCTTCAGCTGGGTGTTCTACATCTTCGGTGCCTTCCTCGTGTACACCGCGATCAGCCAGGCGGTCACCGGTCATGCGGACGAGGACGAGAAGGAGTCCCGCCTGATCGCCTTCCTGCGCACACGCGTGGCGATCACGGAGGAGTTCGAGGGGGCGAAGCTGCGCACGAGGGTCGACGGCAAGCGCGTCTTCACTCCGGTCCTGGTCGTCCTGGTCGCGCTCGGCACCACCGACCTGGTGTTCGCTCTCGACTCGATCCCGGCGATCTTCGGCATCACCCAGAGCCCGTTCCTCGTGTTCACGGCGAACGTGTTCGCCCTGATGGGGCTGCGGCAGCTCTACTTCCTGCTCGGCACGCTCGTGGAGAAGCTCGTGTACCTGCAGTACGGCATCGCGGCGATCCTGCTCTTCATCGGCGTCAAGCTCATCCTGCAGGCGATGCACGAGAACGAACTTCCGTTCCTCAACGGGGGCGAGCCGATCGCGTGGGCGCCGACGATCCCCACCTTGCTGTCCCTGGTGATCATCCTCTCCGCCATGGCGGTCGCGGTCGTCGCGAGCCTCGTCAAGATGCGGATCGACGCCTCTCGGGAGCGCGACAGCGTCGAGCGCGGCTAGGAATCGCGGTGTTCTAGGCTGAGCGAGCCGCGGGCGGACGGCGCCGCCGATGACGTCGGGAGGGCCCCGTTGTCGGAAGGGGGACACGTGCCGACACGAGACATCGTCGAGATCGCCATCGGCGCTGGCACCGTCCGCGTTGCGGTGAGCGCCGTCTCGGAGGTCGGCCTCGTGCGCCAGGTGAACGAGGACAGCGTTCTGGCCCGGCCGCCCTTCTTTCTCGTCGCCGACGGGATGGGCGGCCATCTCCACGGCGACCGCGCCAGCCAGGAGACGGTGCGCGCGGTCCGGGAGGCGTTCCCGGAGCAGTCTCTCGTCGAGCCGCCGCGAGTGATCGAGGCGATCGGCGCGGCGAATCTCGCCGTCCGCGCTCTCAGCGACGGGGATCCCCGCGCGCAGTCCCTCTCCGGGACCACGCTCTCGGGGGTGGCTCTCGTCACCGCCGACGGCGGGCGAAGCGCGCACTGGATGATCGTGAATGTGGGTGACAGCCGCGTCTACGGCTGGAGCGAGGGCGGACTGGAACAGCTCACCGTCGACCACTCGGTCGTGCAGGAGCTCGTCGACAGCGGCGTCATCACCGCGGCGGCGGCCTCCGTGCACCCCGAGCGCCACGTCGTCACCCGCGCGCTCGGCGCCGACGAGCAGATCGCGGCGGATGTCTGGCTCGTCCCGGCCCGCGGTCAGCAGAGCTTCGTGGTGTGCTCGGACGGACTCACGAAGGAGTTGACCGACACCGAGATCGCCCGCGTGATCGCCGCCAGCCGCGAGGACGACGCGGATCCCGCCGAGCGGCTCGTGCGCGCCGCGGTCGCCGCGGGCGGATCGGACAACGTGACGGTCATGATGATCGACGCGGAGACGATCGACGCCGACCGCGGGCACGAGTCGCTGACCCGAGACCGGATAGAGCTCGAGGCGAGCCGTCTCGAGGACACCATGCCCCGCCGATGAGCGATGCCGCAGGAGCCTATTTCCGATGATCCGCTACACGCCCGCTGATCCGGCCGACTGGATCGTGCTCATCGCCGACCGCCGCGTGCTTGCGATCGACTCCTCCCGAGCCCCTCGCGCGGCCGAGCTGGCCGCGCTTCTCGCGTCCGACGACGGCTTCGCGGGTGTCCTCGAGGAGGTCGTGCGCGAGGGCATCCTGACCGCGCCCGGGTTTGCCCTGCTGGACTGGTCGACGGGTCCCCTGCGTGTGGTGCTGCGGGGGGCCGCGCGGATGACCGTGATCGCCGCGCGCGGAGAACTGAGGGCATCCGGCTCGGGCGTCTCGACCTGGACCGAGCAGGTGGTGGAGGACGCGCGCACCCTGCGCCTGGAGATCCCGGGTGGAGCGGTCGACGCGGCGCCGGCGGCACCGGCATCCGCCGACCGGGCGCCCGCTGCCGAGGTGACGATCGTCACGTCCGAGCTCCTCGCGGACCCGTCGGCCGCGGACCCGTCGGCTACGGTGCCCTCGCTGACGGGGAGCGTCCCGGCGGCCTCGCCCGGCCTCGGCGGAGCACCGTCCGGCGCTCGAGCCGGTCGCCCGGGCGATGCGCCCGGGTCGCCCACGGCTGAGCCCACCGAGGACGGGGACCCGGATCCGGACGGCGATCGCCTCGGCGCCACCGTGATCCGCACCGTCGCCGGCGCCGCGGTGCGACTGCCCTCGGGCGACGCCGCGCGGCTGGGCGATCACGACGGGGAGACGGTGCTCGCGGCGGACCTCGCCGGCCTTGCGGACCGAGTCCGACTTGCAGACCTCGATCCCGGCGCCGCAGCACCGGAGGGGGAACGATCGGGCCCCGTCCCGGTCCCTCCGAGCTCCCCGACGTTCTCGCTCGTCTCCTCGACGGGGGTGGTCGAGCCGCTGGGTCGCGGGGTGATCATCGGCCGCGGCCCGAGCGTGAGCCAGGTCCCCGGCGGCAGCATCCCGCGCCTGGTCACGATCGCCGACGACCCCGACATCTCGCGCAACCACGTGCGCATCGCGATCGAGGGTGACGCGGCGATCGTCACCGACCTCGGCTCGAAGAACGGCACGAGCGTCGTCCAGCCCGGCAAGCCCCCCCAGCGGCTCCGCGGCAACGAACCCACCATCGTGATGCCCGGCACCGTCCTGGACCTCGGCGGAGGTGCCGAGTTCACCATCCGTCAAGATGCCCTCGAGGGGGAGTCCGGATGAGGCGCGCCGCATCCGCCGCGCCCGACCTGCCCGGGTTCGTCTACCAGCGTCTGCTCGGGGCGGGCGGGTTCAGCGACGTGTTCCTGTATCAGCAGAACCTGCCCCGCCGGCAGGTGGCGGTGAAGGTCCTGCTCGCCGAGGATCTGACGCCCGCGGCGCGGAAGGCGTTCGTCGATGAGGCCAACCTCATGGCGCAGCTGTCGGCGCACCCCTTCATCGTCACGATCCACGGCGCCGACATCGCCGAGGGCGACCATCCCTACTTCGTCATGGAGTACTGCGCCGGCGCCAGCCTCTCGGAGCGCTACAAGCGGGAGCGCTTCTCGGCCGAGGACGCCCTGCGCACCGGGGTGCGGCTCGCGAGCGCCATCGCCACGGCCCACGCCGCCGGCATCCTGCACCGCGATATCAAGCCCGCCAACGTGCTCACCAACGAGTACGGCTGGCCCGCACTGACCGATTTCGGCATCTCCTCGGCGGTCGACGAGCTGCCGGCGATGACGACCACCACCGGGTCGTTGCGGGACGGTGACACGGCGGGGAGCACCGAGAGTCAATCGGTGGGGCTCAGCGTGCCGTGGTCGCCGCCGGAGATGTTCGCCGACGATCCGCGGCCGGACGTCCGCAGCGATGTCTTCTCCCTCGCCGCGACGATCTGGACCCTGCTCGCCGGGCGCACGCCCTTCGAGCTGCCCGGTCGCGGGAACGGCGCGCTCGACCTGATCGGGCGGATCGAGCGGGGCCGGATCACGCCGATGGATCGCACGGATGTGCCGAGATCGCTCGTCGCGGTGCTGCAGAAGGGCATGTCTCCGCGTCGCGAGGACCGCTGGCAGACCGCGGTGGAGTTCGCCCGCGCGCTGCAGCGCGTGGAACTCGAGCTGGGGTACACGGCCACGACCATCGACGTCCCGGCCCTCGCGCAGGATGCGGCTCCCGCCTCGGCGGGCGACGGGGCGGGAGCGGACGAGACCCGGATGCGGTCGGTCGCCACGGTCGACGCCCAGCCCGCGCGCCCTCCCGCGCCGACGCGCGTCGAGCCGGACGACCGGACGCGCGTCCGGAACCACGCCCGGCCTTCGGCGGTGGAGGAGGGCACTGTGCTGCGGGCCGCACGGCCTGCAGCGTCTGCGGCGCCGGTCGTCGTCGATCCCCAGGGCTCAGCGTCACGCGCCGCACCGAGCGGCGCCGACCCGACCCCCCCGGGGCGGCGGCGGGGAACGGTTCTGGCCGTGGCGGGCGCGGCGGTGATCGTGGCGGTGGTCGCGGTGGCCGTCGCGGTCACCGGCGGCGGCACCGACCCCGATCCGCGCCCCGCCGCATCCGGAGGAAGCGCCCTCGGCGGGGACCCCGTGCCCCGACCGAAGTTCCTCTCGGCGACCCCCAGCGACGACGGCACCGCCGTCTCCTTCCGATTCGACGCGGTCGCGGACGCGGACGCGTACAGCTGGGCCCCGAGCGAGCAGCCGGATGCGACGCAGCAGGTCGCCGAGCCGATGGTGGTGCGAACGGGTGTCACCCCGGGCACGCGGGTGTGCGTGGACATCCTCGCCATCCGCGCCGGTCGGACCTCCGAGACGACGGAAGCCTGCTACCCGCCGTGAGCGACATGACCGATCCGGGCGGCGCGAGCGTCGCCCCGACCGCGCCGCGGGTCGAATTCTGCGGCGAATGGTTCGATCTCGACGGGGACTTCACCGTGGGCCGTGAGGGCGACCTGGTGATCGATGACAACCCCTACCTGCACCGGGTGTTCCTCCGCGTCTACGAGGACTTCGGGCTGTGGTGGCTCGCGAACGTCGGCTCGCTGCTGAGCGCCACGGTGAGCGACGGCACCGGACAGGTGCAGGCGTGGCTGGCGCCGGGCGCGAAGCTGCCGATCGTGTTCCAGACGATGACGGTGATGTTCAGCGCCGGCTCCACCACCTACGACCTCACGATCCACTCCGCGCAGGACTTCTTCAACACCTCCACGTCGGCGGCCGCCATGTCGACCTCGACCACCATCGCGCCCGTCATCCTCACCACCAGTCAACGGCAGCTCGTGCTCTCGCTCGCGGAGAGCGTGCTCACGCGGCGGGTGCAGGGCCGGGGGGAGGTTCCCAGCTCCGCGGCTGCGGCGAAGCGCCTCGGCTGGCCGATGACGACGTTCAACCGGAAGCTCGACAACGTCTGCGAGAAGCTGGACAAGGTGGGGGTGCCCGGACTCCGGGGCGCGGCAGGGAAGCTCGCCACCCACCGTCGGGCGCGTCTGGTGGAGTACGCGATCGCCAGCCGCCTGGTGACCGTCGAGGATCTCCCCCTGCTCGATCTCGCCGCCGATCAGGCACCCCCGGCATCCGCAGCCGAGTAAGGGCGCACCCAGGACGGGATCCCGGCGGCGCGGGGTGCTCGGCCAGTGGAAGCAGGGGAGTGCTGCCCATCCCAGGGCTTTTCGAGCCCGTGTTAGTTTCCCTGTGGTGCACGAGGCGCCGACCCGCCGCGCGTGGGGGATTGCGACGACGTTGAAGATTCTCTCCGGCCTTTCAGCCCTCCGGGGTCTCGGCGTGGTCAGGGGACTCAGCCGAGGGCGGAAGGCGCTCGCCTCGGTGGTGGTCATCGCGGTCGCCGCGGGCGTGCCGGTGACCTTCGCGATCCTCCACCAGGGCTTCCCCGTCACCGACGTCGACCTGGCCTCGAAGGATGTCTGGGTCACCAACGGCGCGAAACAGCTCGCGGGCCGGCTGAACCGGCAGATCGAGGAGCTCGACGGCTCGGCCCAGGCGACCTCCGGATCGATCGACCTCCTGCAGAACGGCGACGACGTCTTCCTCGAGAACCGCAGCCGTCGCACGCTCGAGCGGATCGATCCGGCCTACACGACCCTGGGTCAGCGTGCCGACATCCCCCAGGATGCCGAGCTGAGTTTCGGCGGATCCACGATCGCGGTGGTGGACCCGTCCGACGGCGCCCTGTGGACCGTCGACGTGTCGAATCAGCTCGCCTTCGACCCGCGCACCCAGAGACCGGATCTGCGCCTCGGCGTCGGCGGCCACGCGGCCGTCACCCCGGCGGGGGCGGTGAAGGCGGTCTCGGCGACGAGGGACCGGCTCTACACGCTCGACCGTCCCGGCGCGCTGCCGCGCTCCGTGCCGATGGCGGTGCCCGCCCGGAGCCAGCTGGCGGTCGTCGGCGACACCGCGGTGGTGCTGGATCCCGCGCGATCGAGGCTGATCGTCGAGAACGGGCCCACGACGGAGCTGCCCGCCCCTGGGCTCGCGTTGCAGCAGTCCGGCGCGAAGAACTCCTTCGCCGTCGTCGCCGGCCGCGACCGGGTGTTCCAGGTGCCCCTCGCCGGCGGGTCGGTCACCCAGGTGGCGGCCGACATCCCGGATGCGCGGGAGGGGAACGGCGTGATCGCGCCGGTGTTCCTGGACGGCTGTGTCCACGCCGCGTGGGCCGACTCCCAGCGCTACCTGCTCGCCTGCGCCGGCCGGGCTCCGGTGAAGGCGACCATCGAGCAGAAGACCGCGGGCGACGAACTGGCCTTCCGGGTCAACAGGAACGTCATCGCCCTCAACAACCTCGACACGGGGAACGTCTGGCTGCTCTCGAACACGTTGCGGCTGGTGGACAACTGGGACGAGATCACCCCGCCGAAGGAGCAGGAGTCGCAGGAGACCAGCAAGGAGAAGTCCTCGGTGCAGTCCTTCGAGGACACCCTGGTCAAACGCACCCAGCAGAATCGTCCGCCGACGGCGAATCCCGACCGGTTCGGGGTGCGTCCTGGTCGCACGACCATCCTGTCGGTGCTCGACAACGACACCGACCCCGACGGTGACGTGCTCGTCATCACCGACGTCACCGCCCTGCCCGCGGAGATCGGGCGCCTCGACCCGATCGACGGCTCGCGCGCGCTCCAGTTCACTCCCGGTCCCGCCGCGGCCGGCTCGGCGTCCTTCCGCTACACCGTCTCCGACGGACGCCCGAACGGCACGGCGGAGACGACCGCGGATGTGCGGGTGGTCCCGAACGATCAGAACTCGGCTCCGGCGCCCCAGCCGAAGGCCAACGCGGCCGTCAGCGTGGAGTCGGGGCAATCGATCACCTACAACGTCATCCGCGACTTCATCGACCCCGACGGCGACGAGATCTTCCTCGCCGGCGCCGACGCGACCTCCGCGGATCAGGTGCGGTGGGCTCCGGACGGGACGGTCACCTTCCAGCACACCTCCGGCGAGGTGGGGGAGAAGCAGGTGGCGATCACCGTCTCCGACGGCCGCGCGACCGCGCAGGGCACGCTGAAGATCGACGTGAAGCCGGCCGGATCGCTGAACCCCGTCGGCACTCCCGACTACGCCGCGGGCTTCACCGGAGACACCGTCCAGGTGGATCCGCTGCAGAACGACCTCTCGCCCTCGGGGGCGCCCCTGCGGCTGCTCGGGGTGAAGGAGGCGCCGGGCTCGGCGACGGTGGTGGCCAATACCGACACGGGAACCATCGCGGTGACGGCGCAGAGCCCTGGGGCGGTGTACATCCAGTACTCCCTCGGCGCGGGCGCATCCTCCTCCCTCGGCTTGATCCGGATCGACATCGCCCGGCCGCCGCAGGAACTCGCTCCTCCCGTCCCCGTGAAGGACACCGCCTTCCTGCGCGAGGGTCAGAGCACCGAGATCCGTCCGCTCGACAACGACGTCTCGCCCTCCGGCGGGGTACTGGCGATCCAGTCCGTCGACACCTCCTCGACTCAGGGGTCGGTGAAGGTGGAGGTGCTCAACAACACCGTCATCCGGGTCTCCTCCTCGGCGCCGCTGTCCGCGCAGTCGCAGTTCACCTACACCGTCTCGGACGGTCGGAACTCCGCCGTCGCCGGCGTCACCGTGGTGCCGGTGCCGCCGATCGTCACTCGGCAGCCTCCCGTCGCGGTCGACGACCGGGTCACGGTGCGCGCCGGGGACATCGCCACGGTGCCGGTGCTCGAGAACGACTACCACCCGGACCAGGAGGCGCTGATCCTGGATCCACGACTGCCCGCCACCCAGGGGGTCACGAACGGCGGCATCGTCTTCGCCGCCGGCGACACCGTGCGCTTCCAGGCGCCGCAGCAGGCCGGGGAGTACACGGCGAGCTACCGGGTGCGGGATCAGTTCGGCGAGAGCGCCACCGCGAACGTCGGCTTCACCGTGACCCCGAAGGACCCGAAGAGCAACCGCCCCCCGGCGCCGCTGCCGCAGACGGCGCGGACCTTCGCCGGGTCCAAGGTGCGCATCGACATCCCCTTGAACGGCATCGACCCCGACGGCGACTCGGTCACGCTCGTGGACTACACCGCCGCGCCCACCCTGGGCCGTATCATCCGCAGTGCCAGCAACTACTTCGTCTACGAGGCGTACCAGAACTCTGCCGGCACCGACTCCGTCCGGTACGCCGTGCAGGACAGCCTCGGAGCGACCGCGGTCGGCGAGGTGCGGATCGGGGTCATCCCCCGTCCGAAGGAGTCCTCGCCTCCTCATGCGGTCGACGACCAGATCCAGGTCAAGCCCGGCAAGACGGTGTCCGTGCAGCCTCTGCTCAACGACTCCGATCCCAACGGCTACCCCCTCACCCTGCAGAAGAAGCTGCTCGAGGTCGACACGGCGCTGGCCGCGAAGGTGGACGGCACGCGCGTGCTCATCCGTGCGCCGAAGAAGGAGCAGACCTACTCGATCCGGTACCGCATCGACAACGGCAACGGGGGCGCAGCGGACGCGTTCATCCTCGTGCGGGTGACGAGGGACGCGCCGACGCTGTACCCGAGCGCACAGGACTACTACGTGCAGACGGATCAGCTGAAGAAGCGGTCCTCGTACACCGTCGACGTCGCCCCGCTGATCTTCAATCCGAACGGCGAGGATCGCGACCTCGTGGTCACCACGGACGGCCCCAACGGGAAGCTCGGATCGGCGCAGGCGCAGCGCATCACCGTGCAGGCGCAGGACCAGCGGGTCGCGATCGCCTACACCGTCACCGACCCCGCGAACCCGGGTCTCTCGGCGACCGCGTTCATCATCGTGCCGCCGCGCGTGCAGGGCGACTATTTCCCCGCGCCCTATCTCGATCCCCGGCTCCCCGAGCAGGTCGTGCCGATGAACGCCGAGAAGTCCTGGAACCTCGAGGACATCCTCATCGTCCCGTCGGGGCGGCCGGCGACGCTCACCGACCTCAATGGCGTATCCGCTACCGGCGGCGACGGGTCGAAGCTCTCGGTCGACAAGGACACGATCCGCTTCTCCGGGGCGAAGGGCTTCCGCGGTGCGACGGCGCTGGTATTCACCGTCACCGACGGCGACGGCCCGAACGACCCGACAGGGCGCACCGCGATCATCACCATGCCGCTCACGGTCGGCAATCCCGACCAGTCGGATGTGCCGCCGAGCTTCACCAGCGTGACAGTGCCGGTCCAGGCCGGCGAGGCGGCCACCTCGGTCGACCTGCGGGCCGCGACGACGCATCCGAACCGCGGGGTCATCGGCCAGTTCCAGTACAGCCGCGGCACGGGCTTCACCGATCGCATCCGAGGCGGGCTGAGCGGGTCGGAACTGACGGTGAGCGCGATCCAGGGGACGCCCGTCGGCACCACGGCCGTCATCACCTTCGAGATCCGGTACCGCGACTTCGTCGTGCCCGGTACCGTGCGCGTCGTCACGGTTCCCTCGACGCGCCCGCGGGCGCAGGCGAACACCGATGAGGTGAAGGCGCAGAGGGCGAAGCCGGTCAGCACGAACGTGCTGACGAACGACTACAACCCCTTCGCGGACCAGGGCACGCCGCTGAAGCTCGTCTCGGCGAAGGTCGACAACGCCGCCGAGAGCGCCGCACAAGTGACCTCGACCCCGGACGGCGAGGTCACGGTCCGGGCGGGGTCCTCGTTCATCGGCGTGGTGAGCATCACCTACACGGTGCAGGATGCCACCGGCGACCGCTCGCGGAATGTCGATGGCCGCCTGCTGGTGACCGTGCGGGACGTTCCCGAGCAGATGCAGCCCGTGCAGATCGTGCGCGAGGGCGATCAGCAGGTCGACATCGCCTGGCGCACTCCGACGACGAACGGCGAGCCCATCCTGGATTACACCGTGAGCTGGACAGGAGGCGGGTCGAAGACCTTCCCCGCCAGCGCCGCCGCGGCGACCATCACCGGGCTGAGGAACGGGGCGGCCTACCAGTTCCAGGTGACCGCGCGGAACGTGCTGGGCAGCTCGACCGCATCCGGGACCAGCGCCAAGGCGGTGCCCTATGGCACGCCGTTCCCCCCCGGCAGCCCCCGGTTCTCGGCCACCGCGCCGGACGACGGCACGGGGTCGATGACTCTCCAGTGGTCCCCGTCCGAGGGCAACGGGCGCGCCGTCGACAGCTACCGCTACTCGATCACCGGGGGCGCGCTCGTCTCCGGGGCGGCCGAAGCCACCGTGTCCGGCGCGACCACATCGGTGACCGTGCGCGGGCATGTCGGCACCACCTACTCCTTCTCCGTCTCGGCGACGGGTCCCGGGGGAACCAGCACGAGCGCGTCCTCGACGAATCAGTCCCGGCCCAGGCCCAACGGTCCGCCGACGGTCACCGCGACCGGGTCGGGCAACGGGTCGGGCGCGGTCAAGGTCACCTGGGGTGGGGTGAAGAGCACCGAGCCGGTCACCTACACCATCGACGTCGAGGGAGGCCCACAGAACCTCACGCGCACGGGGAACGGATCTGACACCTTCACCTCCAGCGTCAAGGACGGCAGCGTGACCGTGAAGGTGTCGGCGCAGTCCGGCGGCCTCTCGGCGGGCTCGGCGAGCGACACCGCCGCGAACAGCACGCCGAGCCCGAGCGGCGCCATCGTCGGCAAGGGCGACCGGAAGACCTGCAGCAACGGCGCACCGGACTGCAATACCGCGCGATTCACGGTGCAGAACATCCCGAGCGGCGTCTACTCGGTGACCCTGGACGGGTCCAACGGCTCGACCACGACCAATCAGATGAGCCTGTCCGACGGGGGGACCTATCAGACCGGCGGCTGGTACGGCACGGTCACGCAAGGCGGCGAGGTCCTCGTGCGCATCGCCGGCCCGAGGAATTTCACCATTTCGATCTCGGCGGCGAAATGGAACTCGTTCTGATGCGGGACGCGAGAACAGGGGGGAGCACGACATGGCCGTGACGCACGAGCAGGCGAGCTGGTACGCGGAGGCGTTCAACAAGCTCGTCGACAACATCGACCAGGCGATCCTGGGCAAGCAGCACGTGATCCGGCTGGTGCTGACGGCGATGCTCTCCGATGGCCACGTGCTCCTGGAGGACTTCCCGGGCACCGGGAAGACGGTGCTGGCCAAGTCGCTGGCGAACACGATCGACGGCACCACCTCCCGCATCCAGTTCACGCCCGATCTGCTGCCCTCCGACGTCACCGGCGTCACGATCTACGACCAGGGCAAGGGCCTGTTCGAGTTCCACGAGGGGCCGATCTTCGCCTCGGTGGTGCTCGCCGACGAGATCAACCGAGCGTCGCCGAAGACGCAGTCGGCGCTGCTGGAGGTGATGGAGGAGGGTGTGGTCACCGTCGACGGGAAGGGCTACTCCGTCGGCAGTCCGTTCATGGTGATCGCGACGCAGAACCCGGTGGAGCAGGCCGGGACGTACAAGCTGCCCGAGGCCCAGCTCGACCGTTTCCTCATCAAGACCTCGCTCGGCTACCCCGATCACGACACCGCCGTGGCGCTGCTCATGGACTCCTCCGACCGCGCCCGCGCCACACGGGTGCAGCCGATCATCGCCGGCGAGTCGGTGGCGCAGATGGCTGCGCTCGGACGCGGCGTCCACGTCGACCGCTCGGTGATGGAGTACGTGAATCAGATCGTCACCGCGACGCGCGAGCATCCGGATGTCGTGCTCGGGGTGAGCATGCGCGGCGCGATGGCGCTCGCACGGGCGGTGAAGAGCTGGGCGCTCTCGCAGGGCCGCGGCTACGTCACCCCCGACGACGTGCAGACCCTGGCGGTGCCGGTGCTTGCGCACCGGCTCATCATCGACCCGGAGTCGGAGTTCGCCGGCGTCGCCGCCGAGGACGTCGTCACGCGCATCCTGGTCGACATCGAGCCGCCCGCCTACCGCGCCGCGTGAGCGCCACCACCGCCCCGCCGCGCGCCCGCGGTGGGATGCGTCGTGCCCGCTCCGGGCGGCGGGTCGCGGTGCGCGAGCGTCGTCGGGCGCTGGGACGGCGACTGCGGCCGGTCGGCGTCCTGGCCCGGGTCCTCGCCCTCGGGGTGCGACGGCTCGGGGCGCTGGCGCGGCCCGTCGTCGGGGTGATCTCCCCCATGGGCGGACTCGTCGTGCTGATCGCCGTCGGCGCCGCCACGCTGGGCTTCGCGCTCGGGTGGCAGGAGTTCGTCTACCTCGCCGTGACCCTCGGGGGCGCCCTCGTCGTCGCGGCGGCCTTCCTGTTCGGCCGCGGCGCCTTCCGGGCCGTCGTGGAACTGACGCCGCGGCGGGTCACCGCGGGCCAGCGGGCGCTCGGTCGTCTGGAGGTCGAGAACGCGGGCCAGCGGCCCTCGACGCCCACCCGGATGGAGCTGCCCGTGGGCGCCGGGGTGGCCGAGTTCCTGATCCCCGCCCTCGAGCCCGGGAGGCGGCACGAGGAGCTCTTCGCCGTGCCGACCCAGCGCCGCGCGGTGATCACCGCGGGTCCGGCGGTGTCGGTGCGCGGCGACCAGCTCGGGCTGCTGCGCCGAGCGCTCCGGTGGACCGACCCCATCGAACTGTTCGTGCACCCGCTCACCGTGCGCCTGCAGACCTCCACCGCGGGCCTCATCCGCGACCTCGAGGGCGAGGTGACCAAGACGGTCACCTCCAACGACATCTCCTTCCACGCCCTGCGGCCCTACGAGCCGGGAGACGACCGGCGCTACGTGCACTGGCGCACCTCGGCGCGAACCGGGCAGCTGATGGTGCGCCAGTTCGAGGAGACCCGGCGCTCGCAGGTCGTCGTGCTCTTCGTCACCCGGCGCGATCACTACGCCTCCGATGACGAGTTCGAGCTCGCGGTGTCGACCACCGCATCGCTGGCGGCCCAGATCCTGCGCGACGACACCCACGCCGACGTCGTCGCCGAAGACCGGGTCCTGCGCACCACGACGATCACCTCGATGCTCGACGACAGCTGCCGCCTGGCCCCGACGCCCGCGCGCCACGCCAGCCCCCGCGACTTCGCGCGCACGGCGACCCTGCGGCTTCCGGCTCCGAGCGTCGCGATGGTGATCTGCGGATCCCGCATGCCGGATGCCGACCTGCGCGCGATCGAGCGGCTCTTCGGGTTCGACTGCCAGACCGTCGCCTTCCGCGCCGACCTCGACGCCGAGCCGTCGCTGGCGATCCTCGGCGGCCTGCGGCTGGCGACGGTCGGGGCGCTGGCGGATCTGCAACGCCTGGTGCGGAGGATGGCGTGACCGCCGCCGCGCCCGCCACCGAGAACGCGGCGCCGCCCGCTGAGGTCGGTGTCGCACCGCGGTCCCGGATCGCCCCGCGCACGTTCGCGGTGCGGGTGTGGGTGGACGCGGCGGTGATCCTGATCCTCACCGCGCTCGGCGTGGTCGGCCTCTCGACCGCCTTCCCCGGCCCGGGCTATCGGCTCGCAGGCGGGGGCGGCATGATCGTCGGCACCGTCGTCGCGCTCGCCTGCGCGCGGTACCGGATCGGCGCGGTCCCCACCACGGCCGTCGCGATCGTGGGCTACTTCCTCGTCGGCACTGCCTTCGCGATCCCCGCCCAGGGCATCCTTTCCGTCTTCCCGAGCCTGCCCTCGCTCGCCGGACTGGCCGTCGGCCCGGTCTTCGGCTGGGCGGATCTCGTCACCCTGCGGGCACCGGTGAGCCTGCCCTACTACGTGAACGCGGTGCCCTACGCGGCCTGCTGGCTGGTGACGCTGGTGAGCGTCACCCTCGCCGCACGATGGCTCGCGGAGCGACGGCGCACGGTGTGGCGGGCGGCTCTGCTGCTGGTGGGGCCGACCCTGGTCTATCTCGCCGGCGTGCTCCTCGGCACCGAGCAGCCCTACTTCGCGGCCGTGCGGGGCATCGCCTTCGCCGCCGTCTCGCTCGTCTGGCTGGGCTGGCGCCGGCTGCCGGGGCCGCGCCTGGCGGTCGGGGCTCGGGCCCCGATCCAGCGACGCAAGCTGGTCGGCACCGCGATCATCTTGGTAGCGGCGATCGCCGTCGGAGGCGTTGGAGGCACGCTGCTGGCCCCGACGTCCGGGCAGCGCTTCGTGCTGCGCGAGCGGGTGCAGCCGCCGTTGGAGCCGGTGAACTATCCGACCCCGCTCGGCGCGTTCCGCCGGTACACGAAGAGCTTGGACGAGACCAATCTCCTCCGGGTGTCCGGGCTGCGGAGCGGGCAGCTCCTGCGGCTGGCCACCATGGACGGCTACGACGGCGTCATCTGGTCCGTGGCCGGCGCTGAGACCGCGACGGATGGCTCCGGCGGCTTCCGGCTCGTCGGTCGCGATGTCCCCCCGCCGGCGCTGCTGACCCCGGGCCGCTCCTCCGCGGTCGAGGTCACCGTGCTGGGCTACCGCGACGTCTGGATCCCGGACGTGGGGTACCCCACGTCGTTCGCGTTCGGCGGTCGCCCGGCGGCGGATCCGCAGAACGTCCGCTACAACTCGGCCAGCGGCACCGCGGTCCTCACCACCGGACTGAGGAGGGGCCAGACCTACCGACTGACCGCCGTGAACCAGAAGGTGCCGTCGGATGCGGCGCTGACGGATGTGCCGACCGCGAACATCTCACTGCCGCCCGCGACGAACGTGCCCGACGTGGTGCGGGCACGTGCCGACGAGATCATGGCCGGGGCGACGTCGCAGATCGACCGGTTGCGCACCCTCGAGCAGGAGCTCAAGACGAAGGGGTTCTTCAGTCACGGGACGGCGAGCGACCAGGCACCCTCGCGCGCCGGGCACGGCGCCGACCGGATGGCCGAGATGCTGACCCGCTCGAGCATGGTCGGCGACGAGGAGCAGTACGCGTCGCTGTTCGCGCTGATGGCCCGGTCGAAAGGCATCCCCGCCCGCGTGGTGATGGGGTTCGCGCCGAAGCGCGCGAGCGGCGCCGCGCTGACCGTCACCGGGGACGACGTCACCGCCTGGGTCGAGGTGCCGTTTCAGGGAGTGGGGTGGGTCCCCTTCTTCCCCACCCCCGACAATCCCGACGTGCCGCAGGATCAGGTGCCCAAGCCGCAGACCCAGCCGCAGCCGCAGGTGCGCCAGCCCCCGCGCACCCCGAATCGGGAGGACGACCTGATCACCCCGGTGCAGATCAACGACCCGAAGAAGGACGAGGGGGTGCCCTTCCTGCTGCCCGGATGGGTCCTCGTGCTGGCCCTGTCCATCCTCATCCCCGCGGCGATCGTGTTCCTGCCGATGCTCGTCGTGTGGCTGATCAAGCGGCGACGCCGGGCTCGGCGGCGGGAAGCGGGGGCGGAGGCCGGGGTCGCCGGAGCCTGGGACGAGCTCGTCGACCGACTCGGCGAGCTCGGCTACGACCCTCCCCAGCGGCTCACGCGCCCGGTGCTCGCCGACCGGATCGGCCCGCAGTTGCCGGGCACCCTCGGCGGTGGCGTCGTGCTGCTGGCCCGACGCTCGGACGACGCCGTCTTCTCGGGTCGGGAGGTGACCGCCGCGGAGGTCGCCGACGCGTGGGGCGGCGCGGAGGAGGTCGCGCAGGGCGCGTACCGGAGCGTCGGCCGTCGTCGCCGGCTGCTGAGCCGCTACCGGCTCGCCGCCGCACGTCGCTGGGCCGGACGCGTGGCACAGGCGGCACAGGCGTCCGCCTCGCCGCGCTGAGCGGTCCGCGGGTTCGGTAGCCTGGAGAGACCGATCGATCGGAGCAGGGGCATGGCCGAGCCGCCGGAGGGATTCATCACCCCGCCGCCCGGCCTTCTTCCGGATGCTCCACCCGGGGTTCGCGAGGGCACGGATTCGGGCACCCGGAAGCTGACTCGCCCCGCCCCGACGTTCTTCGTCCGCCCGCCCGGCGCCCCCTCCGGCGCCCCGCCGCCCGACCAGCCCCCGAACGCCGTATCCGCCGACCTGCCGACGGCGATCCCGACACCACCCGCCGCGACGCCGCCCACCGGCGACCCGGCCACCTCGGACACGGTGCTCGTGTCGCGCGCCGCTCCGCCGCCCGCCGCTCCGCCGCCCGCCGTCGCGCCTCCGCCGACGCCCGTCGCGGTCCGGTGGACCCTCCGCAGCGCCGCAGGGATCGCGCATCCGGTGTCCCCCTCGGGGCTGATCGTCGGGCGCGACCCGAGGCCTCCGGAGGGGTGGGAGGGCGCCGCCCTCCTCCCTCTCGCGGACCCCGGGAAGTCCGTCTCGAAGACCCACGCCGCTCTGAGCGTGCAGGACGGGGAGCTGCACGTGCTGGACCTCTCGTCCACGAACGGCACGACCGTCGCGTTCCCGGACGGGACCGAACGCCGGGTGGGGCCGGGGACCGGCACCGCCGTGCCCAGCGGGTCGACGATCGGCTTCGGTGGATACCCGATGCTCGCGATCCGCTCCTGACCGCGTCGTGCCGCACCAGTCGGGGTGTCCCGCCGTCTGCGCTGTCCCGCCCGTCCGCCCCGGCCCCTCCGTCCGGCGGACGGAGGGGTGGTAGCCTCGCCCCTGTGCGCGCGGTCCTTCCTCTCCTCCTTCGTCGCCGCGACGAGGCCTAGCCCCGGCCTTCCTCGTCGCGGAGTCCGCCCTCGGCCGACGATCCACGACCAGGAAGTGATCAGCACATGAGCAGGACTCCCACCGGCCGCACTCTGGCCGAGAAGGTGTGGGACGCGCACGTCGTCGCCCGTGGCGAGGATGGTCAGCCCGACCTTCTCTACATCGACCTCCACCTCGTCCACGAGGTGACGAGCCCGCAGGCCTTCGACGGGCTCCGCGCCGAGGGTCGCCCGGTGCGCCGACCCGACCTCACCATCGCCACCGAGGACCACAACACCCCGACCCTCGACATCGACCAGCCGATCCTCGATCTGACCAGCCGAACCCAGATCGAGACGCTGCGGCGCAACGCGGCGGAGTTCGGCATCCGCCTGCACTCCCTCGGCGACGCGGAGCAGGGCATCGTGCACGTCGTCGGTCCGCAACTCGGGCTCACGATGCCGGGCATCACGGTGGTCTGCGGCGATTCGCACACCTCCACGCACGGCGCGTTCGGCGCGATGGCTTTCGGCATCGGCACCAGCGAGGTCGAGCACGTGCTCGCGACGCAGACCCTGCCGCTGACGCCGTTCAAGACCATGGCGATCACCGTCGAGGGAGCGCTACGGCCCGGCGTGACGGCGAAGGACATCATCCTCGCGGTCATCGCGAAGATCGGCACCGGCGGCGGCCAGGGCTACGTGCTCGAGTACCGCGGCTCCGCCATCCGCTCGCTCTCGATGGAGGGGCGGATGACGATCTGCAACATGTCGATCGAGGCGGGCGCCCGAGCGGGCATGGTCGCTCCCGACCAGATCACCTACGACTACCTGCGCGGGCGCCCGCACGCGCCGCGCGGCGCGGAGTGGGATGCCGCCGTCGCGTACTGGGACACCCTCGCCACCGACGAGGACGCGGTGTTCGACGCCGAGGTGTACCTGGACGCGGACGAGCTGGAGCCGTTCGTGACCTGGGGCACGAACCCCGGACAGGGCGTCTCGCTCTCGGAGGCGGTGCCCTCGCCCGACGCGTTCGCCGACCCGAACGCGCGGGCAGCTGCGGAGCGGGCACTGGAGTACATGGACCTGGAGGCCGGGACCCCGATGAAGGACATCCGCGTCGACGCGGTGTTCATGGGCTCGTGCACGAACTCGCGGATCGAGGACCTGCGCGCCTTCGCGTCGATCGTGCGCGGGCAGCGCAAGGCCGAGGGGGTGCGGGTCATGGTGGTGCCGGGCTCGGCCCGGGTGCGCCTGGAGGCGGAGGCCGAGGGACTGGACCGGGTGTTCACCGACTTCGGGGCGGAGTGGCGCTTCGCCGGCTGCTCGATGTGCCTGGGCATGAACCCGGATCAGCTGGCGCCGGGCGAGCGCTGCGCCTCCACCTCGAACCGCAACTTCGAGGGCCGGCAGGGGAAGGGGGGTCGCACGCACCTGGTGTCGCCCCTCGTCGCGGCGGCCACCGCCATCCGCGGCACCCTCTCCTCGCCCTGGGATCTGGAGAACGCGGTGCCGGTCGCGGCGGCGGAGGTGAGCGCCTGATGGAGAAGGTGAGCGTGATCGAGGGCGTGGCGGTGCCGTTCCGGCGCTCGAACGTCGACACCGACCAGATCATCCCCGCGGTCTACCTCAAGCGAGTCACGAAGACCGGCTTCGAGGATGCCCTGTTCGCCTCCTGGCGGCAGGAACCGGACTTCGAGCTCAACCGCCCCGAGTACACCGGCGCGACGGTGCTCATCGCGGGGATGGACTTCGGCACCGGCTCCAGCCGCGAGCACGCGGTCTGGGCGCTGCGCGACTACGGCTTCCGGGCGGTCATCAGCCCGCGCTTCGGCGACATCTTCCGCGGCAACTCCGGGAAGCAGGGTCTGCTGGCCGGCACGGTCACCGAGGAGGAGGTCGAGCGGCTCTGGGCGGCTCTCGAGGCGCGGCCCGGCGCATCCGCCGCGGTCGACCTGACCGCGAAGACCGTGACCGTCGGCGACCTGACCGTGCCGTTCGAGATCGACGACTACACCCGCTGGCGTCTGCTCGAGGGCCTCGACGATATCGGGCTGACCCTCCGGCAGGAGGAGCGGATCACCGAGTTCGAGGCGCACCGCGAGCCGTGGCGCCCGCGCACCCTCCCGGTGCGGTAGCCGCTCTCCGCAGCGTCTCCTGGCGCATTTCGTCGGAGATATCGCCCGGTTCGGCGCCGGAGGCGCGGATTCGCGGCGATTCTCCGACGAACGTGCCGGTGCCGGCGGGACGACGCCCTCCGGCTCCGGCGGGACGACGCCCTCCGGCTCCGGCTCCGGCTCCCGCTCCGGCTCCGGCTCCGGCTCCTCACGCGCGGCTACACTCACTAGGTCCGCGGGGCGGGCGCCGCTCCGGCGCGCGACCGCCGGATCGGAAGGCAGGCAGCAGTGGTGGATGCGGCGAGGTCGCTGACCAAGGACAGCTCGTTGACGAGGGACTCCGAGAAGGCGGCCGCCCGGGTCGGGCTCCGCTCGGGCGAGATCGTCATCCACGGCGGCAAGCCGCTGAACGGCAGCATCCGGCTCCGCGGCGCGAAGAACCTCGTCACCAAGGCGATGGTCGCCGCGCTGCTCGCCGATACCCGCAGTGTGCTGCAGGATGTGCCCACGCTCTCCGAGATCGGCGTGGTCACGGGGATGCTGAACGCCTACGGCGTCGAGGTCGCCGCCCCCGAGGACGGCGTGCTCGTGCTCGATCCGACCAACGTCGAGCGGGCGCAATTCCATGAGATCGATGCGCTCGCCGGATCCAGTCGCATCCCGATCCTGTTCTGCGGGCCGCTGCTGCATCGCCTCGGGGAGGCTCTCATCCCCGACCTCGGCGGCTGCCGGATCGGCGACCGGCCGATCGACTTCCACCTCAACGCCCTCCGGGCCTTCGGCGCCGTGGTCGACAAGAGCTACGAGGGCATCCGGATCACCGCGCCGGACGGCCTCCGCGGCACGAACATCGAGCTGCCCTACCCCTCGGTGGGGGCCACAGAGCAGGTGCTGCTCACCGCGGTCCGCGCGTCCGGGGTCACCGAGTTGAAGAACGCGGCGATCGAGCCCGAGATCATGGACCTCATCGCGATCCTGCAGAAGATGGGCGCGATCATCTGGATGGAGCCGAACCGCACCATCTTCATCGAGGGCGTCGACCAGCTCACCGGCTACGAGCACCGCGCGATCTTCGACCGCAACGAGGCGGCCAGCTGGGCCGCCGCGGCCCTCGCGACCGGCGGGGACATCACGGTGCTCGGCGCGCGGCAGCCCGAGCTGATGACCTTCCTCAACGTGTTCCGCAAGGCCGGCGGCGCGTTCCAGGTGCAGGAGGACGGCATCCGCTTCTGGCACCCGGGCGGCCACCTGAAGCCGGTGCAGGTGGAGACGGACGTGCACCCCGGCTTCATGACCGATTGGCAGCAGCCGCTGATCGTCGCGCTGACCCAGGCGCACGGCACCTCGATCGTGCACGAGACGGTGTACGAGAACCGCTTCGGTTTCACGGATGCGCTGATCGAGATGGGCGCCGACATCGTCGTGCACCAGGACGGGGTCGCCTCCGTCACCCGGCGCGTGCCCCGCCGCCGGCTGGAGCAGGCCGCCGTCATCACGGGACCGACCCCGCTGCACGGGGCCGACGTGACGGTGCCGGATCTGCGCGGCGGCTTCAGCTATCTGATCGCGGCGCTCGCCGCATCCGGGACCTCCACCGTGTCGAACCTCGGCATCATCAGCCGCGGGTACGAGCACTTCATCGAGAAGCTGTCGGCCCTGGGCGCCGACTTCGTGTACGAGGGCTGATCGCTCTCGTGGCCGAGGACGCCGCGGAGCGCGGATCCGAGCGGACCCTGTGGTGGCGGGTGTTCGCGCGCATGGCGCTCGCCTTCTTCGCCCCCTACCTCCGTCTCCGTTTCGTCGGCACCCGCGGTCTCCCGTCACGGGGGGCCGTGGTGATCGCGCCGAACCACCTGACCGACGTCGACCCCATCGTCGTGGGGCTCGCGGTCTGGAAGGCCGGCCGGGTGCCGCGCTTCCTGGCCAAGGCGTCGCTGTTCCGTGTGCCGGTCTTCGGCATTCTGATGCGATCGCTCGGCCACATCCCGGTGGAGCGCGCGTCGCGCCGGGGCCCGGATCCGCTCGCCGTCGCCGGCGCGCAGGTGGCCGAGGGCAGGGCGGTCATCGTGTATCCGGAAGGCACCCTCACCCGCGAGCCCGACCTCTGGCCGATGCGCGGGAAGACCGGGGCGGTGCGGATCGCGCTCGCGAGCGGCGCGCCGATCGTGCCGATGGCGCACTGGGGGGCGCACCGCATCCTGCCGCGCTGGTCGAGACGCCTGCGTCCGCTGCCGAGGCACACCGTGGAGATCGTGTTCGGCGAGCCCATCGACCTCGCGCCGTGGCGCGCGCGCGCCAAGGACCCCGCGGCGCTCGCCGAGGCGACCGAGTACGTGATGGCGGCGATCACCGCTCTCGAGGAGGGTCTGCGCGGGCAGACCGCCCCGCCCGAGCGCTACGACCCCGTCGCCCACGGGCAGTCGGAGTTCGGGCGCCCGTGACACGCGCTCAGGCTCAGCGCCTCGCGGGGCGCCGGGGGGACGCCGCACCGGCACAATGAGGGGGTGACCCTGCCCGGATCCTCGCGCGTCGCCGTGCTCGGCGCCGGGTCGTGGGGCACCACGTTCGCGAAGCTGCTCGCCGACGGCGGCGCGGAGGTGAGCCTCTGGGCGCGCCGGCCCGAGCTGGCCCGGGAGATCAGCCAGGCCCACCGGAACAGCGATTACCTGCCCGGCATCGACCTGCCGCGCACCCTGTGGGCGAGCGACCGGCTGCCCGAGGTGCTCGCGGGCGCGGCGCAGGTCTACCTGTCGGTGCCGAGTCAGTCGCTGCGCGAGAACCTCCGGATCGTGCGCGAGCTGATCCCCCCGGATGCCGCGGTCGTCTCGCTGATGAAGGGCGTCGAGCGCGGCACCCGCTACCGCATGAGCGAGGTGATCCTGCAGGAGCTCGATGTCGAGCCGGGGCGGATCGCGGTGGTGTCGGGACCGAACCTCGCCCTGGAGATCGCGAAGGCGCAGCCCACGGCGGCGGTGGTCGCCTCGGCCAGCCTGACCACGGCATCCGAGGTGGCGCTCACCGCGACGAACGGCTACTTCCGCAGCTACGTGACGACGGATGTGGTGGGCACGGAGTTCGGCGGCGTCCTCAAGAACCTCATCGCCCTGGCCATCGGCATCGTCGACGGGGTCGGCTACGGCGAGAACACCAAGGCATCGATCATCACCCGCGGCATCCGGGAGATGACGGATTTCGCGATGGCCTTCGGGGCGCATCCGGAGACCCTCGGCGGCCTGGCGGGGCTCGGCGACCTCATCGCCACCTGCGGCTCTCCGCTGTCGCGCAACAACACCGCGGGGCGGCTGCTCGGGCAGGGCTACAACTACCGGGAGGTGGTCGACCACATGCGACAGACCGCGGAGGGACTCACCTCGGTCGCGCCGGTGCTCGAGCTCGCCGCGGAGCGCGGCGTGGAGCTGCCGATCGTCTCGCAGGTGGCCGAGGTGCTCGCCGGTACGCTGGATCCGCGGGACATCGCCCCGCACCTGACCACGGATGCCGCGCCGCTCGGGGAATGAGCCGCTCGGGGAACACCCCGCTCGGGACCGCGAGCGGAGGGGGAGGCACGTGACCCGCACCCGCGTCGCCCTGCTCTTCGGCGGGCGCTCCAGCGAGCACTCCATCAGCTGCGCGACTGCCGGCGGGGTGCTCGGCGCGATCGACCGCGACGCGTACGAGGTGATCCCGGTGGGCATCACCCGGGACGGCGCCTGGACGCTGCAGGCGGACGACCCCGCCGCGCTCACCCTCGCGGCCGAGCTGCCGACCGTCGTCGACGACGGGTCGCGGGTGCGGCTTCCCGACTCCGCCGCCGCGCGGGAATGGCTGCTCGAGCGGCCGGGCGGCACGCTCGAGTCGCTCGGCGACATCGACGTGGTGTTCCCGCTCCTGCACGGTCCGGGGGGCGAGGACGGCACGATCCAGGGGGCGCTGGAACTGCTCGGCATCCCCTACGTCGGCAACGGGGTGCTCGCCTCCTCCCTCGGGATGGACAAGCACTTCACCAAGACGGTGCTCCAGGCCGCCGGCATCGAGGTGGCCGGCTGGGTGACGGTGACCCGCCCCGACTGGGACGACCGCCGTGAGCTGTTCGCCCGCCGCATCCGCTCGCTCGGGCTTCCGGTCTTCGTCAAGCCCGCCCGCGCCGGGTCATCGGTCGGGGTGTCGAAGGTGACCGAATGGTCGCGGCTGGAGGCGGCGATCGAGGTGGCCTTCGCGGAGGACAGCCGCGTGCTCATCGAGGAGGCGGTGGTGGGCCGCGAGATCGAGTGCGGGGTGCTGTCGGGCCGCGACGGCGGGGAGCCGCGGGTGTCGCTGGCGGGGGAGATCGTGCTGACGGGCGAGGGCTTCTACGACTTCGACGCGAAATACCGGGGCGCGCCCGGTGTGGAGCTGCGCTGCCCCGCCGACCTCGCAGCGGGCGAACTGGGCGAGCTGCACCGGATCGCCGCGCGGGCCTTCGAGGCGATCGGCGGATCGGGTCTCGCGCGCGTCGACGTGTTCTACACCGGTGACCGATTCGTGGTCAACGAGCTCAACACCATGCCGGGCTTCACCCCGATCTCGATGTTCCCGGCGTGCTGGCGCGCCTCCGGGCTGTCCTACCCCGCGCTGATCACCGAACTGATCGACCTGGGCCGCTCGGCGGTCCGGTGACCCGCTCGGGGTGGCCGTGGGGAGAGGCGCTCAGGGCGTCGGGGTCGAGGACGGAGCCGGCGAGGGCGACGCGCCGGAGTCGTCGGGCGCCTGGCAGCGGAAGCCGTTCTTCGTCGTCTGGGACACCGCATCCGACAGGGCACTCAACGCGGTCAGCGCGGAGACCCGCGCCGACTGCAGCGCCACATCGACGGCGGGGGTGCGGCCGAAGCTCGTATAGACGGAGGTCGGCGCAGCCGAGTCGTCGCGGATCCAGTCGATGCCGTCGACGGTGACGCACGGCAGGGTGGATCGCGCCGGCACCTTCACGCCGCAGGTAAGCAGCACCTGCATCGGATCGCCCCACGCCCCGGTCGCCTGCGCGTTGGTCTCGCGCTGCGCGAGCTCGCCGAGTTCCGAGGGCAGGCGGACGGTCACGGCGGCGCAGCGCGGATCGTTCGCCTTCACTGCGGGCTTCGTGGCGACGGGTGACGCGCAGCCGGCCAGGACGACGCTGAGCAGCACCGCGGCAACGGCGGCGAGGGAGCGGCGCGACATCGCCGTCACGTTAGCGTGACTACATGGGAGTCGACGGCGCGGACGGGCGCGTCCCGCTCGGCTCGCTCGGCGCGCTCGGGGAGGCCGCCGTCCTCGCCCGGATCCTCCCGCGGCTCGCGCCCGCGGCATCCGCTCTCGTGGGTCCCGGTGACGACGCGGCGGTGCTCGACGCGCCCGATGGCCGGGTGGTCGTCACCACCGACACCCTCGTCGAGGGCCCGGACTTCCGGACCGGGTGGTCGAGCCCGTACGACCTCGGCTGGAAGGCGGCGGCGGTCAACCTCGCCGACATCGCGGCGATGGGCGCCGCTCCCACCGCCCTCGTCGTCGCGCTCGCCGCGCCCGCCGCTACCCCTGCCCCGCACCTGGAGGCGCTCGCCGACGGGCTCCGCGACGCCTGCGACGCACTGGCACCGGGGTGCGGGGTGGTCGGCGGAGACCTGACCGTCTCGCCCACCTTCACGGTCGCCGTCACCGCCCTCGGCGACCTCGGCGGACGGGCGCCGGTGCTGCGCTCCGGCGCCCGCGCCGGCGACGCCGTCGCCCTCTGCGGCGACCTGGGCCTCGCCGCGCTCGGGCTCCGCCTCCTCGTCGCCGAGGCCGTCGACCCGGCGGGGAACCCGGATGCCGCGCGCGCCGCCGCGGTGCGGGCCCGCCACCCGCGGGAGGTCGAGGCTCAGCTGCGCCCGCATCCGCCGCTCGCCGCGGGCCCCGGCGCCGCCGCGTTCGGCGCCACCGCGATGCTCGACGCCAGCGACGGCCTGCTGCTCGACGCCCGCCGCCTCGCCGCGGCCTCGGGAGTCCGCCTTGACCTCCGCGGCTCGGCGGTGCCGCCGGAGATCTTCGGCGCGGGGGAGGATCACGCCCTGCTCGCCTGCTTCCCGCGCGGGACCGGCGGCGGGATCGCGCCGCTGCCGGACGGGTTCCGCCCGATCGGCGCGGTGGTCCCGGGCAAGGGTGTCACCGTCGACGGCGTCGCCGCGGACGAGCGCGGGGGCTGGGACCCCTACGCGGACTGGGACGGCGCGAGGTAGTAGATGGCGGTCTCGCCGTAGTCCCGGCGGCGGACGAGTTCGAGCCCCTCGGGCGGTTCCACCGGCGCGTCGCGGGCGGAGCGCTCGACCACCACCACCGCCTCCGTCGACAGCCGGGGCACGAGCGCCGCGAGATTGTGCCCCAGCTCCACCGGGCCGAGCTCGTACGGCGGATCGAGGAACACCAGGTCCCACTCGCCGAGGCTGCCGCCGAGGAAGGTCTGCACCGGCGAGCTCGTCACGACGATCTCCGGCACCGCACCCCGTGGCGCCGCGCGGCGCACGAGGGCCGCGTTCTCCTTCCCGACCCGCACCGCGCCGTGGACGCGGTCGACGAGGGTCACCGCCGCGGCGCCGCGCGGCGCGGCCTCGAGCCCCAAGGCGCCCGTGCCGGAGTACAGATCCAGCACCCGGGCGCCCCGCACCGCATCCTGCGCATCGAGCGCGCCGAACACCGCCTCGCGCACCCGATCGGTGGTGGGCCGGGTGCCGGCCGTCGGGGACCGCAGGGCGAGCGAGCCGGCGAATCCGCCGATGATTCGCGTCACGGAACTATCATCCCCCCGTGACCGACACTCCCTCCGTGACCGAGCCCGCGGTGACGCTCCCCGGGAGCGTGCTCAAGAACGTCGTGTACGGCGTGGACGGTCGGCGCCTCGCGACGCCGTCGAGCTTCGCCGAGGACTTCCGTCTGCTCAAGCAGGATCCGCAGGCGATCGCCTGGATCGGGATGCTGAAGCCGTCCGCCGCGGATCTCGCGCAGCTGGCCGCCGAATTCGACCTGCATCCGCTCGCGATCGAGGATGCGGTGCTCGCCCACCAGCGGCCGAAGATCGAACGCTACGACGACACCCGCTTCGTGGTGCTGAAGGCGGCGTACTACGACGACCTGCGCGAGGTGATCCACTTCGGCGAGCTGCACGTGTTCTTCGGCCAGAACTTCGTCATCACCGTCCGACACGGCGACTCCCCGAAGCTGACCCCGGTGCGCGACCGCATGGAGCAGTTGCCGGATGCATTCGCCGAGGGCACGGAGGCGGTGGTGTACGCGATCCTCGACGCGGTCGTCGACGGCTACTACCCGGTCGTCGCCGGGCTCGAGAACGACATCGACGAGATCGAGACCCAGGTGTTCGACGGGGATCCGCTCGTCTCCAAGCGCATCTACACCCTGAACCGCGAGGTCATCGAGTTCGAGCGCGCGGTCTCGCCCCTCGTCGCGATCGTGGACGAGCTCTCGTCGGGCTGGGTCGACGGGTCCACCTCCGACACGCTTGAGGAGTACCTGCGCGACGTCGCCGATCACGTCGTGTACGTCAAGGAGCGCCTCGACGAGTTCAAGGCGCTGCTGCGCGACATCCTGACGGTCTACGCCAGCCTGGTCGGCCAGCGTCAGAACGAGGAGGCGCAGCAGCTGAGCGCCG
>JACRGJ010000080.1 GCA_016212425.1 Micrococcales bacterium | reverse complement strand
CCGTGATGCACAACACGACCGCCCCGAGGACAAGCACGCGACGGTGACCCGGCTGCAGTCGGAGGGGCACGTCGTCGCGATGGTCGGGGATGGCGTCAACGACGCCGCCGCGCTCGCCGCGGCCGACCTCGGCATCGCGATGGGCACCGGCACCGACGCCGCGATGGAGGCGGCCGACATCACCCTCGTCCGCGCCGAGCTGCCCGCCGCGGTGGATGCGATCCTGCTGGCGCGGCGGACTCTCGCCACGATCAAGGGCAACCTGTTCTGGGCCTTCGCCTACAACCTCGCGGCGATCCCGCTCGCGGTAGCGGGCCTCTTGAATCCGATGATCGCCGGAGCCGCGATGGCCCTGTCGTCGGCGTTCGTCGTCACCAACAGCCTGCGTCTGCGTCGGTTCCGGGGCACCGTCGCGGACCGCTCCCGAGCAGTGCATCCGCAGTCCCGCCCCCGATCCCTCGAAGGAGTGTCCTCATGACCGACCACCACCACCACACGCCCGCTCCGGGTCACGGACTCGGGATGCCCGGGCTCGGCCAGCCCGACTCGCCCGACCTCGCCGAGTGCCCCGTCATGCCGGGCAGCATGGTCGTCAAGGCCGACGCCGAGGCGGCGGGGCTGGTCCGCGACTACGAGGGCACGCGCTACTACCTGTGCTGCGCCGGATGCGGCCCCAAGTTCGACGCGGATCCCGCGCGTTACGCCGCCGCGGCATCCTGAGAGTCCGGCTCCCCGCCCTGCGCTGAGCGTGCGCCCCGGACACGGGACGTGCGTTCGGCGCAGGGTCGGGTAGCCTGGACCGGTCGCCCGGGTGATCGCCGGGTGCCGAGGGGGGAATCGGATCATGACCGAATCGATGGCGCGCGGCCCGGCGAGAACGGGACGACTCGCCACCGCGATCATCGCGGTGCTCGTGGTGGTCCTCGCCGCCTTCGCGCCGTCGCCCGCCGCTCGCGCGGCGGAGTACCCGACCTGGGCCGAGGTCGAGGCGGCGCGCTCCAGCGCCGCCGCCGCCAACGCCAAGGTCGCCGAGATCACCGCCCTGCTCGCCCAACTCGACCGTGCGGCATCCGATGCCCGCGCCCGGGCCGACGCTCGCGCTCAGGAGTACGAGGCGGCCCAGCAGCGTGCCGATGCCGCCGCGGCCGAGCAGCAGCAGTTGCAGGCGAAGGTCGACACGGCGCGCGCGGAGCAGGAGGCCGCGGCGCGCGCGGTCGCCGCGACGCTCTCGACCATGGCGCGGGGCTCGGGACCGATGGACGGCTCCTGGCTGCTGGCGCAACCCGACCGCTCCCAGGATCTGCTCTATCGCCTGCAGCTGTCCGACCTCCTCGCCCGGCGCTTCGACGACCGGGTCGCGGCCGCGACGCAGGCCCGCAATACCCTCCGTGCCCTCGTCCAGCAGGCAGACAGCGCCCGTCGACGTCTGACCGAGCTGAGCGGGATCGCGGAGAAGGCCCTGGCGCTCGCGCAGCAGGAGTCTGCGGCCGCCGACCAGCGGCTGCAGGAGGGGACGGTGCTGCGTGCCCAGCTCACGGCCCAGCTCGAGGTGCTGCAGCAGAGGCGAGCCGCGACGGAGGCCGACTATCAGCGCGGCGAGGAGGTGCGCCGCGCCGCTGCGGCGGCCGCCGCCGCCGCTGCGGCCGCTGCTGCCGCCGCCGCGGCCGCAGCGGGTGGCGGTGCTGTCGCGAACAGCGGCTGGGCCAATCCGATCACCGGCTACATCACCAGCGGATTCGGACCGCGACCCAACCGTCCCCTGGACGGGGCCAACAGCTTCCACTCCGGCGTCGACGTGGCGGCGCCGTGCGGGCGCGTGGTGTACGCGGCGGCGGCAGGACGCGTCACCTTCTCCGGCACGTTCAGCACCTACGGGCTCTGGGTGCTCATCGACAACGGGAACGGGGTCGAGACCGGGTACGCGCACAACTCCCGCCTGCTCGTCCCCGCCGGCGCCCGTGTCGCCGCCGGTCAGCCGATCGCCCTCGTCGGCTCGTCGGGGCTCTCGACCGGATGCCATTCCCACGTGGAGGTCCGCGTGAGCGGGGTGCGGGTCGATGCGCGCATTTTCCTGGCCGCACGCGGCGTGCGCCTCGGCGGCTGACGCCCCGCTCGATCGCTTGCGGCCCCGGAGCCCTGCGGCCGCGTCGGCAACGCTCCAGCGGCGTTGTGGCAAACTCGCGGAGGACCGCCGCCAGGAAGGAGAGACGATGGACCGGTGCGTGCGCCCAGTCGTCGGCGTCGCAGCCGCGCGCTCCTTCTTCCTCGGGCTTCTGATCCTCACCGCGGTGGCGGTGCTCAGCAGCCACACGCGCGGGGCGGGCGCCGCTTTCGCCTCCGTGCTGACGTCCCCGACGGCGAGTGCGTCCTCGGGGTCCGTCGAGACGGCCCCGCCGGAGGATGTCACCTGCATCCCGGCGGAGGACGGACAGCCGGCCCAGGTCGACTGCCTCGCCGCGCCGACCTGGCAGGGTGACCTCGGCCCCGACACCGAGCCGGCCGAGCACCTCGCCGTCCCCGCCGCCAGGCCGGGCTCTCCGCCGTCCCAGGCGCGCGACCCGCGCGCGCCGAATGACGCATCCGCTTCTCCCGTCCTGCGGATCTGAGTCGCAGCAGGGCCCCCGCCGTCGCATTGACGCCGGGCGCATCCCGCCATGCCCCCATCCGGATGCCCCGCATCCCCGCGAGATACGAGACTGCATGTTCTTCGTCCACCACCGACCATCGACGCCGCGGCGACCGGCCGACACGCTCCCGCTCCGCGTCCGCGTGCACGTCGCGCTGGCCGCCGGGCTCACACTCGGGCTCAGCGCGACGGCCGCGCTGCCCGCCAGTGCCGCACCCCTCGACGCCGCGCGTCCGGGTGCGCGCGGATGGGCGGCACAGTCCCTGGCGGTCGGCTCGGCCGATCCCGCGCCCGGCGCCCGGGACGGCTACGGCTCCTCGGTCGTCATGTCCGGCCTGGCGCCCTACTCGCTCAGCGCGCCGACCTTCACGAACGACCCCACTTCCGCGATCCAGTGGCCCTTCACCCGAGGGGTGCCGATCACCTCCTACTTCGGGCCCCGCGCCGCGCCCTGCCGCGGCTGCTCGACCAATCACTCCGGGCTCGACATCACACCCGGGCTGGGAACCCCGGTGGGGGTCATCGCGGACGGCGTGGTCGTCGAGGTCGGCAACCCGAAGGGGGAGCTGGGCGTCTACGCGATCGTCGAGCACGTCATCGACGGCCAGCGCATCCGCAGCGTGTACGCGCACATGCTGGAGCGGAGCCTCGCCGTCGCCGTCGGCGACCGCGTCGCCGTCGGGCAGACGGTCGGTCTGGTCGGATCCTCGGGGCAATCCACCGGGCCGCACCTGCACCTGTCCATCACGCGCGACGGGCAGTACCTCGACCCCTACGCCTTCCTCACCGCACGGGTCGGGCGATGATCCGGGCCGCCGCGGTGCTCGCCATCCCGAGCCCATCGATCAACTCGTTCGCGCTCGGTCCGCTCACGATCAAGTTCTACGCCCTGTTCATCCTGACCGGGATCGTGGTCGCGATCCTCGTGACCCGCGCCCGCGCCCGCCGGAGCGGGATCTCCGGCGGCGACGCCCTCGACATCGCGCTGTGGGCCGTGGTGTTCGGCATCGCCGGATCCCGGATCTGGCACGTCCTCACCCACCCCGGCGACTACTTCGGAGCCGGGCGGAACCCGGTGACCGCCCTCTACATCTGGGAGGGCGGCATCGCGATCTTCGGGGCGGTCCTGTTCGGCGCGATCGGGATCTGGATCGGCTGCCGTCGCGCCGGGGTCGACTTCGTCCGCTTCGCGGACGCGCTCGCGCCCGGCCTACTGCTCGCGCAGGCGATCGGCCGGCTCGGCAACTGGTTCAATCAGGAGCTCTACGGGGCACCGACCACACTGCCGTGGGGACTGCAGATCGACCCGGAGCGGTCCCCGGCGTTCCCGGCCGGCCTGCCCGCCGACACCCTGTTCCAGCCGCTGTTCCTCTACGAGCTGCTGTGGAACTCGGTCGGCGCCCTGGTCATCATCCTCCTCGGCCGCGCGTTGCGCACCCGGGGCTTCGACCTGCGGGGAGCGAGCCTCGGGGCCTACCTCATCTGGTACGGCGTCGCGCGCGCCTACCTCGAGGGCCTGCGCATCGACCCCACGCAGTTGCTGATCGTCGGCATCAAGTCCAACCAGCTCGCCGCGAGCCTGGTCGCGCTCCTCGGGGCCGTCCTCCTGGTGCGGGCGTGGCGCCGGCGGCGTCGAGCCGCCGTCGGCCCCGAGTCGGGAACGGCCTCGGACGCCCCGATGTCGACGGAGGTGGCGCCGTGAAGAGCAACCTGCTCCGAGACGAGACGCCGTTCTGGCGCCGGCGGCGGACCCGCGTACGGCTCGGCCAGGTCGTCATGCTCATCGGTGCCGCCGTCGCGGCGGTGCACTGGCTCGCGCACCTGGGAGCCTTCGGCGACGAGCAGCCGCCCGGTTGGGTGGACCTGGTGGCCGGCTACCCCGCGGGCGCGGTGCTGGTGGTGATCGGCGCGGTCATCGCCAGCAGCGCACCGAAGCCGAAGAGCGCGTCCGAGGGTGCGAAGGAGGGTCGCGGCTGAACGGACCCGGCGGTCCATGTCGGCGGATGCGGCTCCGCTACCCACCGGCTCCGGCCAGGGCGGGCAACGCGATCCACAGCGTCGGCACCGTGACGAGGGCGACGGAGCCCAGCACCACGGCGGCGCGCTCCGACGCGGCGAGCGGCGGGGCGGACAGCCGCGCCGCTCGGCGGGCCGCGGCGGCGGCCGAGGAGGCCGAGCCCACCTCTCCGACGCGGTGGATCGCTCGCGCCAGCACCGCATCCGCGATGCTGCGCCGCGCCCGGTCGTCGGCGAGCATCTCGACCAGCTCCGCCACCCGGCCCTCCGCGAGGGCGGCGACCGGGAAGCGCGGCAGGGCGGAGTGCCAGGCCCGGAAGGCGACGAGCAGGATGTCGTGCCGCTGACGCACGTGCGCGTCCTCGTGATGCACCACCGCGTCGAGCTCGTCGGCATCCAGCAGATCCAGGAGTCCTCGGGAGAGCACGGTGGCCGATCCCGATCCGCGGGGTAGGCAGTACGCGACGGGCGCCGAGCCCTCGATGACCCGGGCGCCGGCACGGGTCGGGTGCGCGGAGGACAGGAGCTGGAGCAGCACGGCGTGGCGCCGACGCTGCCGCGCGACCTGCACGAGTGTCACGACCAGGTGACCCACCAGCCAGAGCCCGAGCAGTGCCGCTACCGCCAACAGCACCATCGCGGATGCCGGGGCACGCCCCGCGACGATCGCGCGAACGAGACCGGCGAGGCCCCGGACCAGGTCGTCGCCGTAGCCGGCCACGGCGAGGCTGAGCGGGGCGCCGATCATCGCCAGTCCACCGGCGAGGGCGATCGCCTGCCAGGCGACCAGAGCGGTCGCCGGCGCCCGGGCGGGCCAGGCCGCGCGGGCCAGCAGCATGGGCACCGGCCAGGCCAGCAGCACGGCGATCACCGTCAGGGCGGCCGCGGTCTCCAGCATCGGCCGCCGCGTCAGCCGGTGCCGTCGAGCAGCCGACGCAGCGTCGCGGCGTCGTCGGCGCTGACGCCGCCGACGAACCGCTCGAGCACCGCTCGGCGGTCGCCGGAATCCACGAGCACGTCGTGCATCAGCTCGGCCATGTGCTCGGCGCGACTGGCCACGGGGCGGTAGCGATGCGGCCGGGCGGAGCGCTCGGCCGCCACGAAGCCCTTCTTCTCGAGCCGGGCCAGCACGGTCAGCAGGGTGGTGGGTGCGGGGGCCGGATCCGGCAGCAGGTCGCGCAGCTCGTAGACCGTCCGCGATTCGTCGGTCGACCAGAGCAGGTCCATGACGGACCGCTCTAGGGTGCCCAGCGTCGTCGGCATCCGCCCCTCCCTCCTGCTCGATCTTCCCGGCCAGGATAGCGCGGCGCATGCGCACTTCAACACCGTGTCGAAATAGTTCTACACTCTGTAGAAGAGCATCGTCTCGGATGCCGGGAGGAGTCCACCGTGGACGTTCTGGAGATCGCGCGCTGGCAGTTCGGCATCACCACCGTCTACCACTTCCTGATGGTGCCGCTGACTCTCGGGCTCGGCGCGGTGGCGGTCTTCCTGCAGTGGCGGTGGTGGCGCACCGGCGATGGGATGTGGCTGCGGGCGACGAAGTTCTGGGGGAAGCTCTACCTGATCAACTTCATCCTCGGTGTCGCGACCGGGCTGGTGCAGGAGTTCCAGTTCGGGATGGCCTGGAGCGAGTACTCCCGGTTCGTCGGCGACGTCTTCGGAGCCCCGCTCGCCCTCGAGGGGTTGCTGGCGTTCTTCGTCGAGTCGACCTTCCTGGGGTTGTGGATCTTCGGCTGGAAGCGGCTCCCGAAGGCGGCGCACTTCGCCAGCCTCGCGCTCGCGGTCGCCGGCAGCTGGGTCTCGGCGTACTTCATCATCGTGGCGAACTCGTGGATGCAGCATCCGGTGGGCGTCGAGCTGGTGGACGGCCGGCCGCGGATGACGGACGTCTGGGCGGTGCTGACCAACAACACCGCGCTCGCCGCCTACGCGCACACCGTCATGGGTGCCCTCGCGGTCGGGGGCGGCTTCCTCATCGGGATCTCCTGGTGGCACCTCTGGCGGCGTCGCGCCGACGGCCTCGACGAGCTCCCCGGCGGACGCCGCGCCCGCGTCGTGGTCGGCGCCGACCCGGTGAAGCCCTGGCGGGACGCCACCGACCACCGGCTCTGGATCACCTCGCTGCGGCTGGGGGCGGTGGTCGCGATCCTCGGCTTCGGCGGCGTCGCGATCACCGGCGACCTGCAGGGCAAGCTGATGTTCGACCAGCAGCCGATGAAGATGGCCGCCGCGGAGGCGGCCTGCAAGACCGGATCGAGCTTCTCGGTGCTCGCGATCGGCGACCTCGGCGCGAAGGACTGCAGCTCGGTGCAGACGCTCATCGAGGTGCCGGGGGTGCTCGCCTTCCTCGCCAACGGCGACTTCAGCACCACCGTCCGCGGAGTCGACGACCTGCTGCCGCAGTACCAGCGCGACTACGGCAGGACTCTCCCCGACCGTCCCCTGTACGGGGATCGCGCGGGGCAGAAGATCACCTACGTGCCGCTGATGGCCGTGACCTACTGGGGCTTCCGGATGATGATCGGCTTCGGCGCACTCGCCGCCTTCGCGGCCGCCGTCGCCCTTTGGCTCACCCGGAGCGGCACGGTGCCGCACTCCCGGTGGCTCGCGCGGCTGGCGCTGCTGGGCATCCTGGCCCCGTTCGCCGCGAACACCGCGGGGTGGGTCTTCACCGAGATGGGACGCCAGCCCTTCGTCGTCGCGCCCAACCCGAACCCCAGCGGCGTGGACGGAGTGTTCATGTTCACCGCCGCGGCGGTCTCGCCCGGGGTCACCGCGGGGGAGCTGATCTTCTCCCTCGTCACCTTCGCCACCATCTACGCGGCGCTGCTCGTGGTGGAGGTGACGCTGCTCGTGCGCTACGTGCGCGGCGGGGTGCCCTCGGCGATGCCGGAGCTCGCGGGGGGTTCCGATCCGGACCGCGACAGCGACGGCGATGACGGGGGCGACAGCGACACCGGCGACGCCGACCGCGACGTGCTCGCGTTCGCGTACTGAGTCCGGCACGAGGAGAGGGAGCACAGGATGGAGGCGCTCGCGATCGTCTGGTTCGCCGCCATCGCGCTGCTGTGGATCGGCTACCTGCTGCTGGAGGGCTTCGACCTCGGCGTCGGAATGCACATGCTCGTCTCGGCGCGGAGCGAGAACGACCGGCGGGTGATGCTCAACACCATCGGACCGGTGTGGGACGGCAACGAGGTGTGGCTGATCACCGCGCTCGCCGGCACCTTCGCCGCGTTCCCGCTCTGGTACGCCGCGCTGCTGTCGACCCTGTACCTGCCGTTCGTGCTCGTGCTGGTGGGACTGATCTTCCGCGCCGTGGCGATCGAGTACCGGGGCAAGCACCCGAGCGGGCGCTGGATCCGGTTCTGGACGTGGGCGCTCGGGCTCGGCTCGTTCGTCGTCGCGTTCGGGATCGGTGCCGCCCTGGCCCTGACCACGACCGGGCTGCCGATCGATGCGAATGGCGACCGGGTGGGCGGTCCGTTCGCCGCGCTCGGCCCCGCCGCGCTGCTCGGCGGCCTCGCGGTGGTCGGCTTCTGCCTGCTGCACTCGGCGACCTTCCTCGCGCTCAAGAGCGACGGGCCGGTGCGCCGACGGGCGACGGCGTACGCGGGCGGCTGGGGTCCGTTCGGGCTGCTGCCCCTGCTCGGCTGGATGCTCGTGGTGCAGGTGCAGCGCGGCGATCCGCTCGGCTGGGCGCTCGTGCTGCTCGGTCTCGGCGGCGCGGCGCTCGGCTGGCGCAGTGCCCGCGCCGGCCGGGAGGGGCGCGCGTTCGCCGGGTTCGCGGCGTTCCTCGCCCTCGGGGTGGCCGGGATCTTCGCCGCGGTGTTCCCCGTGGTGCTGCCCTCGACCCTGGACCGGGCGTGGGATCTCACCGTCGGCAACGCCGCCGCGAGCCCCTACACCCTCGGGGTGATGACGGTGGTCGCGGGGTTCGGGTTGCCCCTGGTTCTCGGCTACCAGGCGTGGAGCTACTGGGTGTTCCGGCGGCGGGTGGCCCCGGAGCACATCCCCGCGGACCACATCCGCGCCGACCGCACACGCGCCGACCGCGTGCGCGCCGACCGCGTGCGCGACGACCGCACGCGCACCGACGTCACACGCGCCGACCGCGCGGCTCGATGAGCGCGCCGACTCCGGATGCCGTCGGCGGCCGCGAGCTGCTGCGCGTGATCCCCCGCTCCGCGCTCCTCGGGCTCGGAACGCTCGCGGTGCTCCGCGCGATCGCCCTGGTCGTGCTCGCCGACGGCATCGCGACCGGGATCGCGCTGCTGGCCGCGGGCCGCGGAGACGGGATCGCCGCGGCGGCCGCGACGGCCGCCGTCGCCGGACTGGTCCGCGCGCTCGCGGGCTGGGCATCCGGGGTCACGACCGCCCGCGCCGCCGCGGAGGCGAAACGGCGGCAGCGGCGGATGCTCGTGGCGGCGGTCGCCGACGGTCGCGCCACCGGGCGGGACACCGCCACCCTCGCCACGACCGGCCTGGACGCCCTCGACGAGTTCTGGCTGGCGACGGTGCCCGCCGCGGTCGGCGCGGTCGCCGTGCCGCTGGTGCTCGGCGCGCGCATCCTGACCGCCGACTGGCCGAGCGCGCTGATCGTGGCGCTCACCCTGCCGCTGGTGCCGGTGTTCATGGTGCTGATCGGGCAGCACACCCGCGAGCGCACCGCCCAGGCGCAGGCGGCGCTCGCCCGCCTCGCCGACTACCTCGTCGACCTCGCCGCGGGACTGCCGGTGATGGTCGGACTCGGCCGGGCCGGCGAGCAGCGGCGAGCGCTCGCCGAGCTGCAGCGCCGCTCCACCGAGCGCACCCGCTCGACCTTGCGCACCGCCCTGCTGTCGGCGCTGGCGCTGGAGCTCATCGCGACGATCTCGGTCGCGCTGGTCGCGGTCGTGCTGGGCCTGCGGCTGCTGACCGGCACGGTCGAGCTGCGCGACGCGCTCGTGGTGCTCGTCCTGGCCCCGGACTGCTTCGCCGCGCTCCGCGACGTCGGCGCCGCCTTCCACTCGTCCCAGCGCGGCCTCGACGCGCTCGCGCGGGTGCGGGGGGTTCTCGGCCGGGCGCGTCCCGTGCGCCCGCGGTCGGGTGCCGACCTGCGCCTGGATGCGGTCTCGGTGCGCTACCCGGACGGGGCAGCCGTGGGTCCGCTGTCGCTGCGGGTGCCGGTCGGGGAATCGCTCGCACTCGTGGGCTCGAGCGGCGCGGGCAAGTCGACGGCGGTCGCAGCGCTGACCGGCACGCTGGCACCGGATGCCGTGTTGCGCGGCACCACATCCGCTCCCGCCCGGCTGGCGGTGGTCCGGCAGGAGCCGCGCTTCGCGGCCCGTACCGTCCGCGGCGAGCTCGCGCTGCACTGCACCGCGGGCGTGGACCCGGACGTGGATGCGGGCAGGGACCCGGGCGCGGGCGCTGCGCGGGGGGCGGGCGCGGCGCTGGGCGATGAGATCGCGCTGCACGGCACCGCGGACACGGACGCGGACGCGGACCGGGGGGCGGACGCGGGCGCGGCGCTGGGCGATGAGTTGGCGCTGGGCGATGATCTCGCGCTGCACGGCACCGTGGACACGGACAGGGACGCGGACCGGGGCGCGAACGCGGGCGCGGCGCTGGGCGATGAGTTGGCGCTGGGCGATGAGCTCGCTCTGCACGGCACCGCGGACACGGACGCGGACGCCGACCGAGACGCGGGCGCGGCGCTGGGCGATGAGCTGGCGCTGGGCGACGAGCTCGCGCTGCACGGCACCGTGGACACGGACAGGGACGCGGACCGGGGGGCCGACGCGGGTGTGGCGCTGGCCGTCCGGCTCGGGCTGGGATCGGTGCTCGACGCGGATCCCGCGGCGCTGAGCCTCGGCGAGCGTCGTCGGCTCGCTCTCGCGCGGGCGTTGCTGCGGGTGGATGCCGGTGCGACCGGGTTGATCCTCGACGAGCCGACGGCGCACCTGGACTCCGCGAGCACCGCCCGGCTGCTCGCGGAACTCGACGCTCGACGCGCGCGGACCGCGGTCCTGGTGGTCAGCCACGACCCGGCGGTGGCGGCGTGGGCGGACCGGGTGCAGCGGATGCCCGCCTCACGGGGCGCGGGAGACCCGTCACCCGGGGCTGGCACCGTGGCGGCGCGGCTCGGGGCTGGCGCCGGGGTGGGTGCGTCGCATCGGGCCGAGGCCGGGACCCGGGCCGGGGTCGGGGCTGATGCAGAAGCCGGGTCCGTGGCGGAGCCGGCGGTCTCGGCTCTGAAGGTCCCCTCCGCGCTGGTGGGGGCATCGGGCATTCCCCTCCGGGACGATTCCCTGTCCACAACCGAGGATGTGCCGCGCGCGTCGGCGGCGCGCGGCAAGCCCGAGTCCGCGGACTCCACCGCACCCGCGCCGCGCGGGGCCGCCGCGACCGGCCTGCGCGTCGCCGCCCTCGCGCTGGCGGTGCTCGCCGCCGGCTCGGCGCTCGCGCTCACCGGGCTCTCCGGCTGGCTGATCGTCCGGGCCGCGCAGGAGCCGGCGATCATGTACCTCACCGTCGCGATCGTCGGGGTGCGCTTCTTCGGCAGCGCTCGCGCCGTGCTGCGCTACGTCGAGCGGCTCGTGGAGCACGACGCGGTGCTGCGGTGGACGGATGCGCTGCGCCTGCGGCTGTGGACCGCGATCGCCGCGCGCGGGGCGGGGGCTCGACGGCTGCTCGAAGCCGGCGAGGCGACGGATGTGCTCGTGGTGCGTCTGGAACGCATCCGCGAGCTGTGGCCGCGGGTGCTGCCACCCGCGATCGCCGGAGTGGCGTCTGCGCTGGGCGTGGTGGTGACGGCGCGCCTCCTGGTCCCGTCGGCCTTCCCCTTCGTCGCGGTGACGCTGTTCGGCGGGCTGCTCCTCGCATCCGCAGTCGCCGTGCGGACGACCCGCGCTGCGGTCCGGGCCACGGAGACGGCCCGGGCCGAGTTGACCCGGGAACTCGGCGCTCAGGTGTCGGCCGCGGTGGATCTGCGGCTGAACGGGGTCGCCGCGGCGGGTACCGTCGCGCCCTTGGCCGCAACGGACGCGGCGGCCCGGGCGGAGGGGCGGACCGCGGGCGGGAGCGGCTTCGCCGCGGCGATCGTGGTGTTCGCCGGGGCGCTGGTCGCCGCGGTCGCACCGCTTGCGGCGGGCGCGTCGGCTCCGCAGCTGGTGGCCGTGCTGGCGCTGCTCGGGCTGGCGGTGGTGGATCCGCTGGTCGCGGCCGTCGGTGCTGTACCCCGGGCGGTCGCCTTACGGGAGTCGCTGGGCGCGCTTCGTCCGCTGTCGGGGCCCGTGCCGGGGTCGGCGGGTGAGGGTCGGCTCGACGAGCGGCTGGAACGGATCGAGCTCTCCCGGGTGGCGATCCGCTGGCCCGGCGCAGCCGAGGACGCGGTTCAGAGGGTGGATGCGGTGCTGGATCGGAGTGCGTGGAGCGTGCTCGACGGTCCGTCGGGTGCCGGGAAGAGCACGGTGCTCGCGGCGTTGATGGGAGTCGTCGCCCCTCGTACGGGACGGATCGAGTACGACGGGGTGCCTGGCACTCTCCTGGCAGCCGAGTCGGTCCGCTCGCACGTGGCGTGGTGTCCGCAGGACGCGCACGTCTTCGACTCGACGCTGCGCGGCAACCTGCGCGTCGCCCGCCCGCGGGACGACGCGCCAGCCGACGGGGAACTGCTGGATGCCCTCCGCCGGGTCGGGCTCGGGCACCTTGGCCCGGATGCGCAGGCCCTGGAGCGGCGGATCGGCAGCGGCGGGGAGCGGCTCTCCGGCGGCGAACGGCAGCGGCTCGCGGTCGCGCGGGCGCTGCTCAGTCGGGCCGAGGTGCTGCTGCTGGACGAACCCACCGCGCACCTGGACGACCGCACTGCCGCGACGCTGATGGCCGACCTCCGGCGCACCCTGACCGACCGGATCGTGGTGCTCGTCTCACACCGGGCCGCGGACCGTCGCGACGGCGACCGCACCATCCGGCTGCGGCAGGGTACGGCGGTGCAGGACGATCGGCGTGCAGCGGTAGCGGCGAGCTCGGGCGGATCCCCGAGCTGATGTCTCAGACACCGCGCCTCGGCACGAAAGCGAGCGGGCCGCCCTCCCGAGATGGCGCACTCCGAGTCACCAGCGCATGAACTGAGTCAGGCGCGTCGTGCCGGTTGGGCGCAACCTCACGTCCGCAGCCGGTCTCCGACCCGGATCCGTTGCTTGCTGGGCAGGGGCGTGGCGGTGCCGGTGTGCGCATGGCGAAGAGCGAATCCGTCACCGCCCCGAACGATGCGGTGCCGGTGGAGGTGGAGCCAGCGATGGTGGAAGCGGCAGAGCAGGACACCGGCGCCGACATCGGTGCGGCCGCCGAGGGAGTACTCGTGGATGTGGTGCGCTTCGCACCACGCGGGGGGTCGATCGCAACCCGGGATGAGGCAGCCGCCGTCGCGGGCGGCGAGCGCGATGCGTTGCCGCGGGGAGAACAGCCGTTGCTCCCGCCCGAGGTTCAGAGCGCGAGTGCCGGTCGCGTCGAAGAGGATCGGGATCGCTCCGGAGCAGGAGAGCCGTTCCGCGGTCGCGGGGGATACCGCCTCCGCCTGCCCTTCGAGCACCGCGGCACCGGAGCCCTCGCCCTCGGCGTGGCGGGCGAGGTCGCCGGCGGTGACGTGCACCCGCACCGCAGGGCTGGTCTGCCCGAACAGCTCGCCGGGGTCGGCGGTGGCCGCCAGGTTGACGATGTGCACGAGGGTGTCGACCATCAGCTGCTCCGTGGTCCCGGCGTCGTCGAGGATCCGGTCCGCGCGAGTCTGCGCTGCCGGGTCTACGAACCTCGGTCCGCCGCGGCGGGGTGAGAGGGCCTGGTCGAATGCGTCGGTCACCAGGGCGGCGGATTCGGGATCCAGCAATCCCGTGATCCGGGTCATCCCGGTCGGAAGGGGAGTCAGCGACAGGCAGCGCTGCTGGTGGAGGCGTTCCTCCCGGTCGGGAACGCCTTCCGCGTCCAGCTGGTCGCGCACTTCCCGCGCTTCGCGACGCACCTCTGCGCTCCGCAGGCCCGAGGCCAGCGCCACGAGCGCCGCGGCGGCTTCGTGCCGGGTTTCCGCGGGAACCGCAGCGGCGCAGCGGTCCAGTTCGCTGACGATCGCGTCGGCGGTGGCGAGGGACACCGTCCCCGCGGCGACCGCGGACCCGACCGGGTCGACCTGATCGGTGATCCTCGCACCGAGGGTGATCAGCCGGCGGGCCTCGTCAGCGGTGACGCCGGTGGTCCGTTCGACCAGACGGGCAGCGGTGCGGTCCCCGGACCGTTGCGCAATGCCTGCGTGCCCGGCATCGGGCGCGGAACGACGCGCCAGCTCGGCCGCGACCGCGGCGAGACGCCCATCCAGCTCCCGCCGCCTTGCCGCGAGCTCCCCGGTCAGAGCCAGCAGTTCCGCATCCGCCCGGGGCCGCAACGTGAGGGCGAACGACCGCAGATCCCCGGATTCCAGGGTGCTCGTCGTTCCCTCTTGCATGTGTTCAGTATCGAACACACCACCGACATCGACGCCTCGTGAATCAAGATCTGTTCGAAAGTGTCGTTCGACCCGGCCTGGGGAGGAGCCGTCTGCGCTTCGACTCGTCACCGAGGAGAAAGAGGTACCTCGCCCCCTCCTCATCGATGGAGTCGAGGGTTCAGCGCTTGAGAACCTCCTGGCGGAACATCTGCGCGGCGCCGACCCGCAGACCCGGGGTGACGACCGCGGCGACTCTCTGCACGAAGCGATCATCGTCGAGCTGGTCGAGCAGCATCCGTGCAAGGTCCTCCCGCGCACAGAGGCGCCCCTCGATCTCGTCTTCCGCTACCGCATAGCCGGTACCCGACTCGTTGGTCAGCCCGGGCGGTCGCACGATCGTCCAGTCCAGGTCGGTTCCCGACACCACCGCCTCCATCTGCACCATGTCGTCGTAGCCTCGATCCAGGGCCGGGCGCACCGTCTGCCGACCCGTCGGGCCGTTCGCCCCCAGCACGAGGAGGCGGGGGTACCGGTGCGTGCTGGCGGTCATAGCTCTATCTCAACCTCCCGAGTTCGCCCTACCTCTCCTCTCCACGCTCTGCCAGGTCGCGTTCGGGCTCGCCACCCGACGTGACCGCCACCTCCACGGCGTCCGCGTCAGCCGGTGTCGGCGCCGTGCCACCCGGCTCCGCCTCGAGCGCCGCGAACATCCGGAGGATGCCCCGCGCCAGCAGCTCGGCGTCGGCGTCCGGATCGATGGCGAGCCGCACGACGTACCCCTCGAGCGCGGTCAGCACCGCCTCGGTCAGGTCCGTGAGATCCGAGTCGGGAGACACACCGTGGGAACGCAGCCACCATGGCGCAAGGGCGCTCCGCAACCCGGTGCGCAGGGCGAGCAGGCTCTCCTGCACGGTGTCCTGGAGCGCAGGATCACGAGGTGCCTCTGCCCAGATCTGCAGCAGCGTCCGCGCGTGGGCCCGGTCGTTGCCGACCCGCAGCAGGTGCGACAGCACCGCGGCGGGCCCCGGATGCGCGGGAAGGGCCGACCCGAGCGGGCCGATCAGGTCACGGAGGGCACCGGCAGCGGTGAAGCGCACGAGCTCCGCCTTGGTGGCGAAGTGCGAATAGATCGACCCGGCCGAGGAGCCGGCCTCCGCGATGATGTCGGCCATCGACGTGGCGGCGAACCCGTTCCGGAGGAAGCAGCGCATGGCCGCAGCCGTGATGGCTTCTCGGCGCTCCTGCCGGGTCTTCTCAGTCAGTCGAGGCATGAGATCCCGTCATCATGGGCAGCGCGCCGGGGGTCGCCCTCTCTTACATACAGAACGATCATTCTGTATGGTATCCCTCAGCAGCCGATCGTCCGTCGGCGCGAGATGCCGACCGAGGAGCGCACGATGAGCGACGACCAGAGAATCTACATCCCGTCCCGCCCCTTGAAGGAGAGCGACCGGTTCGGCCTTCTGAGCGGGTTCGACCCGGGCACCCGGATGCTGGAGGCCGGGTACCAGGTCGCGCCACCGTTCCGTCCGATCCCGGTGGAGATCGTGTTCGAGAAGGATGTCGCGGTCACGCTGCGGGACGGCGTGACCATCCACGTGGATGTATTCCGCCCCGCGGGCGCGGAGAAGGTGCCGGTGATCGTGGCATGGAGCCCGTACGGCAAGGGGCAGGGCACATCGCCGAGCGTGATGGGCGTGTTCGACCTCGTCGGACTCGATAACGGGATCATGTCGGGCCTGGCGAAGTTCGAGGGCCCGGACCCGGCGTACTGGTGCGCTCAGGGTTATGCGATCTGCAATCCCGACATCCGCGGCGTCGCCGACTCGGAGGGCGACAGCGTGCTGTGGGACCGCCAGGAGGGCCGCGACTGCTACGACCTGATCGAGTGGTTGGGCGTGCAGGACTGGTGCGACGGGAAGGTCGCGATGAGCGGCACCTCCTACCTCGCCGTGGCGCAGTGGTTCACCGCCGCCGAGCAGCCGCCGCACCTCGCCGCGATCAACCCGTGGGAGGGCGTCAGCGATGTCTACCGGGACCTCGTGCTGCGCGGCGGCATCCCCGACCACGGGTTCGCGCGGCAGCTGCGGGACTTCTCCTTCTGGGGCAACGGGCAGAAGGAGGACATCATCGCCGAGGCTGACCGCGACCCGCTGATGAGCGAGCTGTGGGAGCAGAAGATCCCGCAGTTCGACCGGATCACGGTCCCGGCCTACGTCGTGGCCAGCTACTCCAACACCCTGCACACCGCGGGCACCTTCCGCGCCTGGCGACGGATCGCCTCGGAGCAGAAGTGGCTCCGCATCCACAACAGCCAGGAGTGGCCGGACTACTACGACCAGGCGAACGTCGAGGATCTCCGTCGCTTCTTCGATCACGTCCTCAAGGGCGTGGACAACGGGTGGGATGCGACCCCGCGCGTGCGGTACTCCCTGCTCGACCTGGAGGGCGGCGACCGGGTGGATCTCCCGGCCGAGACCTTCCCGCCCGCCGGCGTCGCGCCGACCAGGTACTTCCTCGACGGCCGCAGCCGACTGCTGACCAGCGCTGCTCCCGCGGACCCGTCGACGGCGGCGTACGCGATCGGGGTGAACCCGGACGAGGTGTCGTTCGTGACGCGATTCGATCGGGAGACCGTCCTGGTCGGCTACCCGAAGGCGCACCTCTGGGTCGAAGCGGCCGGTTCGGACGACATCGATCTGTTCCTGCTGGTGCAGAAGCTCGACCGGTTCGGCACCACGCTGCGTCAGTTCACCGTCCCGAATCAGAGTGCCCGGGTGCACGACGTCACGGAGCGGGGAGCCTCGATCCTGCGCTACACGGGCTCCGACGGCCGTCTTCGCGTGTCGCTCCGCGGTCTCAGCGACGCTCTGACGCCCGACGACGTGCCGGAGCACAGCTTCGACCGGACCGAGAAGCTGGCGGCCGGCGAGGTGGTCGCGGTGCAGATCGAGCTGCAGCCTGTCGGTCTGGTGTTCCACCCGGGGGAGCAACTCCGTCTCGTGATCAGCAGCCGCAGCCTCCTCGGGACCATGATGCCCGGCATCCGGGAGTACGTCACCGCCAACACCGGCCAGGTCCTCATCCACACCGGCGGCGAGCACGCCTCCTATCTGCAGCTGCCGGTGCGGGGCGAGTAGGCGAGGCGCGAGGAGACGCGCCTGCGAAGACGCCAAGACGTCGCCGCGCACGACATCGACGTCCTAGCGTGAATTGCGGCATCCGGCGATCCAGGCGCCGAGCTGGCCGAGGGTACCCCCGGGGGGTATAGTCCGACGAAGACCACGACGGAAGGAGGCGAAATGAATCCCTTCCTCGCCGTGGGCGTCGTGCTCGGGATCGCTGCGCTCGGTATCGGCGTGCTCGTCCTCGTCGCCCGGCGGGTGGCGATCGCGCCGCCGCAGCGGGACGTGCTGCCGTACGGGTCCGGTTGGGATCCTCCCGAGCACGCGCTCTCGCGATTCCACACCCGCTGGTACCCGATGACCCTCGTCTTCCTCGCCTTCGATATCGAGATGCTGTTCATGTACCCGTGGGCGCCCGTCGCCGCACGGCTCGGGGCCGTGGCGATCATCGAGATGTTCGTCTTCCTCGGCGTGCTGATGGCCGCGGTCGTCTGGGCGTGGCGGGAGGGGGTGTTCCGGTGGCAGTGAACGCGGATCTCGTCGACCTCCGGGTGCTTCTGGTGCCGGCGCCCGGAGCGGATCTGATCCGGATCGCGGTCGAAGCGGCGCTGGTCGCCGCCGGTGGCGAGCTCGCCCTGACGCCGGCTGCCGGCAATCTGCTGCTGGTCTGCGGTCAACTGCCGGACCGGTTGGCGGAGCACGCCGATCGGCTCTGGGAGCAGATGCCGCATCCCCGAGTCCGGCTGGAGGTCGCGGCTGTCCACGACGCCGAGCGGATGCTCGCGGCGGCCGCCAGCTCGCTCCGAGACGTGCCCGCCCAGCGCGCGGCGGCCGCCCGCGGCGCCGACCCCGGTCATGGGCTCCCCAGTCAGGAAGGTCACGAGGACATGGACGCGTCCGGCCCTGAGGAGATGGCCGGGGGCCATGAGGGCATGGACATGTCCGGCCACGGCGGCATGGACATGTCGGCCCACGAGGGTCACGGCGGCATGGACATGTCGGCCCACCAGGGTCACGGCGGCATGGACATGTCGGCCCACCAGGGTCACGGCGGCATGGACATGTCCGGCCACGACCACATGAACATGTCGGGCCCCGGCGGCATCCCGCTCGCCTCCGGCGACGAGGACCGTGATGGGCTCGAGATGGACGTCCTGAACCGCACCCTCGGTCCCGTCCTGCCGCTCTGGGATTCGCGCATCCTCGTCCGGGTCGTCCTGGCGGGCGACACGATCCGCTCGGCGGAGGTGGAACTGGTCGCCCCGGCCGAGGCGCCACCCCCCGGCTCGGCGGCCGTGCTGCGGCTGGACGAGGCCGTCCGCTTCCTGCGCATCGCGGGCGGGGATGCGGTCGGCGACCGCCTCACCCGCGCGCGGAACGCGGCATTCGACGGCAGGACGGATGCCGCTCTCCGCGACGCCCGGAGCGCGCGCCGACGGATCGGGCGCTCTCCGCTCATCCGCTGGACGCTGCGCGGGCTGACGGTGCGGGAACGACCGCTCCGCGTGCTCCTGCTCGACCGCCTGGACGAGGCGATCCTCCTGCTGCGCGGCGAGACCCCCGCGGCGACCGCGCCCCTGCTCGGCGCCGAGGAGCTCGCCGCGCTGGTCACCGGCCGCGACCTCGGCACGGCGCGGCTCCTGATCGCCGCCGTCCAGCCGGACCCGTCGAGCGCCGCACCGCCGCCCGCCGAGCCCGCCGCCGAAGACCCCGCCGCGGAACGCGCCCACGCCGAGCCGACTCATGCCGCTTCCGGCCACGCCGCCGCACCCGGGGGGCACCACCATGGCTGAGTTCGCCCCCCTGCTCGTGGCCGTGCTGATCCCGCTCGTGGTCCCGGCCCTGGGCTTCATCGCCGCCGGGGCGGATGCCGCGCTGCGCTCTCGCGCCCTCGGCGCTCCGGCCCGCGTCGGCTGGGCCCGCCCCGGCCGGGAGACGCTGCGTCTGCTCCGGCAGCAGCGCCGCAGCGTGCTGGGAGCGGATGCGCTCCTCTGGCGAACCGGCGGCGTCGGGCTCGCGGTCGCCGCGTTCCTGCTCGTGCTGGTGGTCCCGGTGGGTGAGACACCCGCGGCCGACCTGCCGCTCGGCATCATCTGGTTCACCACGATCGACGTCGCGCTGTGGGCGCTCTGGTGGCTGCTCGGCTGGGGTCCGAACGGCGCCTTCTCGCTGATCGGCGGCTACCGGTTCCTCGCCCAGGCGCTCGCCTACGAGCTGCCCCTGATGTTCGCGCTGCTCGCTCCCGCGGTCGCCGCGGGGAGCCTCAGGGTCGCCGACATCGTGTCCGCGCAGCGGGAGGTCTGGTTCGTCGTGTCGACCCCGGCCGCGGCGCTGGTCTACCTGCTCAGCGTCGCCGCGTTCTCGGCCTGGGGGCCCTTCTCGGCCGCATCCGGTCGCGACCTCGCCGGTGGAGTGCTCGCCGAGCTCTCCGGCCTTGATCGGCTGCTCGTGCTCGGTGGGCGCTGGTGCGTGCTCGTCGCGGGCGCCGCGTTCGCGGTGCCGCTCTTCCTCGGCGGCGGCGGGGGACCGCTGCTGCCCGCCGCGGTCTGGGTGATCGTGAAGACGCTGCTGGTGCTGGCGGTACTGATCGCGCTCGGCCGCGGCGTGCCGGTCATCCTGCCGCAGCGGCTGGCCGAGGTCGGCTGGGTGATCCTGGTGCCGCTCACGCTGCTCCAGATCCTGATCGTCGCGGTCGCGGCCGCCGTCGGGCGGGCGTGATGGGGCTCGGGGAGGTCGTCGCCGCCGTGCTGTTCTGGGTGAGCGCCGTCGTGGCGATCGTCGCGGGCGCCCTCGTGTTCCGGGTCGACTCGATGGCGCGGGCGACCTACGCCCTCGCCGTCTCGTTCGTCGCCGTGGGGGTGGCGGTGCTCACCCTGCGACAGGATTTCATCGGGCTGGTCACGATCCTGATGATGATCATGGAGATGGCGATCATGGCCGTGTTCATGGTCTCGTACATGGGGATGAACCCGGCGCTCATGCCGATGGACATGACCCACGCCAAGCGGCCGTCGGCCGCGATCGCCGGTGGCGTGTTCGTGCTGCTGGCCGCGGCGGCGCTGCTCATCCCCTGGCCCCTCGTTCCAGCTCGGGTGCCGAGCGACCTGATCGTGCGGATCGGCGAGGCCCTGATGGGCTCGAAGATGCTCGTCATGCTCACGGTGAGCCCGGTGCTGTTCGTCACCATCGTCGCCGGGATCGTGCTGACCAGCCCGCGCGGACGCTACGACCGGTTCGGCGACCGGTTGCGCGAGCGGCCCCGCGACCCCGAGGGTGGAGGGGTCGGTCGATGACCCTGCAGCTGGTGCTGCTGGTGGCGGCGGCGCTCTTCGCGGTCGGCCTGTACGGCGCGATCTCGCAGCAGGTGGTCGTCATGGTGATGATGGGCATCGAGCTGATGGTCAACGGCGTGCTCCTCGCCGCCGCGGCCCTGTGGTACTACCTGGCTCCCGTCGTCGACGGACAGGTGCTGCTGCTCGTGGTGATCACCGCGATGACCGTGGAGATGGCGATGGGCTTCGCCGTGGCCACCCTCATCCATCGCGCCCGCAATTCCGACATGACCGACGACGCCACGGAGTTGCGCGGATGAGCGCGGCCCTGCTCGCCGTCGCCGTCGCGCTGCCCGCGGTGGCCGGCATCCTGCTGCTCGTCGTCGGCGCGCTCGGCGGCAGCCGACGGACCGAGCGGATCGGCGCCCCGATCGGGATCGCCGTCGCCGCGCTGGCCCTGGTCGCGGCGATCCTCGCCGCCCTCGGCCGGGCTCGGCTCGAGCTCCCCTTCCTCACCGCGCGGGGAGCGGGCGCCACCGAACTCCGGGTCGATGCCCTCGCCGCTCCCGTGCTGCCGCTGGTCGCCGTGATCGCGCTGCTCGTGCTCGTGTTCGCCACCGGCGACGCCACCCGCCCGGCGGGCCGGTTCCACGGCCTGATGCTGCTGTTCTCGGCCGCGGTCGCCGTGACCGTCACCGCCACCGATCTCGCCGTGCTGCTGTTCGCGTGGGAGGTCATGGGCGCCACCTCCTACGCGCTGATCGGCTTCCGCTGGCGCGAGCCCGCGCGGGTCGAGGGCGGCATGGTCGCGTTCCTGGTGACCCGCACCGGCGACCTCGGTCTCTACCTCGCCGCCGGCGCGGCGCTCGCCGCCGGCACCGGATGGCGGCTCGACGCGCTCCCGGATGCGCAGGGTCCCTGGCTCGCGGTGCTCGCCGCCGGCATCCTGGCCGCGGGGCTCGGCAAGGCGGCCCAACTGCCGTTCTCGTTCTGGATCTCCCGGGCGATGGCCGGTCCGAGCGCGGTGAGCGCGCTGCTGCACTCCGCCGCGATGGTCGCGATGGGCGGCTACCTGCTGCTGCGGATGTCGCCGCTGCTGGCCGCGAGCGGCTGGGCCGCCCCGGTGGCCGCCTGGACCGGGGCCGCGACCGCGATCGCGCTCGGCGTGGTGGCCCTGTTCCAGACCGACCTGAAGCAGCTGCTGGCGGCCTCCACCGCCGCACAGCTCGGCTTCGTCGTGCTCGCCGCCGGGGTCGGGGGCACCACGGGCGGCACCCTGCAGCTGATCGCGCACGCCGCGACGAAGGCGCTGCTGTTCCTGGTCGCCGGCGCCTGGCTCACCGCCGTCGGCACCAAGGAGTTCGCCGGACTGCGCGGCATCGCCCGCCGCTGGCCGGTCGTCGGCCTGGTCGGCACCGCCGGGGCGCTGTCGCTGGCCGGCATCCCGCCGCTCTCGCTCTGGGCGGCGAAGGACACCGTGCTCGCCGCGGCGCTCGAACAGAACCCCGCGCTGTACGCCGCCGGCCTCGTCGGGGCGGCGCTCTCCGCGGCCTACTCGGGGCGGATGCTCGCCCTCCTCTGGCGCCCCGCTTCCCGCGGCATCGGCGGGTCGGGCCGGGACGGCGCGCCGGAGCAGCACTGGGACACCGAGGAGAAGGGCACCCGCCGGGTGAGCGCCCTCGCCGTCGCCCCGATGCTCGTCCTGGCGATCGCCGCCCTCGGTCTCGGCGTCCTCGCGCTGCCCGGTCCCCGCTCCGCCCTGGGGCTGGCCGGAGACGTCGAGCCCGCCTGGCCCGAGCTGCTCGCCTCCGCGGCGCTGGCGGTCGTCATCCTGCTGCTGGCCCTGGTGCGACCGCCGCGGCCCTGGGCCCTCGCGCTCGACTGGTTCGGGATGGAGCGTGCTGCCCGCCGCGTCCTCGCCGCCCCGACGTTGCGGCTCGCGGACCGGCTCGCCGCCGCGGATGATGCGTTCGCCCGCCTCCTCGACGGGGGCAACACCGTCCTGCTGCGCTCCGCCGCGGTCAGCGCCCGCGTCGACGACGCCGGCGCGGTCGGCACGGTCCGACGGGTCGCGCGCACCACGTCCGCCCTCGGCACCGCCGCCCGGCGCAGCCAGACCGGCAACCTGTATCAGTACTACCTCGCCGCGGTGGTGCTGCTGGCGCTCGCCGTCCTCCTGCTGATCGTCGTGAGGTGACCGTGCTCTCTCTTCTCGTCTTCTTCCCCCTCGTCGTCGCGGCCGTGCTGGCCCTGGCCCGGCGGATGCCGCCGCGCGTCGCGACCGGGGCCTGGGTCGGCGCGGCGATCCTCGAGACGGCGCTCACCCTCGTCGTCGTGCTCGGTGGCAGCGGGGCCGGCACCGGGGCGGCGGGCACCGGGAAGGACCTGGCCTGGGAGGAGCGGATCGCCTGGATGCCCGGCGTCGGCGCGAGCTACCACGTCGGGGTGGACGGGCTCTCCACCCCGCTGCTGCTCTTGACCGCCGTCACCTTTCTCGCCTGTGCGCTCTGGTCGCTGCGCGACCCGGATCGTCCGCGGCAGCTGGCGGCGCTGTTCCTCTTCCTGCAGTCCGTGACGGTCGGCACCTTCGTCGCGCAGGACCTCATCCTGTTCTTCATCTTCTTCGACCTCTCCATCGTCGGGATGTACTTCGTCATCGCCGGCTGGGGCCACGGCGACCGCCGGCGTTCGGCGCTGCGCTTCTTCCTCTACACCTTCCTCGGCTCGCTGGCCCTGCTGCTCGGCTTCATCGCCCTCTACCTCGGCGCCTCGCCGCGCACCTTCGACATCCCCGAGCTCATCCGGGCGGGGAGCCTGGCCGCGACACCGGGTCTCGCCATCGCCGCGCTGGTGGCCATCGTCATCGGGCTGGCGATCAAGACTCCCACCATCCCCTTCCACACCTGGCTGCCGCCGGCGCACACCGACGCGCCCACCACCGGCTCGGTCGTGCTCGCCGCGCTGCTGCTGAAGCTCGGCACCTACGGCTTCGTGCGGGTGGCGATGCCGCTGCTGCCGGAGGCGTGGCGGGCCCTCGCGCCGGTGGTGGTCGCGATCGGCATCGTCTCGGTGCTGCTCGGCGCGCTGCTCGCGCTCGCCCAGACCAATGTGAAGCGGATGATCGCCTACACCTCGATCAACCACATGGGCTACGTCGTGCTCGCCGTCGGCGCCGCGGGGCTGGCGGGGACGGATGCCGTGGCGGCCCGCCTCGCGATCACGGGCGCCGTGGTGCAGATGGTCTCGCACGGGCTCATCACGGGCGCGCTGTTCTTCCTCGCCGGGGCGCTGCGCGACCGCGGCGGCAGCTACGAGCTGGGCGACTACGGCGGACTGGCCGCCGTCGCGCCGCGCTACTCGGCGATGTTCGCGGTCGCCGCGTTCGCCTCCCTGGGGATCCCGGGCCTGTCCGGCTTCATCGCCGAGTTCCAGATCTTCGCCGGCTCGATCGGCGCCGCCGGGGTGGTCGCGGTCGCGCTGCCCGGCATCCTGATCACCGCGGCGCTGTTCCTCCGGGCGATCCAGCGGCTGCTCACCGGGGAGGTCGCCGGCCGAGCGCAGGGCTTCACCGACCTCGGCCGGCGGGAGACCGCCGTGGTCGGCGGGCTGCTGGTGCTCTCCCTGCTGATCGGCGTGCTGCCCGGACCGCTGCTGGCCCTCATCGAGCCGGCGTCCGCGCAGCTGGCCGCACTCCTCGGCGGCAGCTGAGGTGGGCGCCGTGGGCACCATGGGCACGGCGATGGACTTCGGCGCACTGGTGCCGGAGGCGGCGCTGCTCGCGGGGGCGATCCTCGTGCTGCTGCTCGGCAGCTTCCTGCCCCGGCAGTGGCAGCGCGTCGCCACCGCGATCGCCGGGGGCACGGCGATCACCTCCGCCGCGGTCGCCGCGCTCGGCGCCGCCTCGGCCGGCCGCATCGTCTTCACCGGCAGCTACGCCCTGGACGCCGGCACGTCGGCGATCCGGATCGCGGCACCACTGGCCACGGTGGTGGTGCTGATCCTCGGCCGCCGGGAGTCCCGCGACCACCCGCGCGAGAGCGAGATCGCCGCCCTGCTGCTGCTGGCGACCCTCGGCACGGTGGTGCTCGCCGGCGCCGACGACCTGCTGCTCATCGGCACCGGGTTCCTGCTGGCGAGCATCCCGCTGTACGCCCTGATCGGTCTGGCCGGGTCGCGTGCTGGATCCGAGGCGGCCCTGAAGACCTACCTGATGGGGGCGATCCTCGGGGTGACGATGTTCCTCGGCATCGCGGTGCTCGCGGGGCTCGGCGGCGGGACCACCTATGCCGACCTCGCCCGGCGGCTGCCCGACGCTCCCGCCGCCGGGGTCGCTGTGGGCTTCGTGGCGGTGCTGGCCGGGCTGCTGTTCAAGGCCGGCGCGGTGCCGGGGCACTTCTGGGTGCCGGATGCCGCGCAGGGCTCGGGCATCGCCGTCGCGGCGTTCGTGACCACCGTCCCCAAGCTCGGCGCATTCATCGCGATCGCCCGGCTCGTCGCCGTGGTGCAGCCTTCCGTTGCGGCCGGCACCCTGGTCGCCGCGATCGCCGCGCTCACCCTCGCCCTCGGCACCCTCGCCGCGCTCTGGCAGCGCAACGCGCGGAGGCTGCTCGGCTGGTCGACCGTTTCCCAGGCCGGCTTCGTGCTGCTCCCCGCCGCCGCGATCGGCACGGTCCCCGCCGCCCTCGGGCCGCTGGTGGTCTACCTGGTGTTCTACGCGGTCACGAACCTCGCCCTGTTCGCGGTGGTCGCCGCCCTGCCCGACCGGCCCGACCTGCCCGACTGGTGGGGGACCGGCCGGCGGCACCCGTGGCTGGTCGCGGTCCTCGTGGTCGGGCTGCTCAGCCTGGTCGGCACGCCGCCGACCCTCGTCTTCGTCGGCAAGGTCGCGGTGTTCACCGCCGCGGTCGACGGCGGTTTCGCCTGGCTGGTGGTGGTCGCGATCGCCGCCTCGGTGGCCTCGCTGGTCTACGCGCTGCGCTGGATCGGCGCCGCGCTCCGCCGCGACGACGCCGCTCTGCGCGATCAGCCCATCCGCTCCTCCGCGGTCACCGCGCTCGTGCTCGGCGTCCTCACCCTCGCGGCCGGAGCGGCGGCGCTCCCGCTGCTCGCCGCGGGGTTGCGGCTGGTCGGCTGAAACCCTAGCTTTCCGCCATGACCGCGCGCTCGTTCGTCCCCCGCACCGTCGGTACGGGGCTGGCCGCCTCCGGGATCGCACTGCTGCTGAGCGCGTTCGTGGCGCCGCTCGGACTCGCCGGCGTCCTCGGTGTCGGGGCGACGTTCCTGGTGATCGGTGTGCACGGCGTTCGCCGGCATGGCACTCGGCGGCGAGCGACCGCCGGGATCGCCGCCTCGCTCGTCCTCTGGGTCGCCGCGTCGGTGAGCGCCTGGATGCTCTGGGGCGTCGGGTTCGATCTCGCCGACGCCGGTCGGCCCGTTCCCGGCGCGGTCACGGCGGCGACGTTCGGGTCCGCCGTGCTCGCGCTCGTCGCATTCGTGGTGATGATCGGCACGGGGATGGCGATCACCGTGAAGCTGTGGCGGCGATGCGCGCACGCCGGCATCGCTTCTGTCGGCACCGCCGACGCGGCGCGATAGCCGTCACCGGAATATCGCGACGGCATCCGCGCCTAGGGGTGCGGGACCGGCCGGATCTCGACGAGCTCCGCGAGCCCCCGGAAATCGTCAGGGTTCGCGGTGAACAGCGGCAGCCCTTCCACCGCCGCTGTGGCGGCGATCATCAGATCCGAAGTCCGAGCGCGGGGTGAGCGGCCCTCGCGCCCGACGGCGGCGCTCATCCGGCCGAACATGCGCGCTGCTTCGGCTCCGTAGGGCACCGCGTCGAACTCAGACTCCGCCTGCTGGAGGAGCGCCAGGCGATCGGCGCGGACACGGTCGGCGTCGGGTCGGTCCTTCGGGACGAGATGCACTCCGGCCGCGAGCTCACCGAGCACCACCGCGCTGATCGCGGCCTCGTCGGGAAGCAGCCCGGGGTCGAGGGAGTGCCTGAAGATGAGGATGTTCGTGTCCAGCATCCCCCGTCTCGGCGGGGTCACGCTCGCTCGAAGGGGTCGGCGAGGGCGGGATCGAGAGCGGCGTCCAGATCGGCCCGGTAGTCGCCCGGATCGCCGACCGGCATGGAGCGGGACCCCGCGGCAAAGGCGTCCCTGGAAACGAACCGTTGCGTCCGACGGGTCGGGATCAACTCGCCGATCTCACGGCCGTCGCGCGTGATCGCGAAGGACTGCCCGCGCTCCACCGCGTCCATGATCTCTCTGGACCGCATCCGAAGATCGCGCTGACTCACCTGGACCATGCCACACGGTAGCACCTTGTGCTACTCCGGGGCGTGCGGCTCGACTTCCCGCATCCCGGCTGACCCGTCGTGCGGCGGGTCCGCACGTTCCGGTAGCGCACCGCGCCCTTCCGTCAGGAAGAGGACCATCCGCGCGCGCCGGAGCCGCCGGCGTCCCGGTCCGGTCCCACGGTCCAGGAGGGCCGCTCGCCCAGCCGGTCCAGGTGCTGCCAGGCGAGGGACGCGAGAGCATCGGACAGGCGCGGATCGTCTCCACGGGCGAGGGCGGCGTACTCCAGGCGCGCGCCGGAACCGTCCTTCGTGGCAGCGACCCACACGCGTCGGCGCGGGACGAACAGGCTGACCAGGAGGCCGAGCACCGCGAGCGACACCAACACCGCCATCGGCACCTTGGTCGGGTCGTGACGGATCTCGATCCCGATGAACCGCTTCCACCCGTCGAAGCGGACCGAGCCGAGGCCGTTCGGCAGCTTCACGGTCTGCCCGCGGGTGAGCTGGAGGGCCTTCACCGGGGCGTTGCGCCCGGCCAGCTTCGTCATCTTCGTCGTGTCCAGCGAGTAGGCGTTGACGGCCACGCCCTTGTTCAGGCCGAGGTCGCCCTGCCACACCTCCAGGCTGAGGAGGGTGTTGCGTCCGGCATCCGGGTAGATCGAGGCGATGCCCTGCGCGGTCTGCACCGGCTGCGGGTAGAAGAATCCCCGCAGGCCGAGCTGCTTCGAGAGCCCGTCTGGCACCTTCACGACCCCGAGGGAGGTGAGAGCGCCATCCTGTGCGAGGAAGGGCGTCGTCGAGGTGTCGATCACCTTGCCGGCGGGGTCGAGGATCGAGACGCTCGGTGCGTAGCCGTTGCCGAGCAGGTAGATCTGGGTGCCCCCGGCATCGAGCGGCTCGTTGACCTTGATGATCCCCTTGCGCGCCGCGGCGCCCTGCTCGCGGATGGTGACCCGCGCGGTGTACTCCTGGGGCGTGACCCGGCCCGTTCTCGGCTCGATCGAGTACCTCGGCTCGAAGCTGTCGAGGCGGAAGGAGTAGGGGTCGAGTTGGCCGTCGACGTAGAAACGCCCGGGATTGAACGAGTCGTAGTTGATGGTCGAGTTCGTGAACGAGCTGCCCTGGAGGACGATCTTCTGGCCGGAGTAGATGAACCCGCTTCCGATCGCGATGCTGACCAGGATGCCGATCAGGGCGAGGTGGAAGACGAGATTCCCGGTCTCCCGCAGGTAGCCGCGCTCGGCCGACAGGGTGATCCGATCGCCCTGGTCGTAGCGGACCACGCGGTAGCCCGAGCGGCGCAGCAGGGTGTGCGCCGTCGTCAACGCCTCTTCGGGGCCGGCGGCGCTGTGCTCGACACGGTGCGAGGGCAGGCGGGACAGCCGCGCCGGGGTTGTCGGCGGCGCCGACCGCAGCGAGCGCAGGTGGTGGGTGGTGCGCGGGATGATGCAGCCGATGAGCGAGATGAACAGCAGCAGGTAGATGGCCGAGAACCAGAACGAGGAATAGGCGTTGAATGCCCCCAGCGCGTCCAGAGTCTTGAACAGCTCCGGATTCCGCTGCTGGTACATCACGACGCCGTTGGGGTCGGAGGTGCGTTGCGGGACGAGAGAGCCGGGCACCGAGGCGATGCCGAGCAGGAGCAGCAGCGCCAGCGCCGTGCGCATGCTGGTGAGCTGCCGCCACGCGAAGCGCGCCCAGCCGACCGGACCCAGGCGCGGGTTGCGGGGCGCGGCGGCCACCCCATCCGCATAGTCGTCGGGACGGTGGTCGAGCACGTCGGCGCGGGAGTCAGATCGGGAGCTGGACACCGCCGATCACCGCCCCGAGCCTCGTGAGCAGGGCACCCCAGATGCCGCTCAGCATCAGGATGCCGACGGCGATGAGAAGCACGCCCCCTCCGATGTTGATCGCTCGGAGATGCCGGCGCACCCAGGCGACCGAGGTGCCGACCCAGCCGAAGCCGAGGGCGATGAGCAGGAACGGGACGCCCAGGCCGATGCAGTACGCGAGGCCGATGAGCAGCGCCCGCCACGGGTCGCCGCCGTAGCCGGCCAGGAACCCGGCCGCCACGAGGGTCGGGCCGATGCAGGGGGTCCAGCCGACGGCGAACACGGTGCCGAGGACGGGTGCGCCGATCAGCCCCGAGCGGGGACGCCAGTTCACCTTGAACTGGCGTTGCAGCACCGTGACCTGTCCGATGAAGACCAGGCCGAGCAGCATGACGATCGCCCCGCCGACCTGGATGATCGGGTCACGCCATTGCAGGAGAAGAGCCCCGATGGTGCCGGAGAGCAGGAACACCGGGAGGAAGACCACCGCGAAGCCGAGGACGAACAGTCCCGCTCCCGCGACGGTCCGCCCCCGCCGCTGGTCGGCGGCGCCGGTCACACCGCTGATGTAGCCGAGGTATCCCGGCACCAGGGGCAGGACGCACGGCGAGAGGAAGGAGATCAGCCCCGCGGCGAAGGCGATCGGGGCGGCGAGCAGCAGCGATCCGCTGACGACGACATCGCCCGGTCCCGCCGCGAGGAGGGTCACGACTTCTCGGCGAGCACGCCGTTGACGATATCCGTGAAGGTGACGACGCTCATGATCCGCCCGCTGAAGCGCGCCGCGACCCGGCCCTGCCGGTCGAGGATCAGCGTGGTCGGGACGGCATTGGCCGGGGTCTCGCCGGCGTAGGCGAGCTGCAGGGTGTTCTCCTTCTCGTCGAGCAAGGAGGGGTAGGTCAGGCCGTAGGTCTTGGCGAACCCCCGCGAGGTGACCATCTCGTCCCGGACGTTCACTCCGAGGAAGACGACTCCCTTCGGGGTCAGCTCGGCGCTCAGCTTGCGCAGATCCGGCGCCTCCGCCCGACATGGCGGGCAGGAGGCGTACCAGAAGTTGAGCACCACGACGCTCCCGCGGAGCTTCGCGGTGGACCAGGTGGTGCCGGTGTCGTCCTTGGACGTCCACTGCGGCGCCGGCTTCCGCTTCCCCGCCGGGATCGTGAGGATCGACCCGTCGCCGGCGATGTAGCCCTTGCCGGCGGTCTTCTGGTAGTCCTGCGCGAGGCTCGAGGTCGAGGCGCTGCTGCAGCCCGCGACGATCGTCGTCAGGGCTCCGGCGACGAGCAGAGCCAGGATGCTACGCCGCCAGCGGCGTCCCACGCGCTCGATCTGCTCGCGGCCGCCGGGGGGCCTGCCCGTGTGCAGAGGAGAAGGAGTCACGATCTGACGGTCTTTCGTTCCGGGAGTCCGGAGAACTGCGTCCGCGGGTGACCGGCGCAGCAGGACCCGGCCCGATTCTACCTGCTGTAGAAGGCGCGTGACCGCGGCGGCACCGGTCGGGGCCACGGTAGAATCTGCGCGTGAATGCGGATAAGCAGATATGCGGTCTCGATCCCGATAGTCAGTACGTCGAACTCGCGGTGGAGGTGTTCTCCCTGCTGGCGGACGCGACTCGCGTCCGTCTCGTCCTCGCCCTCCGCGACGAGGAGATGTCGGTGAACCACCTGGCGGACATCGTGGACAGGTCGCCCGCCGCGGTGTCCCAGCACCTGGCGAAGATGCGCCTCGGGCGGCTGGTGACCACGCGCCAGGATGGGACGCGGGTGTTCTACCGGCTCGCCAACGAGCACGCCGCCCGTCTCGTATCGGACGCCATCTTCCAGGCGGAGCACTCGCTCGAGACCCTCCCGCGGCACCACCACCTCGTCGAAGCGGGCGAGTGATGCCCGCCGCTCGGCATCCGCACCCGCACGGGGACGAGCAGCCGCATCCGCACGAGGACGGGCAGCCGCATCCGCACGAGGACGGGCAGCCGCATCCGCACGGCGGCGGGCAGCCGGATCCGCACCCGCATCCGCACCCGCACGTTCATCCGCACCCGCACCCGCACCCGCACCCGCACCCGCACCCGCAGGGGGACGCGCACTCGCACCCGCAGGGGGACGCGCACTCGCACTCGCACGTGCACCCGCACTCGCACGCGCACCCCACCGGTGTCGCCGGGGTCCTGCACGGGCTGTTCGTGCCGCACACGCACGACGCCTCCGACGCCATCGACGATGCGATGGAGTCCAGCGCGGAGGGCATCCGCGCCCTCAAGCTCAGCCTGGTCGTGCTGCTGGCGACGACCGTGCTGCAGGCGCTGGTCGTCGCCGTCAGCGGCTCGGTCGCCCTGCTCTCCGACACGGTCCACAACTTCTCGGATGCCCTGACCGCCGTTCCGCTGTGGGTCGCGTTCCTGCTCGCGCGCCGACGTCCGACCAAGCGCTACACCTTCGGGCTCGGGCGGGCGGAGGATCTGGCCGGGCTGTTCATCATCGTGGTCGTGGCGCTGTCTGCGGTCGTCGCCGCGTGGCAGTCGATCGAACGCCTTCTGAACCCCCGGCCTCTCGAGAACGTGGGGTGGGTCATCGTGGCCGGGGTCATCGGCTTCCTCGGCAACGAGGCCGTGGCGGTCTACCGCATCCGCGTCGGCCGCCGGATCGGATCCGCGGCTCTCGTGGCGGACGGCGTCCACGCCCGCACCGACGGGTTCACGTCGCTCGCCGTGGTGGTGGGCGGGATCGGCGTGCTCCTCGGGTTCCCCCTCGCCGATCCGATCGTCGGCGTCCTCATCTCGGTGGCCATCATCGCCCTCCTGGTCGGGACGATCCGCAGCATCGGCCGTCGGCTGATGGACGGGATCGAGCCCGATCTCTACGACACCGCCGAGCGCGTCCTCGCCGAGACGCCGGGGGTTCTCGGGGTTGATCGCATTCAGCTGCGCTGGATCGGGCACCGCCTGCACGGAGCCGTGCGCATCCTCGTGGCCGCCGGATCGCTCGCCGACGCCGAGAGCGTCGCCGCCGAGGCCGAGCATCGCCTCCACCACGCCCTCGCGCCTCTCGACGACGTGCTGATCGCCCTCGCGCGAAACCGCGACTGAGCGCCGGGGTCAGCGGCTCGGCTGTCCCGCCGTCGCCGCGTGCGCTCGCGACCACGCCTGGGCGGCCACCTGCACGGCGTCCCACGGAGATCCGAGAGGCGGCGTGTAGGAGAGGTCAAGGTCGCTCACCGAGTCGACGCTCATCCCGTTGTGGATCGCCGTCGCGAAGGTGTCGACGCGCTTGGCCACCTCGGTGCCGTAGCGGCCGACCAGCTGCGCCCCGAGAAGGCGCCCGCTCCCGCTGTCCCCCGTGATCCGGATGCGGATCGGGTGTGCGCCCGGGAAGTACGCCTTGTGATCGTCGGCCTGCGCCGCGACGGTCAGCGGGTCGAAGCCGCCGGCGATCGCGTCCTGCGCGACGAGGCCGGTGCGGCGGGCGACGAGGTCGAAGACCTTGACGACCTGAGTCCCGATGCTGCCGGCGAACCGCGCGGACCCGCCGAGCGCGTTCTCCCCGGCCACGCGGCCCTGCTTGTGCGAGGTCGTCCCCAGCGGCAGGTAGGTCTGTCCCAGCAGACGGTGGTGCGTCACCACCCCGTCCCCCGCCGCCCACACGCGCGGAAGCCCGGTGCGCATCGACTCGTCCTCGACGACGGCTCTTCCGGCCCCCAGCCGGGCGCCGGCCTCGAGCAGCAGGCGGGTGTTGGGCTGAACCCCGACCACGGCCAGCACGAGGTCGGCCGTCCGCTCGAACGGCTCCCCGTCGCGGGTTCCGGAGACCACCAGCCCCCGTTCCGAGGAGCTCACCGACGCCACCGTCGAGCCGGTGATGACCTCGACCCCGTGGCTCGTCAACTCATCCCGCACGAGCGATCCCAGCTCCGGGTCGAGGGTCGAGAGCACCTCGGGCCCGCGTTGCAACTGGGTGACGCGGATGCCGCGGACCGAGAGCCCCTCCGCCATCTCGAGCCCCACGTAGCCGGCCCCGATGATGATCGCCGACCGAGGCGCGCGCTCGTCCAAGTGGCGATCGAGGGCGAAGGTGTCGCCCATCGTGTGCAGCACGTGGACGCCCTCATCCGGTCCGAGCCGATCGAGGCCGACGATGCCCGCCGTGGACGGGGTGGCACCGGTGCCCACGATCAGCTGGTCGTAGCCGATCCGCGAGTTCAGGCCGGCGGCGTCGCGAACCTCGAGGGTCTGCCCGGGGACGTCGATGCGGGTGGCGGTGGTGTCGAGCCGAAGTCTCATCCCGGTGGCTTCGAGATCGGCCGTGGTGCGATGTGCGAGCGATTGCCACGGGCGCACGTCCCCGGAGAAGTAGTACGGGATGCCGCAGATGGAGAAATTGGGGTAGCGGTCGGCCACGACGACCGTGACCTCGGCGCCGGGGTCGAGCTCGCGGGCGCGGAGAGCGGCCGAGATGCCGGCGTCGCTTCCGCCGACGATGGCGATGTGCATCCTGTCGTTCCTCTCAGTTCTCGCCGGCGGGTGCGGGCGGGATCACGACGTCGCCAGCCGCTCTGCTGACGTCGGGGAAAAGCAGAGATACGACCCCGAGTGCCACCGCGCCGCCGACCAGTTGGGCGGCGAGGAACGCCGGGACGGAGGCGGGCGCGATCCCGGCGAAGGTGTCGGAGAACATCCGGCCAACCGTGACGGCGGGGTTTGCGAACGAGGTCGAGCTGGTGAACCAGTACGCGGCCCCGATGTAGGCACCCACCGCGGGAGCGGTCACGTTCGGCCGGCCCGTGCGGGCCAGCCCGAAGATCACCACGACGAGTCCGGCTGTCGCCACGGTCTCGCCGAGCAGGAGCCCTGTCCCGTCCCGGATGGTGAGCGAGACCTGGGTCGGCACCGAGAACATGGCGTTCGCCAGGAGGGCGCCGGATATCGCTCCCGCTGCCTGCGCCGCCACGTAGGCGAGGGTCTGGGGCAGCGTCAAACCCGTCCCCGCACGCCGTCCCACGAGCCAGTCCACGACCGAGACGACCGGGTTCAGATGCGCCCCCGACACCGGCCCGAACGTGAGGATCAGCACGGTCAGGCCGAGAGCGGTGACGAGACTGTTCTCGAGCAACTGGAGGCCCGCATCGCCCGGCGACAGTCGGCGTGCCGCGATCCCGGATCCGACGACGACGGCGACGAGGAGGCTCGTTCCCAAGCCCTCCGCGAGCAGGCGACGCCCGAAGGCCGCCCGCTGTTGGGGATGCGGAGCGGGGCGAGACGACATCGGAGACCATCTTGACGCCCTGGTATTGCTAAGTCAAAATCGAGGTAATGAACATTGAGCTAACTGGGGTCGCGTCGTCCGTCGCCGATCGCGCGGCGCGCCATGCGGCCCTAGCAGACCCCGCTCGCGTGCAGATCGTCGATCGGCTCGCCCTGGGGGACGTCTCGCCGAGCGACCTGCAGGACCAGCTCGGGATGTCGTCGAGCCTGCTGGCACATCACCTCAACGCCCTCCACCGAGTGGGGATGCTCACGCGCTCCCGATCCGAGGCCGACCGCCGTCGCAGCTACCTCCGCCTCCGGCCGGACGCACTCGACGGTCTCGGAGCGACGCCGGTCCGGTCCGCCCGTCGGATCGTGTTCGTCTGCACCGCCAATTCGGCCCGCTCTCAGACGGCGGCGACTCTCTGGGGCTACGCCAGTCCGATCCCGGCTGTCTCGGCCGGCACGCATCCGGCGGCGGAGGTCGACCCGCGTGCCGTGCGTTCCGCAGAGCGGCACGGCGTCCGGATCCCGCTCCGCAAGCCGAGGGCCCTCGACGGGGTCGCCGTCGACGACGACCTGCTCATCACCGTGTGCGACCGGGCCAATGAGGAGCTGGAACCGCACGCCGGTCTGCACTGGTCCGTTCCCGACCCCGCCCGTGACGGCAGCGACCGCGCCTTCGACGAGGCTTTCGAGACCATCAGCCGCCGCATCGGCGAATGGGCACCGCGGCTCACGGCCGCCTGAAGAGAGGGTGGCGCAATGGCGCCGAGTACGACACCGGGCATGGGAACGCAGGAGAACTTCCTCGCCTCCTCCGCCGACTCCCTGTCCAGGGAGTTCAGCGGCATCTTCGGGAGGGAGACCGTCGATCGTTTCCTGCATTCGTCCTACGCGCGGCTGTCCGAGTCCGCGACGGTGACGACTCATCTGCCGATCCTGACGGAGAAGTTCGCCCGGCAGCGCCTGCGCGCGCTGTCGCGCGTCGACGGTCAGGGCTATGCGGGGCTGCCGACCGTGCTCTTCCTGTGCGTGCACAACGCCGGTCGATCCCAGATGGCTCTCGGCTTCTTCCAGCACTACGCGGGCGAGGCCGCCATCGGCTGGTCGGGCGGGTCCGAGCCGGGCGATCAGGTGAGCCCCGTGGCGGTGGAGGTCATGGCCGAGCGGGGCATCGATATCTCGGGGGAGTACCCCAAGCCCTGGACCGACGAGGTCGTCCAGGCCGCCGATGTCGTCATCTCGATGGGATGCGGCGATGCGTGTCCGGTCGTCCCGGGCAAGCGCTACCAGGAGTGGACGCTCCCCGACCCCGCAGCGTGGACGGTCGACGAGGTGCGGCCGGTGCGGGACGAGGTCGAGCGGAGAGTCCTCGCTCTCCTCGGTGAGCTCGAGGTGCGGGTCTCGGCGGCCTCGTGAGCGGCGCGCCCGGGACGCCCGGGCGCATCAGCGGGCTCACACGGCGGAGGATGGGGGGTTCCGCGCCCTGCCGGTTCCGCCCCGGAACTACGGGGATCTTGCTGCTCCTGGTCGGGCTGATACGCAACCCGATACGCAACGAAGCATAGATCACGAGGGTCCCGGCTTCGAAGACCTGTGCGAAGCAATGTCCGACCCTCCCCGTAGCGTCCACGTCGTGAGCAACCCAGGCTCACGACACGCGGCAGCGCGCCGGGAGTGGACCCAGTCATCCCCGGCACGGCACAATCAAGCGACACGAGCGGGGGACCAGGTGAGCGACGAGCTTTCCGTCTTGGAGATCTGCGCGGGCGGGGGCGGTCAGGCGTTCGGTCTGGAACAGGCTGGCTTCGGGCACGAACTGGCAGTAGAGATTGAGCCCGAGGCGTCAGAGACGCTCCGGCTGAACCGCCCGTCGTGGCGCGTGTTCGAGGGCGATGTGCGCGCCGTCAACGGGCGCGATTACAAGGGCATCGACCTTCTCGCGGGCGGTGTTCCTTGCCCTCCGTTCAGCATGGCGGGCAAGCAGCTCGGTGCGGACGATGAGCGCGACCTGTTCCCGGAGGCGCTGCGCCTGGTCAAGGAGGCGAAGCCGACCGCGGTCATGCTCGAAAACGTGAAGGGGCTTGCCTCCGAGCGCTTCAAGCCGTACCGGACCTCGATCCTCGACGAGCTGGACGCGCTCGGGTATGACGCTGACTGGAAACTGCTTCACGCCGCCTCCTACGGCGTCCCGCAGCTCCGTCCGAGGTTCATTCTCGTGGCGATGAAGCGCAGGTGGTTCCGCCGCTTCGACTGGAACGTGCCGTTCACGCCTGCTCCCACGGTCGGCAGCGTCTTGTACCCGATGATGGCGGCAAACGGATGGGCAGGAGCAGAGGCGTGGGCTGCTCGGGCAAACGCCATCGGTCCCACGGTTGTTGGCGGCTCACGCAAGCACGGCGGACCTGACCTCGGACCCACCCGCGCTCGGGCGGCTTGGGCGCAGCTTGGCGTCGATGGGCGCAGCATCGCGAACGAAGCGCCTGGTGAGGACACGCCCGTCGATCACATGCCGAAGCTCACGCTGGAAATGGTCGCTGCCGTCCAGGGGTTCGACCGCGGTTGGAAGTTCGCGGGACGCAAGACCGCGGCGTACCGGCAGATCGGCAACGCGTTCCCGCCCCCGGTTGCCGCTGGTGTCGGTTCGCAGATCAGGCTCGCGCTCGAAGGCAAGGCAGCTGCTGCGCGTTCGTCAGTGAACGTGGTCCAGCTTCCGCTGCCTCTACTTGCTGCTGTCCACTGATCGCTCGCGCTCCTGCCGTTCGCGCTTCTCGCGCTTCTCGATGCGGCGGATAGCGCCTGCGATGTTCTCCTCGGGCAGAAGGTGCCACTCGCTCGCCCGGTAGTACGTCCGCACCCTGATGTCAGTGGCTTCCTTGCGGATGTCGATCTGCCATCCAAGCTTGCGTAGTTCTCGCGTCCGCTTCTGCCAGTCCTCCTGGTACTGCTGAGCGGACGCGACCATGCCAAGCAGGTCGCTCGGTACCCACTCCCCGTCGAACGCGATGAGTAGCTCACCGATGCGTCGATGCGGCTCCTCGTAGGAGATCGCCTGGCGGATCTTGTCGCCGTAGCCATCGAAGGACGAAAAGCGGTCCTGTTTGCCGCCATTACATTCCTCGCAGAGCGGTTGGAGGTTCTCCACCTCGTTGCCGCCGCCCCAGTTCTGCGGGACCTTGTGATCGACCACGAGCTTCACACCGTCGCCCAGCGGCGTCTTCCCGCACATCGCGCATCGCCCAGGTGCGAGGACCTCGGCGCGGACGCGTCCGCTGATCTGGTCTGCTCCGGGCGACACCTTGCGAGCGTTCCACCCCGTCAGCTGGTAGCGGCTCTCATCGCCGTCGCGGACAACGTCGATCTGGAACCAGTCCCGCAGCTTCCGCACTCGCCGGTCGATCTGGTTTTGCTCCCCCAGCGTGTCTGACGCGAAGCGCCGGATTTCGAGCATGGTCGGGGGATGTGCCCGGCGGCGGAAGAGGAACGAGTAGAGCGCGCGATGGACGGCGTTCAGCCCAAGCGCGTCGAAGTCCTCGCTGTCAGGATGAGGCAGGGCGTCCGACACGTCCGGAAAGTACCTCCGCGGTCATCCGCTCCTGGGGATCTCAGAGGACGGCGTGTCGCCGGTAGCAGCATCGTTAGGCACGCCGAAGCGGGCGTCGATGGCGCGAGCAATGTGGTCAGCGAGGCGCGGACCATCGTTGGCGCTGATGAACCCTGCGTGCCCGCGCATTCTCCGGACGCGTCGTCGGGCGTGCCGTCGGTAGATAACGCCGCTTCCAGTGTGCGTCCGCCACACCAGCTCCCGCCGGGTGCCCAGCGTTGCCCGGCTCCACCTTCGGAGGACGCGGGCGGCGAAGATCGCTCGGTCCTTGTCCACCGGCACGTCGGTTTCGACCGGGTCGAGCCAATACCCCCAGAAACGCCCCAGCGTCTTGCCTTCCGCAAGCCACTCCTGCGGGGGGACATTCTGATACTCCTTGTCGCCAAAGTTCGCCGAGCCATGCTTGGTGAAATAGACAGCTACACGGCGCGGATCTGCGGCTCGTATGCCCTCCGCCCAGTCCACCCTGGTCCCGGCGGCGACATGGGCTGCCCGCTCTACTGGGTCGGCGGCGTTGACTACCTCAGCCCACGCCACCGAGAGCCATTGCGGGAACCGCTTGCCGATAGGCGGAGCGCAAAAGATATGGAAGTGGACTGCCCCACGAGCTTGGAACTCCATTTTCCAGACACCCCGCAGCGGGTTGCCGAACTCCCGTGCGTATCTCTTGCGGAGCGCGGCGAGGTGGCGCTTAGCCATGGCACCGTCCGGCGCGACGGCGCGCCAGTCTCCTGGATAGGTGAGCGTGATGACCGCTGGCGCATTACCTGGCGACGTGAAGAGCGGCGAGTAGTCGAGCGTACATAGTCGGCGGATCATGGAGCTGCGGGATTTACGCGACCACTCCGTGATTGCTTTCCGCTTCCGCTCGGTTCCGGCTGGGCGGGGAGAGCCTTTCCAAGACACCTTGATCGACCCGGGGGAAATAGTTAGGTGTACGAGGTCGAAGTCGTCGATGGACACTCCGGACGATCTTCGGATACGGTCGGAGGCGTCGGACACGTCCTGCCTTGTCGGGAAATCTGGCTGTTCGCGGCACGTTATGTCGGATATAAGAACCCCGTCGCCGGGCGCATTTTCGGTCATGCGAGTGCTATCGGCAGGTCGTCGCCTGCTGCGCACAAGCGTCGCTAACGCTGCGCTTTCGCTCCTTCGCGCTTCGCCCACGACGAAGGGCGGGAGGCATTCGCCTCCCGCCCTCGATTGGTGGTTCTATTCAGCGGGTCCGTATAGCGACCACCGGGAACCACGTGGGAGGACGCGCAGTCCACACCATTCCCCCCACCAGCGCGTCGCCGGGAGGTCGCCAGTCTCGGCTCGCACCTGGACTTCATTCCGCCCGTTTATCCAGTCGACAGCAGGCATCACCTGTTCCAGCGCCAACGGCGTCGCGAGCAGGATGACGTTGGATCGCGAGCCCGACGCGTACCGGACAAACGACGGGCGCATGCCCCGTTGGTCGACCCAGTAGTGATCCCAGAGGCGGGCGAAGGTGCCGAAGAGGTACGCGTTAGCGGAGGCGGTGTCCGTGCTCACGACGCAACCTCCACGCCTGCGATCTGGAAGCTCCACGAGGTCTTGTCGGAGCTGACACGCGTCCACTTGCCTCCGGCGAGCCCGCGCAGCCGGATCGGGGTCAGCTCTTCGATCTCGTTGATCTTCTCGGCGACGGCGAGCGGAGCAGTGAGAGTGAACGTTTCCGTCTCCTGCTTTGTTTCACCGTGCCGGACCAGTGCCGATACGACCCATCGGGGCGTGCCCTCCTTGTCGTGAGCTTGCTTTTCCTCTTTGCCGACGCCCTCCATCTTTGGAGCGATATCGAGAAAGCGAACCGACTGGAACAGGTCGCGGGCGAGTGGCAATAGTAGCCGTAGTTGATGGACATGATTACCTCCTGGTAAGAGCGGGATTGCTCGTCCAGTCCCTATCGGCAGCAGATCATCACGGCACATAATCGTTCCGGGAGCAGGACCACTACTCCCGGAACGACCCAGCCGTCAGGAGGCGCTTGCGCTCGCCGGGATCTCGTGCGTGGCAAGGAGCTGATAGCTCACGCGCTTCCCGATGCGGAAGCGGTAATCGCGGGTCTTGCCGTTCACGCGCCCACTACCGGAGGTAGAAGCAATGAGCGTCTGCCTGATGCCTTCGAGCAGCTCACGCGCGGGCAGGACCACGCAGTGCGCGTTGTTTACGACCCACGCGCTCGGGTGGTCGGCGCAGCCGTAGCAGGCGCTGGCGTGAGCTACCGCGAATAGCGCTTTCAGCCCCCACCCGTCGAGCGCGTAGTCGAGCGCCCTTGCGTAGTACGCCGTTGAGAGGAAATCACCACCGAAGGACCAATAGAGCGTGCTGCTCAGATCGTCGAGCTGGAACATCAGTCCGATGGGCTGATCGGACATCGGATCACGAAGGCGGTCGTCGATCCAGGTGAGCGCTCGGCTGACCATAGGGTTGATAGGCGGGACAGGGGTGTTGGTTGCGTTGTTCATCGCATCCTTCTTTCTTGGTATATGGCGGTGCGGATCACCTCCGGGTTTGTCTTTCTCATTTCCACTCCTATATGTGGACTGCTGAATGGGACACTCTATTCTATATCCGGGCAGCGTCTTTTAGAGATCGCTTGTACCCCGAAATAAGAAAAAAAGGCGTGCTACTGCGCCTTTTGGCGCAGCTCGATGACTGCTTTTCCAACACGGTCCGCCACCTGAGCTGGGTCTTCGTGTTCCCAGGCGCGGAGGACGTGCCAGCCGGAAGCAGTGAGTGCCTCGGTCTGCGCTTCGTCGCGCTCCCGGTTCCGCAGCAGCTTGGGCGTCCAGTAGCCGCTGTTGTTCTGGGGGTTCCTCCCGTGTTCGGGGCAGCTGTGCCAGAAGCAGCCGTCGATGAAGACGGCTACGCGCTGACGCGTGAACACGATGTCGGGACGCGGTCGGGCAGTTCCGGCGTCGATCCGGTAGTCGGTTCGGTATCGGAAGCCGCGAGCGTGGAGGATCGAGCGAACGGCTACCTCGGGTCCCGTGTCCCGGCGGCGGTTGGCGCGCATGTTCCGTCGCCGACCGTCTGTCAGGACGTACTGCGGTGCCTCCTGCTCGCCTTCCATCCGCTGCCTACCCTTCCTGGCTCGGGTAAGGGTAGGCAGCGGCGCACGCCCGCTCTGACCGGCTATGCGGTCGCTGGGCGGCGCGAGGCGCGCTCCTGCTGCGTGTCGTACTCCTTATAGATCGAGGAGGTCAGGCTGCGGATTGCGTCCTGCCCCTGGACCCAGGACAGGTGCGTGTAGATGGCGCGGGTCGTGGCTTCGTCTGCGTGTCCAGCCAGCGTGCGGACGACCTCGATGGGCTGCCCCTCCCCCACCATCATCGAAATGCCGATGTGTCGGAGGGCGTGCTGGCGCATCGGCTCCATGTAGTCCTTCTCGCCAGGCTTGCGACCGCGGTTGATGTGCTTGGCGAAGAGGGCGTGCCACCGCTTGTTGTCGCGCTGATGGCTGATCGGTCGCCCGTCGTCGTGTGTGAAGACGAGCTGCTCCATGCCGGGCGGAGGGTTCCACCCCGGCAGCTCCGCGAGGCGCTTCTGCCGCTTCCGGTGCTCACGAAGGACGGCAGCGACGCGCGGATCGAGCGGGACGATGCGGTTGCCCGCCAGCGTCTTCGTCTCGGGCTTGATGAGCAGCGCACCGGTGTTGGGGTTACGCCAGAGCTGCTGGCGGATCTCAACCCGCGTGGGGCGGGTCTTGTCCTTGCCTTCTAAGTTGGAGAAACAGTCCCAGGTAAGCCCGATGCGCTCGCTCTGTCTCAACGAGTGGAAAGCCAGAACCCAGTACGCCTCCTCCGGCGTGCCGGTGATGTCCCGCATGATGCGCTGGACGATCCACTTTTTTCGTTCGAGCTGTTCGCCGCGACGGTGGACCTTGGAGAACTTGGGGAGCGAGAGCGCAGGGCTCGTCGGGAGGTACTCCTGCTCTACGCCGTAGGCGAACGCCATCGACAGGATGTTCCGGATCTGGCGTTTGGGGCTCGACCCGAGCAGCGGACTGCCGTCGCTCTTCGTCTTGGCGGTGAGCGTCTCCGTCAGGAAGACCGCGAGGTCGCGGCGCGTGATGGAACTGATTTCGCGCTTACCGAGCGCAGGCTCGATGTGGAGCGCGATGCTCCGCTCGTACATGCGGGCGACGTTCAGCCCGATTGCGTCAGGGCTTTCGGGGTTCGACTTCTTCCACGCGAGCCACTCGGCAAGCAGCTCGCCCACGGTAATCCCGTTTGGTTCGCCCGACGCCGTCAATGAAGGGCGCGAGGCGTTTCTCCGCGCCAAAGCGGGAACCCCGTTCCACCGGTCGAGCAGCGCCTGGCGGCGCGCAATCGCCTCCGACTTGCTGGGGCTGGTGCCGCAGATGCGCTTGTAGCGGCGCTGCGGCGTCCCATCGACCTCGACGATGTACGGGACCGAGTAGGACGCGCGCCAGACGTTCTGACCGCGGACGGTCGTCTGATAGACGCTGCCCTCGCCATTGGCTCGGGCTCTGGTGGTTGGCATCTTCTGCTCCATTTCGCTGATACGCAGCGAGATACGCAGTAGAGCAGAGGCAAAAGCCGGGCACAGCCCCGTTTTCACGGGACTTTTCTTCAGTTTGACTAAAACAGCGGAGGATGGGGGATTCGAACCCCCGAGGGCTTTCACCCAACACGCTTTCCAAGCGTGCGCCATAGGCCACTAGGCGAATCCTCCAGCGGCCGCGACGCGCGCGACCACTCGGGAATCATACCGGGCCGGACGCCGGGCCCGACCCCGGGAGATCCCGCACAGGCGGCGAAACCCGGCGGCTGTCTCCGTAGGCTGACGGCGTGGTTGCGCGCATCTTCATCGCCTCGAGCGAGGGGCACAGCGGCAAATCGACCGTGGCCCTCGGTGCGATGGAGTTGCTTCAGCGCACCTCGAGCCGCGTCGGCGTGTACCGACCGGTTGCGCGATCGACGCAGGAGCGCGACTACGTGCTGGAGTTCCTGCTCGCGCACTCCTCCGCCGACCTCTCTTACGACGAGTGCGTCGGCACCAGCTACGAGGCCGTGCACGCCGATCCGACCGCTGCGCTGGCGGACATCGTTGCGCGTTTCGCCGCGGTCGAGGCGCAGTGCGACGCGGTCGTGATCGTCGGCTCGGACTACACCGACGTCGGCAGCCCCACCGAGCTCTCCTACAACGCCCGGGTCGCCACCAACCTCGGTGCTCCGGTGCTGCTCGTGCTCAGCGGACGCACCCCGGACGGCGCCGCCGCCCGCACCGCGGACGAGCTCGGCCAGGTCGCCGAGGTCACCACCGCCGAGCTGCGTGAGAACCACGCCGGGCTGCTCGCCGTCGTGGTGAACCGGGTCGAGCTCGAGCACGCGGATGCGGCGGTCGCCGCGGTGCGCAGCGCCGCCATCCGCTACGGCGCCCCCGTCGACGTGCCGGTGTGGGCGATCCCCGAGGAGCCGGTGCTCGTGGCGCCCAGCTTCCGCTCCGTCGTCGACGCCGTGGACGGCGAGTTCCTCCGCGGCGACGAGGAGCTGCTGGAGCGCGAGGTGCTCTCGGCGGTGATCGCGGCGATGACGTTCGAGAACGCACTGCCGCGCCTGACCGAAGGGGCCGCCGTGATCGTCCCGGGCGACCGCACCGACGCTCTCGTCGGGCTCTTGCTCGCGCACGCCGCCGACACGTTCCCCTCCCTCTCCGGCATCATCCTCAACGGCGGATTCGCGCTGTCGCCGCAGATCGAGCGGCTGCTCGACGGTCTCGGATCGCCCCTCCCGATCGCGCGCTCGCCGCTCGGCACCTTCGACACCGCGGTGCGGATGACCCGCATCCGCGGCCGCCTCGCCGCCGACTCACCCCGCAAGACCGAGCTCGCGCGGGGGATCTTCGAGCGCGCGGTGGACGGGCCGGAGCTGCTGCGCCGGCTGAACGTCGCCCCCACCGACGTCGTCACGCCACTGATGTTCGAGCATCGCCTGCTCGACCGGGCGCGCGCCGACCGCAGGCACATCGTGCTGCCCGAGGGCGACGACGACCGCATCCTCCGCGCCGCCGGCTCCCTCCTCGCCCGGCAGGTCGCCCGGCTCACGATCCTCGGCGAGGAGGAGGCGGTCCGGGCGCGCGCGACCGAGCTCGGCGTCGACCTGACCGAGGCGGAGGTGGTGAGCCCGTTCGACGAGCGGCTGCGGGAGCGCTTCGCCGCGGAGTACGCCCGCATCCGCGCCCACAAGGGCATCGCCCTGGCACAGGCCGCCGACACGGTCACCGACGTCAGCTACTTCGGCACGATGATGGTGCACCTGGGGCTCGCCGACGGCATGGTGTCCGGCGCCGCCCACACCACGGCCCACACCATCCGCCCGGCGTTCGAGATCATCAAGACGGCGCCCGGCACCGACGTGGTCTCCAGCGTGTTCCTCATGGCGCTCGCGGATCGGGTGCTCGTCTACGGCGACTGCGCCGTCATCCCCGATCCGACGGCGCAGCAGCTGGCCGACATCGCCGTCTCGTCGGCGGCCACGGCATCCGCCTTCGATATCGCGCCGCGCATCGCGATGCTCAGCTACTCGACGGGGGAGTCGGGCTCCGGTGCGGACGTCGAGAAAGTGCGTGCCGCCACGGCCCTCGTGCGCGAACGGCGTCCGGACCTGCTCGTCGAGGGACCGATCCAGTACGACGCGGCGGCGGATGCGACGGTCGCCGCCGCGAAGATGCCCGGATCGCGGGTGGCCGGGCGGGCCACGGTGTTCATATTCCCGGACCTGAATACGGGCAACAACACGTACAAGGCGGTGCAGCGCTCGGCGGGTGCGGTGGCCATCGGGCCGGTGCTGCAGGGCCTCGCGAAGCCGATCAACGACCTCTCTCGCGGGGCGCTGGTGAGCGACATCGTCAATACGGTCGCGATCACCGCGATCCAGGCGCAGGCGCGGTCCGCCGCGGATGCGACCGTGCCGAGCCCGGCGGTGCGGACGTGACGCTCGTCTTCGTCGTCAACTCCGGCTCGTCGTCCCTCAAGTACCAGCTCGTCGACGTCGACGCGGAAGAGGCGCTCGAATCGGGCACCATCGAGCGGATCGGCGAACCCGGCGGCGACGCCCCGGATCACGAGGCCGCCCTGCGGGGGGTTCTGGAGGGGATCGGCGAGCGCGATCTGGCGGCCGTCGGGCACCGGGTCGTCCACGGCGGCTCCCGCTTCCGCGCCGCGGTCGTCGTCGACGATGGGGTGGAGCGGGCGATCAACGAGCTGTCCGCCCTCGCTCCGCTGCACAACCCCGCGAACCTCGCCGGCATCCGGGCGGCGCGCGGCGCGCTCCCGGGCACGCCGCACGTCGCGGTGTTCGACACCGCCTTCCACCAGACCATGCCGAGAGCGGCATACCGTTACGCCATCGATCGCGAGGTCGCCGACCGCCACCGCATCCGCCGCTACGGGTTCCACGGCACCAGCCACAAGTTCGTCTCCGAGCGCGCCGCCGCGTTCCTCGGCCGCCCGCTGGGCGAGCTGCGTCAGATCGTGCTGCACCTGGGCAACGGCGCCTCCGCCTGCGCGATCGATCGCGGATCCAGCGTCGACACCTCGATGGGCATGACACCGCTGGAGGGGCTGGTGATGGGGACCCGGTCCGGCGACCTGGACCCCGCGATCCTGCCCCACCTCGGCCGGGTCGCCGCCCTCGGCCTGCCCGAGCTCGACACGCTGCTGAATCGGCGCAGCGGGCTGGCCGGGCTCACCGGCAGCGGGGACATGCGCGATGTGCTCTCGAAGGCGCAGTCCGGCGATGACACGGCGGAGGAGGCGCTGGAGGTGTGGGCGCACCGCATCCGCCACTACGTCGGCGCCTACCTCGCGGTTCTCGGCGGGGTGGACGCGATCTCGTTCACCGCCGGCGTGGGGGAGAACACGCCCGCGCTGCGCGCCCGGGCGCTGGCGGGGCTCGAGGCGCTCGGCATCGTCGTCGACCGCGTCCGGAACGGTGCGGACTCCCGAGCGGTACGGCGCATCTCCCCGGATGACTCGCCCACGGCGGTGCTCGTGATCCCCACGAACGAGGAGCTCGAGATCGCGCGGCAGAGCGCCGCAGCGGTCGCCGACTGACGGGCTCTGCTCGGTACACTGGTCCCCGGCTCCCCGCGTGGCGCCATCCAGGCCAACTCCCCCAGGGCGGAAACGCAGCAAGGGCAACCGGGCTCTGGCGGGTGCGCGGGGGGTCCTTTGTCTCGGTGGAGGGCCTCATCCACCCGCCAGGCGTCCGATCGGGCAGAAAGTGCAGTCGCCGGTGCCCGGGTGCATCCGCTCGGCCCCGAATTCGCGGGACAAACTTCCTCGCGGGTGGTCCGATTGGGGGACTTGAGTACCCGGCGCCTCCCCTTAGGCTGGGAGTGCTCCACACCCGACGGTCACCCGAGATCCTTCTCTCGTGCCCGACCGCGGATCGCATCGTCTCAAGGGGAACACCGTGCCGGACCTGGACCGCCACGACGTCGCGCATCACCGCATGCGCTGCGTCCACTGGCCGGACCTCGCCGCCCCGGTGCGCCCCGTCCAGAGCTCCGGCGGGGAGATCGGCAGTTCGGGTCTGCCGTCTGTCCTCGCCGGCGCCGCAGCGCCGCGACCCCTCCGCGCGGCCTCCCCGACCGAGGTCGTGGGAGCGCGTGTCGTCGCGCTCGGCATCGGGCGCCGCCGCTTCTAGCGGCCGCGCCGGGTTGGAGGGGGCCGTTCGGGTCGGCCCCCTCCAACCCTCCGTCGAGGCCCGGCCGGGGTCGGCGGTGCCGACTAGTCTTTCGGCGTGGTCACCGCCCTCTACCGCCGCTACCGCCCGGAGACGTTCTCCGAGCTGATCGGCCAGAGCCAGGTGACCGACCCCCTGCGCACCGCCCTCCGCACCGATCGGGTGGGTCACGCCTACCTGTTCAGCGGCCCGCGCGGTTGTGGGAAGACCACGAGCGCCCGTATCCTGGCCCGCTGCTTGAACTGCGCATCGGGTCCGACGGATGCCCCCTGCGGTACGTGCGACAGCTGCGTCGAACTCGCCCGCGGCGGCGGGGGATCGCTCGACGTCATCGAGATCGACGCGGCCAGCCACAACGGCGTCGACGACGCCCGCGACTTGCGTGACCGCGCCGCCTACGCCCCCGCGCGTGACCGGTACAAGATTTTCATCCTCGACGAGGCGCACATGGTCACGACGCAGGGCTTCAACGCCCTGCTCAAGCTGGTCGAGGAGCCGCCCGGCCACGTCAAGTTCATCTTCGCGACGACCGAGCCCGACAAGGTGATCGGCACGATCCGTTCGCGCACGCACCACTACCCCTTCCGTCTGGTGCCGCCCGCGTCGATGCTCGAGTACGTCCAGCAGCTGGCCGAGGCCGAGGGCGTGGCGGTGCAGCCGGGCGTGCTCCCTCTCGTGGTGCGGGCCGGTGGCGGGTCGGTGCGCGACACCCTCTCGCTGCTCGATCAGCTGATCGCCGGATCGGAGGACGCCACGGTCTCCTACGAGCGCGCGGTCGCGCTGCTCGGCTACACCCACGGCGCCCTGCTCGATGAGGCGATCGAGGCGCTCGGCGACCACGACGCCTCGGCGGCCTTCCGCACGGCCGACCGGGTGGTGCAGACCGGACAGGATCCGCGGCGCTTCGTCGAGGACCTCCTCGAGCGGCTTCGCGACCTCATCGTGGTCGCCGCCACGCGGGAGCAGGCGGCGGCCGTGCTGCGCGGCATCCCGCAGGACGACCTCGAGCGGATGCAGCGTCAGGCATCCGCATTCGGCACCGCCGAGCTGTCGCGCGCCGCCGATGTCGTGAATCAGGCGCTCACCGAGATGACGGGCGCGACCTCCCCCCGGCTGCACCTCGAGCTCATGCTCGCGCGCCTGCTGGTGCCCGCCTCCGACGCCGGGTCGCGCGGCACCCTCGCGCGGGTCGAGCGACTCGAGCGTCGCATCGGGATCGAGGGCGCGGCGGCCGGGACGGCTCCGCGCGGGACACCGGCGCCGTCCGAGCCCGCCGTCCTCGAGGTCGCGCAAGGAACTCCCGCAGCTGCCGACTCCACGGCGGGTCCTTCGCGGCCCGTGTCGGCGGTGCCGGAGTCGGCGGTGCCGGCGCGGGAGTCGCGGGAGTCGGCGAAGCCAGCGCGGGAGTCGGCGGAGCTGAAGCCGGTGTCGGCGGCGCCGGAGCAGGACCGGCCGGAGCCGGACGCGGCGCCGGAGCAGGCGGCGGCGCCGGAGCAGGGCGAGGGGGCCGCATCCGCGTCGCCGCCGCGTCGGGCGGAGCGCTCGGCTGCGCCGGCCGAGGTGGGTCCGTTGACCCTGCAGCAGGTGCGCGACGCGTGGCCCGAGGTGCTCGAGGTGGTGCAGGGGCGCAAGCGGAGCGCGTGGATGGTGGTCGCCACTGCGCAGGCGCGCGAGCTGAACGGCGACGTGCTCGCCCTCGCGTTCCCCAGCGAGAACGACGCGAACGGGTTCCGCGGCAGCAACCCGGGCCCGGACTCCACGAGCGAGCATCTCCGCGCGGCGATCCAGCAGGTGCTCGGCGTGCGGGTGAAGTTCATCGCCCGGATCTCCGGCCCCGACCGCGCCGCCGCGGCACTGACCGCGCCGGCCGCCGGTGCGGGAGGCACGGCGCTCGCCGCCGAGCCGGGGTGGTACGTCGCGCCCATCCCGTCCGCTGCACCGGGTGCCGACGCCGCTGTCCCGCAGCCCGGTGCCGCCGACGGACCCGCGGTCCCGGGGGCCGGCCCCGACGCGCCCGCCGTCCCGCGCCCGGACGCCGTCCCCGGATCCGAGGCTGTCCGGCAGCCGAACGACGCCGACACTGTCCCGGAACCCGACGACGCCGACGCTGTCCCGGAACCCGACGACGCCGACGCGCCCGCCGATCCGGAACCGCCGGAGCCGGAGCCCGTCGTCGAGGTGCCCGCCGAGGCGACTTCCTCGGTCGCGCCGGAGCCCGCGCCGAATCCCACCGCGGCGCCGGATCCCGCGTCGACGCGCACTCCCCGCGCCGCATCCGCCCCCGCGAAGCAGCGCTACGGCGAGGCCGTCGTACGGGAGCTGCTGCAGGCCAACTTCCTCGAGGAGACGAACGTGGCACCCCGCGTGCGCCCCGTCGCCGCCGACGATGCCGCGGCGTCGAGAGACGCCGGCTGATGTACGAGGGGATCGTTCAGGAGCTCATCGACGAGCTGGGCAGGTTGCCCGGCGTGGGCCCGAAGTCGGCCCAGCGGATCGCATTCCACATCGTGCAGACCGCCAGCTACGACCCGACGCGCCTCTCCGAGGTGCTGGCGGAGGTGCGCGACAAGGTGCACTTCTGCGCCCGCTGCGGCAACATCGCCGAGCAGGAGCTCTGCGTGATCTGCCGTGACCCCCGGCGCGACCCCGCGACGATCTGCGTTGTCGAGGAGGCGAAGGATGTCGCGGCGATCGAGCGCACCCGCGAGTTCCGCGGCCTCTACCACGTGCTCGGCGGGGCGATCAGCCCGATCGACGGGATCGGCCCCGACGACCTCCGCATCGCTCAGCTCGTGAGGCGGCTCGCCGATGCGTCCGTCACCGAGGTGATCGTCGCCACCGATCCGAACCTCGAGGGCGAGGCCACCGCCACCTACCTCACCCGCCTCCTGGTGCAGCCCGGTCTCCGGGTCACCCGCCTCGCCTCGGGCTTGCCGGTGGGAGGCGACCTCGAGTACGCCGACGAGGTCACCCTCGGTCGCGCCTTCGAGGGCCGCCGCGTCGTCGACGCGTAGCGCCGCTCGCCGGCCCTGTGCTCCACCTCGGAGGTCCCGGCTCGGCGTCGGCGTCGGACGAACGAGAGCCTTGCGATCGATCCGGTCGGGGCGCTCGACGCGGTGAAGGTCGAGGGACTGGTCGGCTCGGGTGCCGTCGACGTGCTCCTCGCGCGTCTCTGCCACGCTGATTCCGCTCCTCTGCGCGCCCTGCTCACCCGCATAGCCGGAAGGGCTTCGTTCCCCCCGGATCGGAGAACCCGGACGCCTCGACGGTCGGGCGCGCCGCCGCATCCTGCATACTGGGGGACCGTGCCCGCGCCGCGCCTCGTCGCTTTCGATCTCGACGACACCCTCGCCCCGTCCAAGTCGCCGCTCGATCCCGAGATGGCCGGCCTGCTCGCCGACCTTCTCGGGGTGACGCAGGTGTGCGTCATCTCCGGCGGGCAGTTCGGCCAGTTCCGCGACCAGGTGATCGGCCGGCTGCCGGAGGTGCGGGAGGAGCTGCTGCAGCGGATGCACCTGATGCCCACCTGCGGCACCCAGTACTGGCGCCGAGCGAACGGTGGCTGGACCCAGGTCTACGCGGAGGATCTCACCGACGACGAGAAGCGCGACGCGCTGGCGGCGGTGGAGGAGGAGGCGCGGCGGCTGGGACTCTGGGAGAGCGAGACCTGGGGTGCGATCCTCGAGGACCGCGGATCGCAGATCACCTTCTCCGCCCTCGGCCAGCAGGCTCCTGCCGAGGTGAAGAAGACGTGGGATCCGTCCGGCGAGAAGCGCAACACGCTGCGTGCCGCGGTGCAGGATCGCGTGCCCGGCCTCGAGGTGCGCTCCGGCGGCTCCACCAGCATCGACATCACCCGCCGCGGCATCGATAAGGCGTACGGGATGACGAAGCTCGCGACGGTCACCGGCATCCACTTCGGCGACATGCTGTTCGTCGGTGATCGGCTCGATCCTGACGGGAACGACTTCCCTGTGATCGCCCTCGGCATCCCCACCGCCCCGACGACCGGATGGAAGAGCACCGCCGACATCGTGCGCGGCCTCCTCTCCTGACCATCCGCGGGCTTCGCCGGAAGACCCCGCCGTCAGCGCGGATCCGAGGCGGGATCGCCCCTCCGCTCCCGAGAAACCCGCACCGGCGGACGCCGTAGGCTCGGGAGGCGTGGCCCTCATCGTGCAGAAGTTCGGCGGATCCTCCGTCGCGGACGCCGAGAGCATCAAGCGAGTCGCCAAGCGGATCGTCGAGACTCGGCGGGCCGGCAACGACGTGGTCGTTGCCGTCAGCGCGATGGGCGACACCACCGATGAGCTCATCGATCTCGCACTCGAAGTGACCCCGATGCCCGACCCCCGCGAGATGGACATGCTCCTCACCACCGGGGAGCGGATCTCGATGGCGCTGCTGGCGATGTCGATCAAGAGCCTCGGCCACGAGGCCCGCAGCTACACCGGCAGCCAGGCCGGCATGATCACCGACGGGCAGCACGGTGCCGCGCGCATCGTCGATGTCACGCCGGTGCGGGTGCGCGAGGCGCTCGACGACGGCGCGATCGCGATCGTCGCCGGTTTCCAGGGCTTCAACCGCGACTCCCGCGACATCACGACGCTCGGCCGAGGGGGGTCCGACACGACCGCGGTCGCGCTCGCGGCCGCCCTCGACGCGGAGGTGTGCGAGATCTTCACCGACGTCGACGGCGTCTTCACCGCCGATCCGCGCATCGTGCCGCGGGCGCGCAAGATCGACCGCGTCACCAGCGAGGAGATGCTCGAGCTCGCAGCGGCCGGGGCTAAGGTCCTGTATATACGCGCAGTGGAATACGCTCGCCGGCACGGTGTGACCCTGCACGTGCGCTCCAGCTTCAACAACAACGTGGGCACGCTCGTCGCGGATCCGCCCGAGGGAGAGCAGATGGAAGAGCCCATCATCACGGGGGTCGCCCACGACCTCAGCGAGGCGAAGATCACGGTCGTGGGAGTGCCGGATGTTCCGGGCAAGGCGGCCGAGATCTTCACGATCGTCGCGAAGACCGGGGCGAACATCGACATGATCGTGCAGAACGTGTCCGCCGCCGCCACGGGCCGCACCGACATCTCCTTCACCCTGCCGAAGACCGATGGACAGCGTGTCCTCACGGCCCTCACGGCGGAGCGAGGCGCTGTCGGCTTCGAGAACCTCCAGTACGACGACCAGATCGGCAAGCTCTCGGTGGTCGGCGCGGGCATGCGCACCAACGCCGGGGTCAGCGCCCAGCTGTTCACCGCTCTCTTCGAGGCGGGCATCAACATCGAGATGATCTCCACGAGCGAGATCCGCATCTCGGTCGTCACCCGCGCCGACACCCTTGCGCAGGCGACCCGCGTCATCCACACCGCCTTCGGCCTCGACGGCGGCTCCGACGCCCGCGTCCACGGCGGCACCGGCCGCTGAGTCCGGATCCCCCGCCGGGCAGGGCGGCGCGAGCCGATCCGCCGCGGCAGCCCCCGCTATCCTGGCGGGCATGGCAGAGGGCATCCGCGTCGGCGTGGTCGGAGCGACGGGGCAGGTGGGCGCCGTGGTGCGCCGGCTCCTGGAGGAACGCGAGGTCCCGGTCGCCGGCATCCGGTACTTCGCCAGCTCCCGCAGCGCCGGCACGACGCTGCTGTGGAAGGGCCAGGACGTGGTGGTTGAGGACGCCGCGACCGCCGACCCGACGGGGCTCGACGTCGCGATCTTCTCCGCAGGGGCCACCATGTCGCGGGTGCAGGCGCCTCGTTTCGCGGCGGCGGGCGTGCTCGTCATCGACAACTCGTCCGCCTGGCGGATGGACCCGGAGGTGCCCCTGGTCGTGAGCGAGGTGAACCCGCACGCGATGGTGAACCCGCCGAAGGGCATCGTCGCGAATCCCAACTGCACCACGATGGCCGCGATGCCGGTGCTGAAGGTGCTCGACGCCGAGGCCGGGCTCACCCGGCTCGTCGTGAGCACCTACCAGGCGGTCTCGGGCGCCGGGCTCGCGGGCGGTGCGGAGCTGCTCGCCGAGGCGGAGGCCGGCATCGCCCAGGATGCGCTGGCTCTGGTCCACGACGGCGGTGCGGTCGCGTTCCCCCCGGCATCCGTCTTCCCCGACACCATCGCCTTCAACGTCATCCCGCATGCCGGCGACTTCGTCGAGGACGACCGGCTGCCGGAGGAGCACTGGGAGACGGTGGAGGAGCAGAAGCTGCGCAACGAGACCCGGAAGATCCTCGAGCTCCCCGACCTCCCGGTGAGTGGCACCTGCGTGCGCGTCCCGGTATTCACCGGCCACTCCCTCTCGATCAACGCCGAGTTCACCCGGCCGATCTCACCCCAGCGGGCCCGCGAACTGCTCGCCGGGGCCCCGGGGGTGCAGCTGGTCGACGTCCCGACTCCGCTTCGAGCGGCCGGCGCCGACCCGAGCCTGGTGGGCCGCATCCGCCGGGACGAGGGCGCCCCCGAGGGTCGTGGCCTCGCGTTCTTCATCTCGAACGACAACCTCCGCAAGGGAGCCGCACTGAACGCGGTGCAGCTCGCCGAGCTCGCCGCCGCACGCCTCGCGGGCGCTCCGGTGACCACCGCATCCGTGCGCTGACACGCCCGCCAGTCCCGGTAGCCCCCTCCCGAGGTAGCCCCTTCCCCCGGCCTCCGCAGCGCCGTGGCCCGCTCCGCGCAGCGCCCGCCCCCGGCCTCCGCAGCGCCGACTCGATACACTCGAGGCCGTGAGTTGTCCGGTCGACGTCGTGCTCATCGGTGGCGGGGTCATGAGCGCGACGCTCGGCACGATGCTCCAGAACCTCGAGCCGGACTGGTCGATCGCCATCTACGAGCGCGAGGGCTCGCTGGCCGAGGAGAGCTCGAACCCCTGGAACAACGCCGGCACCGGGCACTCCGCCCTCTGCGAGTTGAACTACACGCCCGAGAGGGACGGCACGATCGAGATCGCGCAGGCGGTCAAGGTCAACGAGCAGTTCCAGATCAGCCGCCAGTTCTGGTCGTTCCTCGTCGGGGAGGGCACGCTGCCCGATCCGTCGGCCTTCCTCACCACCGTGCCGCACATGAGCTTCGTGTGGGGCGAGGCGAACGTCGACTATCTCCGCCGCCGCTGGGAGGCGTTGAAGGACCATCCGCTGTTCGTCGGCATGGAGTACAGCGAGGATGCGCGGCGGATCCGCGAGTGGACCCCCCTGCTCATCCCCGGTCGCCTCAAGAGCGAGCCGATCGCCGCGACCCGCTATGCCCTCGGCACCGACGTCGACTTCGGCGCCCTCACGCGGCTGCTCACCGACCACCTCGTCGAGCGCGGCGCCGAGTTGCACCTCGACCACCGGGTGATCGGCCTCAAGCGCCGCGACGGACTCTGGAACCTCCGCCTGCGGCACGAGGTGGGTGGCACGCCGCTCGAGGTGCAGGCCCGCTTCGTGTTCGTCGGCGCCGGCGGTGGGGCGCTGAACCTGCTGCAGAGGGCGCGCATCCCCGAGATCCGCGGCTACGGCGGATTCCCGATCAGCGGCGAGTTCCTCCGCACCGACGACCCGGATGTGGTGGCCAAGCACAACGCGAAGGTCTACGGCAAGGCGTCGGTCGGGGCTCCGCCGATGTCCGTGCCGCACCTCGACACGCGCGTGGTGAACGGCACCCCGAGCCTCCTGTTCGGACCGTACGCCGGCTTCTCGACGAAGTACCTCAAGCACGGCTCGCTGCTCGACCTCTTCCAGGCGCTGCGCTGGCACAACCTGGGCACCTTCCTCGGCGCGGGCCTGAAGAACCTCGACCTCGTGCGCTACCTGGTGGGGCAGCTGCTGGCGACTCGGGCGGCGAAGTTCCGCGAGCTGCGCCGCTTCGCCCCGGATGCGGAGGAACGCCACTGGCGCCCGATCACCGCCGGGCAGCGGGTGCAGGTCATGAAGAAGGATGCGCACGGCAAGGCCGTGATCCAATTCGGCACCGAGGTTGTCGCGGGCGGTGACGGCTCGATCGCGGGTCTCCTCGGCGCCTCGCCGGGAGCCTCCACCGCGGTGCCGATCATGCTCGACGTTCTCGCTCGCTGCTTCCCCGAGCGCCTCGAGGGGTGGACCCCGGAGCTGAAGCGGATGATCCCGAGCTACGGCACCCAGCTCTCCTCCGACCCGGCGCTCGCCGCCCGCACGCTCGCGGCGACCGCCGAGGCGCTGGGCATCCGCGAGCCCGTCCCGCGGCAGGACCTCGCCCGCACCTGAACTCCCGCGTCGGGAGGATCGGTGCCGGATCGATCGGCGAGAACGGCGCCCGCACATCCACCCTTGTGCGCATCCCCGCGGGAATGGGAATCGCCCGACGAGCGTCGGGACGCCGCGACAGCCATGGCGGCAGGTTCGTCGGATGAATTGGCCCGCCCCGCCCGGGATGCGCCGCGGCGGCCGGAATCTCCGACGAACGCGTATGGCACAACCGCGGACTGTGGCGTCCGCGCACCGCGACGTCCGTAGCGGGCTGCGGAGGCGTTCGAGGGACCGCAGGTTGACGCGGAATCGAACATGTGTTCGAATAGCGTATGCGATGGAAGGGTCAGGAACTCGAGGCGGAGGCCGACGGTGCACTGCCCGCCCTCGCCCGGGTGAGCAACCTCGTCCGCTCGGTCACGACTCCCGAGTTCGCCGGGGTCACCTTCCACGAGGTGCTCGCCAAGAGCGCGCTCAACCACGTTCCCGCGGCGGACGCGCTCCCCTTCGGCTGGACGATCAACCCGTACCGGGGGTGCACTCATGCCTGCACCTTCTGCTTCGCCCGGAACACGCACACCTATCTGGATCTCGACGCGGGAGCCGACTTCGACAGCGAGATCGTCGTCAAGGTCAACGTGGCGGAGGTGCTGCAGCGGGAGCTCGCCCGGCCGAGCTGGGGGAGGCATCCGGTCGCCCTCGGCACCAACACCGACCCCTACCAGCGCGCCGAGGGGCGCTACCGGCTCATGCCGGGCATCAGCGCGGCGCTCGCGGCGAGCGGCACGCCGTTCAGCATCCTGACCAAGGGCACCCTGCTGCGCCGCGACCTGCCCCTGCTGCGGGAAGCGGCCGAGCACGTGCCGGTGGACCTGGCGATGTCGATCGCGGTGCTCGATCCGGAGCTCTCCCGTTCCGTCGAGTCCGGGGCGCCCTCGACCGAGGCGCGGCTCGCGACGATCGCCGCGGCCCGTGATGCCGGTTTCGCCCCCGCGGTGTTCGTGATGCCGGTGCTGCCCTACCTCACCGATTCCCGCGCCCACCTCGAGCGGCTGCTCGCGGCGGTCGCCGCGGCCGGGGCGGGGAGCGTGGCCTACTCGGCCCTGCATCTGCGTCCGGGCGCCCGCGAGTGGTATCTCCGGTGGCTCGGGGAGACGCATCCGGATCTGGTGGAGCGGTATGCGGACAGGTATCGGAACTCCCCGTACGCGCCGAAGGCGTACCGGCGCTGGCTCGCCGAGCGGATCCGCCCGATCCTGCGGAAGCACGGCCTCGATCGCGCACGCACCGCGCCGGCGACCGGAGCCATCCGCTCTCGCGGCCACGTCGGCGTGCGGTTCTCGACGGGCGAGGGTGCTGCTCTGACGGGGAGCGGCCTCCTCGCCGCGGAGCTCACGCCGGCGGCGGCTGCCGCGATCCAACCGACCCTGTTCTGAACCTCGGGGGCCGTGCTCTCCGCCGCTATCCTGGGGCGGTGAACGGCGAGGAGGCGCGGACGGAATCGGATGCGGTGGTCGCCGCGCGCGCCCCGGTCAGGCTCGCGATCCTCGACGATCACGAAGTGCTCCTCGATGCGCTTTCGAGCTGGATCGGCGCGAACGCGCCGGACTTCGAGGTGGTACTGGTGGCGACCACGTGGCTTCAGCTCGTCCACAGCGCGAACTTCCCCACCGAGCTCGTCTTCCTGGACTTCCAGCTCAGCGAGCCGGTGTCGATCGAGGCACGCGTGCGCACCTGCCGCGCCGCCGGAGCGAAGGTGATCATCCTGACCAGCGTCGACACGGCGGAGGCGCGCGAGCGCGCCGCCGCCGCCGGCGCCGCCGAGTTCCTCGGGAAGACCCTGCCGATGGCCGAGGTGATGAGCGCCGCCCGCCGCGTGATGGGCATCGAGGGCGGCGAGGCTCCGCACCGCGACTGGCGTCCGCTGCCCTCGGGCGCGGTGCACGTGGAGCGGCCGCGGCTCAGCCCGGGGGAGGAGCACGCCCTTCGGCTCTACGTCGCCGGGCACAGCACCTCCGCGGTCGCGAGCCAGATGGATGTGCGGTACGAGACGGCGAAGACCTACCTGCGCCGGGTGCGCGAGAAGTACGCGAAAGCGGGGCGCCCGGCCGGCAAGAAGGCCGACCTCATCCGGCGCGCCGCCGAGGACGGGTATCTGCAGTAGATGGCGAAGCTGTATTTCCGTTACGGCGCGATGAACAGTGGCAAGTCCACTGCGCTGCTGCAGGCCGCGTACAACTACGAGGAGCGCCGCCAGCGGGTGCTGCTGGCCAAGCCGGCCATCGACTCCAAGGGCGAGGCCGCGATCGTCTCGCGGCTCGGTGTCACCCGCCCTGTCGACTTCACGATCGGCGCCGAGGATGACGTCCCGGCGCTGTTCGCCCGGCAGCGCCGACGCGTCCTCGACGAGACGGGTCAGGACGTCGCCTGCCTTCTCGTCGATGAGGCGCAGTTCCTGAGCGAGGGGCAGGTCGACGACCTGCTCCGGATCGCGATCCTCGAGGATGTGCCGGTGCTGGCCTACGGCATCCGCACCGACTTCCAGACGATGGCGTTCCCCGGCAGCCGCCGCCTGCTGGAGGTAGCCCACTCCCTCGAGGAGCTCAAGACGATCTGCCGCTGCGGCCGCAAGGCGATCTTCAACGCCCGCGTGGTCGATGGTCGCTTCGTCTTCGACGGCGACCAGGTCGCGATCGAGGACGGCGCCGTGGTCGCCTACGAGTCCCTCTGCGGCGCCTGCTACCTCGAGGAGTCGGACGGGGTGCTCCACAACGGCCGGCGCCCGCGACTGGACTTCAGCTACCGCTCCGGTCCGGACGCGGACTTCGCCTGAGCGCGCCGCGGGGACCTCGACTCCTGCGGAGGATCCCGCGAGGAAGGCCCACGGTCGGGGTAACAGGATTTGAACCTGCGGCCTCGTCGTCCCGAACGACGCGCGCTACCAAACTGCGCCATACCCCGCCACCGCGGGGACCCGAGGGTTCAGCGGCAACCGGTCAAGAGTAGCCGATGTCGACGGGGGTCAGGGTCACGACGACGGCCTCCGGCGGCGTCGCGAAGCGCACCGGGGCGTAGATCGAGGTGCCGATCCCCGCCGAGACCTCGAGGAACGCGCTCGCGCGTCCGTGCTGCCAGACGCTGAGCCCCTGCGCCTGCGCGGGCGGGATGTCGCAGTTGGTCACGAGTGCCGGCACGCCCGGGACGCGCACCTGGCCGCCGTGGGTGTGCCCGGCGAAGATCAGCTCCGCGCCGTGGGTGACGAAGGCGTCCAGCACGCGGCGGTAGGGCGCGTGCGTGACGCCGAGGCTGAGCACCTTTTCCCCGGTGCCCGCCGACCATTCGACGTTCTCGCGCATCTCGTCGACCGCACCCGGCAGGAGGTCGAGCCTGTCCCACTCCCGGTGCGCGTCGTTCGTGCCGAACAGCTCGATGCGGGTGCCCCGCAACTCGATCGCGCGGGCCCGATTGTTCAGGTCGAGCCAGCCGAGCTCCTCGCCGAACAGGTGGCCGAGGCCGTCGATGTCGAGCCGGATCGGCTTCTCGGCCCGCGTGCTCGGCGCTCCCAGGTAGCGCAGCGGGTTCTTGAAGCGCGGACCGTAGTAGTCGTTCGAACCGTGGACGAAGACTCCGGGCGTCCCGCGGAAGGGCTCATACGCCCAGCGCAACGCCTCCAGCGCGTCCGGATGGCCGTAGGCGTCGCCGGTGTCGATGACCAGGTCGGGTTCGTAGACGGCGAGCGAGCGGATGAAGTCCTGCTTGCCGTCCTGCCACGGTGCCATGTGCACGTCGCTGAGGTGCAGGACCGTGATCGGGCGCGCGCCCGGCCCCAGGATCGGCAGCACCTCCTCGCGGACGGTCCACTGCACCCGCTCGACCAGAGCACCGTACGCAAACGCCGCGAGTCCCGCCGCCGCGGTGACGCCGGCCACGGCACCCGCGGCGCGGAGCCCGCGCGTCACGCGGCCACCGCGACGGATCTCACCGGCACTGGAACCTCTGCACGCTCAGCACGACCTGCTGGCTCTTGTTCGCGACGGTGCCCGGCGGCGGATTCTGGGCCACGACGATCTCCTGCGGATCCTGCGGCTTGCCTCCGCTCTGGCACTGCTGCTGCACGTTGCCGAACCCCGCGGACTTGAGTTGCGTGGACGCGTCGGTGAAGCTCAGATTCTTCCCGCTCGAGACGTCCGGTACGAGTGCGCCCTGCCCGTTGCTGGAGAAGACCGTGACGGTCGTGCCCTGCGCGACCGAGGACCCCGCCGGCGGATCGGTGCGGACGACGGTGCCGGCCGGCTGGTCGGAGTCGATCTGCCCGCCGTCGGCGAAGGTCAGATCCTTGTTCTCGATGAGCGGCTGCGCGGCCTGCGGGGTGAGCCCGGAGACATCCGGGACGATCGTCGGCTTTCCTTTCAGGAGGTTCGGGTCGACCGCCGGGAAAGCCGTGCCCTTGCGTGTCGTGTCGAGCTGCTCCGCGATCGGTCGGAATATGCGATGACGCAGATTGGACGCCTGGGTTCCGCCGACGTAGGCCTGCCGGAGGTTCTGGTCGTCGGGTCCGCCGTTGATGATCCGACTCGATCGGGCCTTCCAGTTGCCCACCCACACGGAGGTGGAGGCCGCGGTCGAGGACCCCGTGGTCCACACGTGGAACGCCCGGTCGGTGGTTCCGGTCTTCCCCAGGTAGGGAGTCCCATCGCGGGGGGTCGAGCCTCCCTGCGCGGCGGTTCCCGACTTGAAGACCCCTTGCAGCGCGTAGGCGGCGCTGTTCGCGACATTGGCGTCGATCGCCTGCGCGCAGTCGCCGGTGTTGCCGGGCAGCTTCGCCCCGTTCGGGCCGATGATCGACTCGACCGCGCCGGGGGTGCAGTACTTCCCCTGAGCCGCGATCCCGGCGTACGCCGCCGCGACCTCGAGCGGCGAGGTGTTGTTGCCGCAGGTGCCGATGGCGCAGGACGGGAAGTCCTGGGTGTCGGCGTAGCCGACGATCTTGCCCTTGCTATCGAACTGCGGAGCGGTGTTCTTCATGCCGAAGGCCTCGGCGGTGTCACGGATGCTGCACTGATCCACCTTGGTCGCCATCTGCAGGAACACCGAGTTCACCGACTGGGCTGTCCCCCGCAGCACGGTGTACCCGCCCTTCTCGCCGGCGTCGTTCTTGAACGCGTACGCCTTGCTCGTCGGGTTGTCGCAGCTTTTGAACTTGCTGCCGGGAATCGAGAGCACGCCGGCGTTGAAGTTCGCCTGCAACCCGTTCCCGCCCGAGAGGTAGGCCATCAGCGTGAACGCCTTGTACGTCGACCCGGGCTGGTATCCCCCGGTCCGCCCGTTGAAGCCGGCCGAGGTCAGGTTGATGGCGAGGGTGTTCGGAGCCGGATTGACCGAGGCGTCGTCGAAGTCGTAGTTCTGCGCCATCGTGAGGATGCGACCCGTGCCGGGCTCGACGGTGGCCACCCCTGCGCCGAGGAAGAACTTCGGGTTCCCCGGAGGCGCGTAGCGCTGCACGGTCGCCCGGGCGACCTGCTGAGCAGCCATGTCGAGGGTGCCATAGAACTTGTACCCGCCCCGGGCGAAGTTCGCCCGACGCTCGTCCGCCGTCGACCCGAGCGAGGTCAGGGACGGCACCGACTGCACGATGTAGTCGCAGAACAGGGCGTAGTTCTGATCCGCGTAGCGGCAGCCGCTGTTCGGGGGTGTGATCCTCACGAAGGTCGCGTCGACCGGGATCTTCAGCGCATCGGCGAGTTCCTGGTCGGTGAGGTAGCCCTGGGCGTTCATGTCGCTGAGGATCTTGTCGCGCCGGGCCTGGTTGGCCGGGAAGTCGGCCGGGTCGCCGAGGGAGCGCTTCGAAGGCTCCTGCACGATCGCGATGATCGCGGCCGCCTGCACCGCCGTGAGGTCCTTCGCGTCCACCGAGAAGTACTGCCGGGCGGCGGCCTGGACCCCGTAGGTGTTGTTCCCGAAGTTCGCGATGTTGAGGTACGCCTGCAGGATCTGCTTCTTCGAGTACTTCTTGTCGAGGCTAATCGCCAGGCGGATCTCCTGCAGCTTCCGCCCGACATCCGGGCTGTACTCCTTCTCGAGGGCCGCCTGGCGCTCCTTGTCGGAGAGCTTCGGGTCGTAGGCGATCTGCTGCACCTTGATGTTGCGCACGGTCTGCATCGCGATCGTCGAGGCACCGCCGGCAGAGTCCGCGCCGCCCGCCTGCCCGATCGCCGCGCGGAGCAACGACTGCGCGTCGACGCCGCCGTGCTCGTAGTAGCGCTTGTCCTCACCCGCGATCGCCGCCAACGGCAGGTACTTGCCCATCTGGGCCAGGTCGATCTCCTGGCGGTTCTGGTCGAATACCTTCGCGATCAACTGGGGCGTGCCCGCGGCATCCGTGAGGTAGATCTCGTTCTGCTGGCGCAGGTCGCCGATCGTGATGTAGCTGGGCAGCTGGTCGAAGATGTCGATCGTCGTCTTGGTCGTCATGCCGGTCACGGCGATGGCGGGAGCGACCATCGCGGTCACCAGGATCCCGGCGAGCACGCTCAGGCTGAGGGCTCCGATGGCGGCTCCCAGAAGGCTCGAGGCAGTCTTCTTCTGGGCAGGCATGCGCACTAGGGTACGCGAAGACCTTTCCCGCAGAGCTGAACGGATGCCGCCCCATGCCGACCTGGGAGTACACGACGACGCCGCTGATCGTGCACAACACGACCGCGATCCTGAACAACTGGGGCTCGCAGGGCTGGGAACTGGTGCAGGTCGTCACGGGCCCCGAGGGCGGGCTGGTCGCCTACCTCAAGCGACGCTCGGACCAGGGCGCGGACGAGGGCGCCGACGCGTGAGCCGGGTCGAGGAGCGCCTCGAGGAGCTGGGACTGCTGCTGCCCCCGGTGGCGGCGCCTGCCGGGGCGTACCTCCCCGCGGTGGTCAGCGGCAATCTCGTGTTCACCGCCGGACAGCTGCCGCTCGTCGACGGCGCGCTGCCGGAGACCGGCAAGGTGGGGGCGGAGGTGAGCGCCGAGGCGGCGAAGGAGTGGGCGCAACGCTGCGCGCTCAACGGGCTCGCCGCCGCGGCATCCGTCATCGGCTCGCTCGACCGCGTCACCCGGGTGGTCAAGGTGACGGGCTTCGTGGCCTCCGACCCGTCGTTCAGCGGTCAGCCGGGCGTGATCAACGGCGCGTCCGAGCTGCTCGGCGAGGTGTTCGGAGACGCCGGACGGCACGCCCGCAGCGCGGTCGGCGTCGCGGTGCTGCCGCTCGACGCCCCCGTCGAGGTGGAGCTCATCCTCGAATTCGCGTAACCGGGAATTCGCGTAACCGGGAATTCGCGCAGCCGGGAGTTCGCGCAGCCGGGTCAGCGGAGCCGGTCCGTGATCACCTGCATCACGCCGGCATCCGTGAGGGTCGTCGTGTCGCCGAGCTCGCGCCCCTCGGCGACGTCCCGAAGAAGCCGGCGCATGATCTTGCCCGAGCGGGTCTTCGGCAGTTCGGTGACGACGAAGATCTGGCGCGGCCGGGCGATCGCGCCGATCTGCTGCGACACGTGCGCGCGCAGGACCTCCGCGGCCTCGGATGCCGTGGCCACCTCCGCCTGGCTGGCCTTGACGATCACGAACGCGACGACCGCCTGCCCGGTCGTCTCGTCGCGGGCGCCGACCACCGCCGACTCCGCCACCCACGGGTGCGACACGAGCGCCGACTCGATCTCGGCCGTCGAGAGGCGGTGACCCGAGACGTTCATCACGTCGTCGACACGGCCGAGCAGCCAGATGTCGCCGTCCGCATCCCTCCGCGCGCCGTCCCCGGCGAAGTAGAGCGGACCGTCGGGCGCATCCGCGAAGCGCTCCCAGTACGTCTCCCGGAAGCGCTGCTCATCCCGCCAGATCCCGCGCAGCATCCCGGGCCAGGGCTCGGTCACGACGAGCAGCCCGCCCTGCCCGTTCCCGACGGGCTGCCCGTCCTCGCCCAGCACCTCGACCGACACCCCCGGCAGCGGCACCTGCGCCGAGCCGGGCTTCAGGGTCGTGATCCCGGGCAGCGCGCTGATCATGATGCCGCCGGTCTCGGTCTGCCACCAGGTGTCGACGATCGGCGTGGTGCCGCCGCCGATGATGTCGCGATACCAGACCCACGCCTCCGGGTTGATCGGCTCCCCGACGCTGCCGAGCAGGCGCAGCGAGGAGAGGTCCCATTTCTGCGGCTCCTGACGGCCGATCTTCATGAAGGTGCGGATGGCGGTGGGTGCCGCGTAGAGGATCGTCACCCCGTACTTCTGGACGAGCTCCCACCAGCGCCCCGGGTGCGGGGTGTCGGGGGTGCCCTCGTAGATCACGCTCGTCGCGCCGTTCGCGAGCGGGCCGTAGACCACGTAGCTGTGCCCGGTGACCCAGCCCACATCCGCCGTCGACCAGTACACGTCCCGCTCCGGATGCAGGTCAAACACGTTCCGGTGCGTGTAGGCGACGTGGGTGAGGTAGCCGCCCGAGGTGTGCAGGATCCCCTTCGGCTTCCCGGTGGTGCCGGAGGTGTAGAGGATGAACAGCGGGTTCTCGGCCGGGAACGCCTCGGCCTCGTGCTCGTCGGATGCCGTGGCCACGGTGTCGTGCCACCACAGGTCCCGGCCCTCGGTCCAGGCGACCTCGTTGCCCCCGCGCCGCACCACGAGGACGTGCTCGACGGTGCTGCGCCCGTCGGCGAGCGACTCGTCCACGGTCGGCTTCAGCGGGAACACCTTGCCCTTGCGGTAGCCGCCGTCGGCGGTGATGACGAGCTTCGCCTCCGCGTCGTCGATGCGGGTGCGGAGGCTGTCGGCGCTGAACCCGCCGAACACCACCGAATGCACCGCGCCCAGGCGGGCGACCGCGAGCATCGCCACGATCGCCTCCGGGATCATCGGCAGGTAGATCGCCACCCGGTCGCCCGCCCGGATGCCGAGGCCGGCGAGCACGTTCGCGGCGCGCTTCACCTCGGCGGTCAGTTCGGCATAGGTGAGGGTGCGGGTGTCGCCGGGCTCGCCCTCCCAGTGGTAGGCGACCCGGTCGCCATGGCCGTCCGCCACGTGCCGGTCGAGGCAGTTGTAGGCCACGTTGAGCTCCCCGTCGGCGAACCACCTCGCCACCGGCGGTGCGCTCCAATCGAGGGTCTGCGTGAACGGGGTGTGCCAGTGCAGCAGCTCCCGGGCGCGGTCGGCCCAGAAGCCGAGCCGGTCTGCGGATGCCTGGCCGTAGAGATCGGACTTCGCCACCGCATCCGCCGCGAACTCGGGGGACGGAGGGAAGCGCCGGTCCTCGTGCAGGAGGCTGTCGATGGAGCTCATGGGCGTGCGTTCCCTCCGCTGGATCCGACGGCGCGGAGGGCGGCGTCGGCCCCGGTGCGCGCGAGTGCGATCCTACCCACGGGCCCGATCCGGGCGGAGGTGAGGGGCGTAGGCGACCCGCGCCGGGAGTCGCGTCCGGGCTCTCCCTGAGTGGTTCCTCCGACACGCCGCTGAGCGGGCGGCGCGGCTGTCACGAGTCCCCCATTTGGAGTACAGTCTCGATCAGCCGGGTTCGACCTCGGCTCGCAGCGCCTGCGATTCCCCCCAATCCAGCGTTGCAGTGGCGGCGCCCGTTCCCCCCAATGGGCGCCGCCCCTCTTTAACGGGTGATTCCGGCGGAATCGGACGGCTCCTCCCCAGGCGGGGCCGCGGTGGCACTGTCCACAGATCCGTCGCCCGCGTCCCGTCGCGCGTCGCGACCCGCGCACCATGGCGACGTGTCCGCTCCCTTCGTCGCGCATCCGCCGCCGGGGTGGCGTGCCGGCTCGGGGGCGGGGGAGGACGGCACCCCGCCGCCGCGGCCGTCGGTCGACCTGGGTCCGCTCAGCGCCTTCGCCGCGGAGGCCGACACGACCGACGTGTTCGTGCTCGGCGACGGCGCGGTCTGGGTGGACCGGGGTGGCGGGGTCGTGCCCTCCGGTGCGGTTCTGGCTCCGGGGCCGGCCCGGGAGCTGGCGGTGCGGCTCGTCGCCCAGGGCGGGCGGCACGTGGACGAGTCGACCCCCTGCGCGGATGTGCGGCTCGGCGACGGGATGCGGGTGCACGTCGTGCTGCCGCCCGTGTCGACGGGCGGCGCCCTCGTCTCCCTGCGGCTGCCGCGGCCGGCTCCGCCGACGATCGACGATCTGGAGCGGGGCGGATTCTTCGGGCCGACGGGCTCGGCGCCGCTGCGTCGCGCGATCGCCGCGCGCCGCAACGTCCTCGTCACCGGAGCCGGCGGCTCGGGGAAGACCACCCTGCTCGGCGCGCTCCTCGCCCTCGCACCTCCGACCGAGCGGATCGTCGTGCTGGAGGACGTCGCGGAGCTGCGCATCGCCCACCCGCACGTGGTCAGCCTTGAGGCCCGGCAGGCGAACCTCGAGGGCGCAGGCGGGCTCGGCCTGGACCGCCTGCTCCGCGAAGCACTGCGGATGCGTCCCGACCGGCTCGTGGTCGGCGAGTGCCGCGGCGCGGAGCTGCGCGAACTCCTCGCCGCACTGAACACGGGACACGACGGCGGTGCCGGCACCCTGCACGCGAACTCGGTCGCGGACGTGCCGGCTCGGCTGGAGGCGCTCGGGGCGCTGGCGGGCATGACCGTCGAGCAGGTCGCCCGGCAGGCGGTCAGTGCGCTGCACGTGATCATCCATCTGGAGCGACGAGCCGGGGGACGCCGCGTCGCGGCGGTGGCGCGCCTCGGTCTCGACGGCCGTGGCCGGCTCGAGGTGGAGGCGATGTGAGCCCCCGCGTCGACTGGTCGGCTGCCGCGCTGTCCGTCCAGCGCCTCGCGGTGCTGCTCGAGGCCGGGCTCGCTCCCACCGCGGCCTTCCAGGCGCTGGCCGCCGTGCGTCCTGACGATCCGGTGGTGCGCCGCGCGGCCGCGGCCGCCGACTCGTGGACCCTCGCCGACGAGCTCGTGCAGGCGATCTCACGGGAGAGCGGCGAATCCCGCCGGGCGTGGTCGCCGGTCGCCGCGACCTGGCTCATCGCGACGGAGGCGGGTGCGCCGATCGCGCCGACGCTGGCGCGCCTCGCCGACGTCCTGCGCGGCCTGGCTCAGACCGCGCGGGCGGTGGAGGTGGCCCTCGCCGGCCCGGTCGCGTCGGCCCGCATCCTGGTGCTCCTGCCGGTGATCGGGGTGGCGCTCGGTCTGCTGCTCGGCTTCGACACGGGGCGCGTGCTGTTCGCGACCCCGCCGGGGTGGGTGTGTCTGGCGATCGGGCTGGGTCTCCTCGTCGCCGGAGGGCTGTGGAGTCGGGGGATGCTGCGCCGCGCTCGCCGCCGGCATCCGGCACCCGGCCTCGGCGAGGAGCTCGTCGCGGTCGCGCTCGCCGGCGGGCTGTCGCCGGATCGCGCTCTCGCCTCCGTGCGCGCGGCGCTGCACGACGCGGGGCTGCCGGTCGAGCTCGACGGCGCGAGCGCGACCCTGCAGTTCGCGCGATCCGCGGGAGCTCCCGCGGGTGCCCTGCTCCGGTCCGAGGCGGAGGAGGCACGACGATCCTCCGGGGCCGACGCGGAGCGCGCCGCGGAGGTGCTCGGCGTGCGCCTCATGCTGCCGCTCGGTCTCTGCATCCTCCCGGCGTTCCTGGTTCTCGCGGTGGTGCCCGTCGTGCTCTCGCTCGTCGGGTCGACACTCTCGGGGCTGTGAATCCCCCGCCGTGCAACCACCGGCCGTGCGATCACCGGGCTGTGCCCCTCCGGTCTGTGCACCCTCAGGGCGCGAGCCTTCCCGGCGTCTCCTCCCCACCGGTGATCCGGGTCGGGTTCTCCACCGGTCCCGCGAATCCGATCTCATGAGCAGCGGCTCCGCGGAGACTGGTGCTGCTCGTGCCCCGCAGCATCCCCGGTCCGGATGCGTCTGACGACTCGCGAGAGTCGAGGGAGAGGGAACACGATGCAGTCACCCGAGACCACCGCCATGCTCGGCCACAGGGTGCTCGGCCGCAGGCCGCTCGCTCACAGGGCGCTCCGCCGTCTGGCCGAAGAGGACGGGGCCGCGACCGCCGAGTACGCGATCACGATCATGGCGGCGGTGGGCTTCGCCGGCATCCTCGTCGTGATCCTCAAGTCGGGGGAGGTGCAGGGCATCCTCACCGATCTGGTGCGCCGCGCCCTCACCGTCGCCGGGTGATGGCCGCGCGGATCGCCCCGGGCGCGACGATCCGCGCTCGACGTGCTCTCACGCGGGAGGAGGGCAGCGCGGTCGCCGAGGTCGCCGTCCTCATGCCCGCGCTGCTCGTGATCCTCGCTCTCTGCCTCGCCGGGGTGCGCGTCGCGACCACCCAGCTGCTGCTCCAGGATGCTGCAGCGGACGCCGCTCGCTCGGTCGCCCGCGGAGATCCCCCGCGCCTCGGTGCCGAGCGGGTGGCACGGGCAGCGGCGGGCGCCACGCTCACCCGTCGTCGCGAGGGCGGGATGGTGTGCGTCGCGGTGAGCGCGCCGGCCCCGCTCCGGCTCCGGGTCGCGGCGAGCTCATGCGCCTGGGAGGGTGGCCGGTGACCGGGCGGCGCGGCGTTCCCGCCCGGGCACGCGTCCCCGTCCGGACACGCGTCTCCGCCCGGACACGCGTCTCCGCCCGGACTCGCGTCCCCGTCCGAGCACGCGTCCCCGCCCGGACACGCGTCGCCGTCCCGAACCGGGCCGGGCCCTGGCCGCGCGAACCGGCCGCCGGTGAGCGCGGAAGCGCCGTGGTGCTCGTCGCGATCGTCGGGGCGGGGTGCTCGCTGGCGCTCGCGGTGGTCGTGCTCGGCGGCGGGCTGGTGCAGCGCGAGCGGATCGTGGGTGCCGCGGATGCCGCCGCGCTCGCGGCCGCCGACGCGGCGTCGGGCGCGGTCTCGGGTGAGCCGTGTGCTCTCGCCGGGAGGATCGCGGCGGCCAACGGCGGTGACCTCGCGGCCTGCGCCGTCGAGGGACTCGTCGCCGAGGTGCGGGTGACGGGCACCGCGCTGGGCGTGCCGCTGCAGGCATCGGCGCGCGCGGGACCTCCGCCTTCGCCGTGAGAGGGATCGGCGCCGTCCGATCCGCGGGTGTGTATGGTGTGCTCCGAACGGGGCGGTCGGCCGGTGACGGCACAGCCGTTCCGGGGTGCCCGCAATCCGCGGCGCCCGTCGGAGTCACCCTGCGCAGCACCGAGGAGTACCGTGCCCGAGGCCAAGAAGCTGGTCATCGTCGAGTCGCCGGCGAAGGCCAGGACGATCGCCCAGTACCTCGGCGACGGCTACGAGGTGCAGGCATCCGTCGGGCACATCCGCGACCTCGTCGACCCGAAGGACCTGCCCCCCGAGCTGAAGAAGGGCGCCCTGGGCCGCTTCTCGGTCGACGTCGACAACGGCTTCACCCCCTACTACGAGGTCAACGACGACAAGCGGCGCACGGTCACCGAGCTGAAGAAGGCGCTCAAGCAGGCCGACGAACTCTACCTCGCCACGGATGAGGACCGCGAGGGCGAGGCGATCGCCTGGCACCTCCTGGAGGTGCTGAAGCCCAAGGTCCCCGTGAAGCGGATGGTCTTCCACGAGATCACGAAGGACGCGATCCGCGCCGCGCAGGAGAACACCCGCGAGCTGGACACGGCCCTCGTCGACGCGCAGGAGACCCGGCGCATCCTGGATCGGCTCTTCGGCTACGAGATCTCGCCGGTGCTGTGGCGCAAGGTGGCCCCCAAGCTGTCGGCGGGTCGGGTGCAGTCCGCCGCGACCCGCCTCGTCGTCGACCGAGAGCGGCAGCGGCTGGCGTTCGTCTCCTCGGTGTACTGGGACCTCGACGTCGAGCTCGCCGCCTCCCGCGCTGACGACGCGCCGCGCTTCGACGCCCGGCTCGTGCGGCTCGACGGCCGCCGGGTCGCCCAGGGCCGGGACTTCTCGGACGAGGGCGCGCTGACCTCCGACGCGGTCGTGCTCGACGAGGTCGCCGCGACCCGCCTCGCCGCCGGATTGCGGGCCGACAGCACCACGGTCGCCGTCTCGAGTGTCGAGTCCAAGCCCTACACCCGCCGCCCGGCGGCACCCTTCACCACCTCCACGCTGCAGCAGGAGGCCGCCCGCAAGCTCCGTTTCTCGGCACGGCAGACCATGAGCGTCGCGCAGGCGCTCTACGAGAACGGCCACATCACCTACATGCGCACCGACTCGCCGACGCTGTCGGCGCAGGCGGTGAATGCGGCCCGCACGCAGGCGGCGAAGCTGTACGGGTCCGAGACCGTGCCCGAGAAGCCGCGCACCTACACCGGCAAGTCGAAGAACGCCCAGGAGGCGCACGAGGCGATCCGCCCCTCCGGGGATGTGTTCCGCACCCCGGCCGAGCTGGGGTCCACCCTGCGCGGCAACGAGCTGCGGCTCTACGACCTCATCTGGAAGCGCACGGTCGCCAGCCAGATGGCGGATGCGCGCGGCTCGACCGCGACGATCGGCATCACGGCGACCACAGCCGACGCGGGCGTCGCCGAGCTGACCGCATCCGGCACCGTCATCACCTTCCGCGGTTTCCTCGCCGCCTACGAGGAGGGCAGGGACGAGAGCCGCGAGGACCGCGACGGCGGTGCCGAGGCGGCCGAGTCCCGGCTGCCGGTCCTGACCGAGGGTCAGGAGGTGGCCGTCGCCGAGGCCGACGCGAAGGGCCACGAGACCAGCCCGCCGCCGCGCTACACCGAGGCGAGCCTGGTGAAGACGCTCGAGGAGCTCGGCATCGGCCGGCCCTCCACGTACGCCTCGATCATCTCGACCATCATCGACCGCGGCTACGTCACGCCGCGCGGAACCGCGCTCGTGCCCAACTGGATCGCCTTCAGCGTGGTCCGTCTGCTCGAGGACTACTTCACCGACCTGGTGCAGTACGACTTCACCGCCGGCATGGAGGACGACCTCGACCGGATCGCCGACGGCGAGCAGGACCGGGTCGACTGGCTGACGCAGTTCTACTTCGGCGGCGACCGGCACCGCGGGCTCCGATCGGTCATCGACAACCTCGGTGAGATCGACGCGCGCTCGGTCAACTCCATCCCGATCGACGCCGACGTCACCTTGCGGATCGGGCGCTACGGCCCGTACCTCGAGGTCGCCGCCCCCGAGGGCGAGACTCCGCGCCGCGTCAACATCCCCGAGGGTCTGGCGCCGGATGAGCTGACCGCGGCGAAGGCGCGCGAACTCATCGACGCGCCGATCGTCGGCGACCGCGTGCTGGGCCGCGACCCGGAGACCGGGCGCGAGATCGTGGCCAAGGACGGGCGCTTCGGCCCCTACGTCACCGAGGTGCTGCCCGAGGAGCCGGCCCTCGCGGCTGCGCCGACCGCGACCGCCGACACCGCGAAGCCGAAGAAGAAGGCCGCCACGAAGAAGGCCGCCACGAAGAAGGAGACGGCGCCCAAGCCGCGCACCGCGTCCCTCTTCGCGTCGATGGACCCGCAGACCGTCGACCTCGACACCGCACTGCGGCTGCTGGCGCTGCCGCGCACCGTGGGCGCGGATCCCGAGTCGGGCGAGACGATCACGGCTCAGAACGGCCGCTACGGCGCCTACCTGAAAAAGGGCACCGACACCCGCTCCCTCGACAGCGAGGACCAGATCTTCGACATCGAGCTCGCCGGAGCGCTGGAGCTGTTCGCGCAGCCCAAGTACGGCGCGCGCCGCGCTTCCAGCGCCCTGAAGGAGTTCGAGGCCGACCCGGAGAGCGGCAAGCCGATCCGCATCCGGGAGGGCCGGTTCGGCCCCTACGTCACCGACGGCACCACGAACGCGACGATCCCGCGCGGCGAGGACCCCGAGTCGGTCGAGTACCAGCGCGCCGTCGAGCTGCTCGCCGAGAAGCGCGCGAAGGGTCCGGCGAAGCCGCGGTCGGGCACCACGCGCGCGAGCACCCCGCGCCGCACCGCGGCGAAGCGCTGACCGCCGGGGACGCGACGGTGCGGGCGCATCCAGGGCTGTTCATCACCTTCGAGGGGGGCGACGGCTCGGGGAAGACCACGCAGTCCCGGCTGCTGTCCGGCTGGCTCGCCGATCTGGGCCGCACCGTGCTCGGCGCACGCGAGCCCGGTGGCACGGAGCTCGGGGCGGAGCTGCGCGAGATCGTGCTGCACCGGCGCGGGTACATCGCGCCCCGCGCGGAGGCACTCCTCTACGCGGCCGACCGCGCCCACCACATCACCACCGTCGTCCGCCCCGCCCTCGCCCGCGGGGAGGTCGTCATCCAGGACCGCTACCTCGACTCCTCCGTCGCCTACCAGGGCGCGGGTCGGGTGCTCGACCCGGCGGAGATCCGTGCGCTGTCCCTGTGGGCCGCCGAGGGCCTGCTGCCCGACCTCACGGTGCTGCTCGATCTCGACGAGACCCACGGGCGCGCGCGGCTCGACGCCGCACGCGACCGCTACGACCGGCTGGAGGCGGAGGAGTCCGAGTTCCACGCGCGCGTCCGCCGGGCCTACCTCGAACTGGCCGCGGCGGAGCCCAAGCGCTTCCTCGTGCTCGATGCCGGCCGGCCCGTCGACGAGCTGCAGGCGGCCGTCCGCGAGCGGGTGCGGATGCTCGACGCAGTGTCAGGCCCCCATGCCTAGGCTGTGCACATGCGGCCCGGAGCGCGGGGTGGGCGCGATGGTGAGGACCGATGAGCTGGGATGACGTGACGGGCCAGGCCGACGCTGTCGCCGCGGTTCGCCGCGCCGCCGAGACCGGCGAGGGTCTGGCGCACTCCTGGCTGATCACCGGACCTCCCGGATCCGGCCGCTCCGTGCTCGCCTACGCCTTCGCCGCGGCGCTTCTCGCGCGGCCGGGGGACGAGGAGGCGACCGAGGCGCAGGTGCGCGCCCGCACGCATCCGGATCTCGCGGTGCTGAACACCGAGCGTGTCGTGATCACCATCGACGAGGTCCGCGCACTCGTCGCCCAGAGCCAGTTCTCCCCATCCGTCGGCCGGTACCGCGTCGTCGTCATCGAGGACGCCGACCGGATGCCGGAACGCACCTCGAACGTGCTGCTGAAGGCCCTCGAGGAGCCGCCGCCGCGGACGATCTGGATCCTCTGCGCCCCGAGCGAGGCCGACCTCCTGCCCACCATCCGCTCACGCACCCGGTCGGTGCGGCTGCGGATCCCGACGGTCGACGAGGTCGCGCAGCTCATCGCCCGCCGCGACGGGGTCGACGCCGCGACGGCGCACGCAGTGGCGCGGGAGGCGCAGTCGCACATCGGCATGGCCCATCGCCTCGCCGCCGACCCCGCGGCCCGCGCGCGCCGCGCGCGCACGCTGGAGCTGGCCCTGGGCATCCGCAGCGTCTCCTCGGCCGTGCTCGCGGCCGCCGAGCTGATCGAGGTAGCCACCGCCGACGCGAAGGCGATCACCGAGCAGCGCGACGCGGAAGAGCGCGAGAGCACTCTGCGCTCCCTCGGGATCGAGCCCGGCGGCGCGGTGCCGCCGGCCCTGCGCGGGCAGTTGCGCATCATGGAGGAGGATCAGAAGCGCCGCGCGACCCGGAGCCTGCGCGACGGCCTGGACCGCATCCTCACCGATCTCCTCTCCCTCTACCGCGATGTGGTCGTGCTGCAGCTCGGCGTGCCCGCGGCATCCGCGGGGCTGGTGAACGCCGGCATCGCCGACCGTCTCGCCCAGGCGGCGAATGCCGCGACCCCCGCGCAGACCCTGGGCACCCTCGATGCTCTCGCCGAGGCGCGGGAGCGGCTGGCCGGCAACGTCGCGCCCGCCCTCGCGCTGGAGTCGGCCCTGATCAGTGCCGTCCGACCCGCCATCCGCACGGGCGCCCCGTCGGGCGGGGTCGCGTCGGGCGGGGTTGTGTCGGGCGGGGTTGTGTTGGGCGGGGGGGCGTCGTGAGGGGTCGCGTCGCGAGCCGTCGGGTGGCTCGGGCGGTCGCGATCGTCGCGGCGATGGCGATCATGCTCGCCGGATGCGTGAGCGCCTTCCGGCCCCCGTCGACCACCAGCACCTCGAGGCCGAGCTTCGAGTCGGTGGCAGCGGACCTGAAGCCGTACTACGCCCAGAAACTGGTCTGGAAGAGCTGCTCCGGCGGCTTCGAGTGCACCACGGCGATCGCGCCGATGGAGTGGAGCAAGCCCGGCGGCAAGCGGATCGAGCTCGCCCTGATCCGCCACCGGGCCACCGGCGAGCGGCTCGGGTCCCTGCTGTTCAACCCCGGCGGGCCCGGCGCCTCCGGCTACGACTTCCTACGGGACGCGATGGATGCCGCGGTCTCGGCAGACCTGCAGAGCCGCTTCGACATCGTCGGATTCGACCCCCGCGGCGTGAACCGGTCGACGGCCGTGCAGTGCTACCGGAATCCGGATGACCTGACGCGCTTCCTCTACGGCGTCCTGCCCGGTACTCAGGGCTCGGATGAGTGGCTCGCGGCGGCCGGGAAGCAGTACGCCGCCTTCGCCGCGGCCTGCCAGCGGAGCACCGGCCCGCTGCTCGGCTACGTCGACACGGAGAGCGCTGCGCGCGATCTGGACATGATGCGCGCCGCGCTCGGCGACCGGAAGCTCAACTATCTGGGCTACTCCTACGGCACGCTTCTGGGCGCCACCTACGCCGGGCTGTTTCCGAAGCGGACCGGGCGGCTGGTGCTGGACGGCGCGCTCGATCCGACGACGACGCAGGAGGAGCTGCTGCTGCGCCAGGCGCAGGGTTTCGAGAACGCCTTCCGCGCCTACCTCGCCGACTGCCTCCAACGCGACGGCTGCCCCTTCCGCGGGAAGACGGTGGACCAGTCCGCCGAGCTGGTGCGCCAACTGCTCGCCCAGGTTCAGCAGCAGCCCATCCGCAACACCGACGGACGCGAGCTGGGCGCCTCGACCCTGTTCACGGCGATCATCTACCCGCTGTACAGCCCGCAGACCTGGTCGTACGAGGACAGCCTGTTCGCCGATGTCCGCAAGGGCAGCGCCCGGGTCGCCTTCCAACTCGCCGACCAGTACAACGACCGGCAGGCCGGCGGCGGCTACGCCAGCAACTCCACCGAGGCCTTCATCGCCATCAACTGCCTCGGCTACCCGGTCGAGAAGGATCCGGCCGCGCTGCGCGCGCAGTCCCAGCGGCTGGTGCAGGCGGCTCCCACGTTCGGGTTGCAGCTCTCCTACGACCTCTCCTGCGTGAACTGGCCGTACCCGCCGACCCGGCAGCCCGGTCCGATCCGGGCGGCGGGGTCGGCGCCGATCGTGGTGGTGGGCACCACGGGCGACCCGGCCACGCCCTACCGCTGGGCGCAGGGTCTCGCGGGGCAGCTCGAGAACGGTCGCCTCCTCACCTACCGCGGGCAGGGGCACACCGGGTACAACAAGGGGAACGACTGCGTCGACACCGCGGTCGACGACTTCTTCGTGAAGGGCACAGTGCCGAAGGCCGGGCTCGTCTGCGGGTGAGGCGGGCGAGCAGGGCGCTGATATGCTCGACTCCGCCGTGGGGAAACTCCGCGTGCGCCGCCTTAGCTCAGTCGGCAGAGCGATTCACTCGTAATGAATAGGTCCCGGGTTCGATTCCCGGAGGCGGCTCCCTCGTGCGGCGGCTCCCGTGCACCGGCTCCCGTGTCCAGGCGATCCTGCGGTCGCGACGTGCAGACCTGTCTCAGGCGGTCAGCAGCTCCCGGTGCGCTTCGGCGTACAACCGCGCACGGCGCACCCGGCGCGCCTGCCACGGCGGCACCACCGCGAGAACGAGGACGAAGAACCCGATCAGGGTCAGGGGGATGACGCTCCCGATGCTTCCCAGCAGGAGCGAGGACACCTGCTGGGCCAGCAGGGCGGCATAGAGCAGCACCAGGTAGGCGGACTGGAAGTGGAGATAGACCGCGATCCCGGCGGCGTACCGGGCCGCTCCGCGCTCCTCGTCCGCAGAAAGCTGTTCCGGCTTCCGCCGCAGCACGACCCGAGCGTAGCTGCGCATCCGGCCGAGATCGCCGTCGGCGGTGCCCCTCAGCGCGCGTCCGAGCGGCCGGGAGACGATGATGCACGCGAACGCGGCGGCGAGCAGCGGAAGCTGCAGGGCGATGGTCACCGCCTCGCCCCACCTCTCCGGTCGGCCGAAGCCCGACGCCAGCGCCAGCGCCACGGGGATCGCGATGACCAGTCCGACGACGAAGGTCACGATCACCGACCGGATCTTGCGCCGCACCGTCTCGCGGGGAAGCGGTTGCCACGGCTCGGGCGAGGTCGCCCCGCGTCGCTCCTCACGTCGGCGGAGGGCGTCGCCGACCCGGATCGCCGCGAGCGTCAGCAGGACTCCGGCCGCGGGGAAGACGACCGCGACCCACCACGCCGCTCCGCCCAGCGCGACGTCGAGGATCAGCGCGGCGGCGCCGACGGTCTGCGCGATCACGACCCCGACCACCCATCGTCGGAAGAAGGCCGCGGCCCGCGGGGTGGCGTTGGTGTCCCAGTAGGCGAGGAGCGAACCCAGGAGCACCGGACCGTAGGTCGACGGCATCAGCCCGGTGGCGCCCAGCAGGAGCAGAGGCGTCGACGCGGCATCGTCGCCGGTCGCCACCAGCGCGAACGCCCCGGCGAAGGTGAGCGCCGAGCAAAGGACGACAGCGCCGATGAGGGCCAGGATCTTCATGGTCGGGTGCTTCCTCGGGTGATGCCGGTGCGGTGTTCTGTCGGGTGGTGCCGGTGTCCGGCCGATCAGGAGATCGAGTCAACTCCGGCCGCACCGGGCGTCGTGGCATCTCCAGGCGATTTCCAGCCGCTCGGGCGCTGAGTTGCGTCCGCTGTCCGGCGAATCGGTGCATGGGCGGTCGGCGGAATCCGGCAAGTCCGGTCCGAGCGCACCGGTCCGCCTGCGGCGCCGACGAGCGGCGTCACCGGGTCTCCGCTCTACCCTGGAGGGATGAGCGCGCCCGAGGAGCCACGGCCCCGCGGCGCCGGAGCGTGGATCCGCGAGCACCGCACAGGCGTGCTCGCCGTCGGACTCAGCGCGGTGTTCGTGCTGATCGCCGCGGGCGTCTTCGCCGCGGGATACGCCTCCGTGGCTCGTGCGACTCCCGCCCCCACCGTGTCCGCCCGCGCCTCCGTGTCGCCCACTCCGACCGTGCGGCCCACCCCTGCCAGCATCCCCGCACCCACCCGGCTGCGGACCTGCAGCATCGCCGCCACGGCATCCGATCCGCGATTGGGCACGCTACAGGGGCAGGTCGTGAACGCCGCCACCGGCGAGGTGCTCTTCGACCGCCGCGGCGGCGCCCCGGCTCGGACCGCCGGCCTCGTCCAGGTGCTGACGGCGGCCTCGGCGCTCGCGGTGCTGGGGCCCGACTACCGCATCCCGACCAGCGTCGTCGACCTCGGCGGCGGGGCGATCGCGATCGTCGGGCGCGGCGACCCCACGCTCAGCCGCACGCCGGTCGGGTCCGAGAGCGTCTACGCCGGTGCGCCCAAGCTGGCCGACCTCGCAGCCCAGACGATCGCCGCCTGGACGGCGAAGCATCCGGGACAGCGGATCACCGCCCTGACCCTCGACGACAGCTACTGGGACGACGCCGACGCGTGGGATCCCACCTGGCCGGAGTCCGCGCGCACCCGCGGCGACCAGTCGCAGGCGACGGCGCTGCAGGTCGACGGGGACCGTGACAACCCGTTCGTGCAGCAGAGCCCGAGATCATCGGATGCGGTGGGGCGGGCCGGCGATCTCGTCACCGCGGCGCTGCGGGCCGCCGATCCCGGCGCCGTGGTGGCCGAGAGCCTCCAGGTGACCCGCGGGAAGGCACCGACCTCGGCGCCTCCGCTCGCCGAGGTGCTCTCGCAGCCGGTGTCGACGCTCCTCCCGCAGATGCTCGCGTCCGGCGACAACACGCTGGCCGAGATGCTCGCCCGGATCTCCTCGGTCCAGGCCGGTGCGGGGGGGACGGCCGCCTCTCTCGGCGCCGTGATCGTGAAGGCGCTCTCGGCCTACGAGCTGCCGACTGACGGGATCGCGCTGCGCGACGGTTCGGGGGTGAGCCCGGAGGATGCGGTCCCCCCGCGCTACCTCGCGCAGCTGATGATCAAGGTCGACGGCGGGGCGCAGAACCTCGACGTGCTCCGCGACGGCCTGCCGATCGCCGGGGAGTCGGGGAGCCTGCAGACCCGATTCACGGGGACAGCGGCGGAGCCGCGCGGCAAGGTGACGGCGATGACCGGCCGATCCGCGGACGTGGAGGCGCTCTCCGGCGTCGTCGATGCGCGGGACGGCACCGCTCTCGGGTTCGCGTTCTCCGCCCTCGGCGCGGGGATCGGCGACAGCGCCGGGGGCGCTGCGGCGCTGGATGCGCTGATCGCGGCGGTGTACGCCTGCGGCGACAATCTCGCCGGCACCTGAGCCCCGCATCCGGGGAGAATGGCGCCATGACCCGGGCGCTGCTGATCATCGACGTGCAGAACGACTTCACCGAGGGCGGCGCTCTCGGCGTCGAGGGCGGAGCCGCCGTCGCGGCGGGGATCACCGCGCTGCTGCGGGCCGAACCCGACCGCTACGACCTCGTGATCGCCTCCCGGGACTGGCACCACCCCGAGGGCGACAACGGTGGCCACTTCGCCCTCGAGTCCGCACCGGACTTCGTCGCGAGCTGGCCGGTGCACTGCGTCGCGGGCACTCCCGGCGCCGACTATCACCCGGCGCTCGACACGGCGCTGGTGGACCTGCACGTGCGGAAGGGCTATGGCGAGCCGGCGTACTCGATCTTCCAGGGCACCACCGAGGAGGGGGAGTATTTCGCCGACGAGCTCGACCGTCGCGGGGTGACCGAGCTCGACGTGGCCGGCATCGCCACCGACTACTGCGTGCGCGCCTCCGCCCTCGACGCGCGCAGCACCGGGCGTTCCGTGCGGGTGCTCACCGACCTCGTGGCGGGCGTCGCGCCGGTCTCCTCCGCGGAGGCGCTGGCCGAGCTCGCGGCCGCGGGTGTGGAGCTCGTCCCGCGCTGAGCGCGAGGCGCGGTCGGCGGTCACACGAGGAGCTGGCGCTCCGCGAGCTCGCGGTAGAGCGGGGTGGAGTCGAGCAGCTCGGCGTGCGTGCCCGTGCCGATCACCCGTCCGTGCTCGAGCACCACGATGAGGTCGCTGTCGACCACGGTCGAGAGGCGGTGGGCGATGACCAGCAGGGTGCGGTTCGCCGAGACCCGGTCGATCGCGTCGCGCAGCAGCTGCTCGTTGACTCCGTCGAGGGATGCGGTGGCCTCGTCCAGCAGCAGGATCGGCGGGGCGGCCAGCAGGGCGCGGGCGATCGCGAGGCGCTGGCGCTCGCCGCCGGAGAGCATCACCCCGTCCTCGCCGACCGCGGCGTTCAGGCCCGCGTCCGAGCGGTCGAGCACCTCGCCAAGGTTCACCTCCCGCAGCACCCGCTCGCACTCCGCGTCGGTGGCGTCCGGGCTGCCGAGGGTGAGGTTGTCGCGCAGGGTGCCCGCGAGTACCGGCGCGTCCTGCTCGACGTAGCCGAGCTGCGCGCGCAGCGCCGCGCGATCCAGGGCCCGGAGGTCGACGCCGCCGAGCCGCACCACCCCGCCGGTGGGATCGTAGAAGCGCTCCACCAGAGCGAGGATCGTGCTCTTCCCCGCCCCGGAGGGCCCCACGAGCGCCACCCGCGCTCCGCGCGGGACCGCGAAGGACACCCCGTGCAGCACCTCCCGCTCCGCGGCATCCGCCTCCTCGCCCACCGCGGCGGCGATGGCCTTCTCGCGCTCGGTGCGGTGCGCGCTCGCCGGGTACCCGAAGCGCACGTCGTCGAAGCGGATCGCCGCATCCGTCGCGACCGGGTCGGCGGGCAGGGCCGCGGCATCCGCCTCGTCCTCGGAAGGCACCTCGATCACCTCGCGGATGCGGCCGAGCGCCCCCAGCGCCTGGTTGACGGAGCTGATCGCCCCGAACGCCTGCCCGAGCGGCATGATCATGAGGAAGAGGAACAGGATGAAGGCGACGAGGTTCGCGATCGTGATCGCCCCGCTGGCGACTCGGAAGCCCCCGACGCCGAGCACCACGAGGAACGACACCTGCATGGCGATCCCGGCGACGGGCACCACCAGCGCGGAGATCTTCGCGACCCGGATGCCGGCGCGCCACGCCCCCTGCGCCTCCGCCTCGACCGCCGCGGTCTCCCGCTCGGTGGCGTTCGCGGCGCGGACGGTGCGGATGGCGCTGAGGGCGCGCTCCACCGCGGCGGCGAGGTCGCCCACCTTCTCCTGCTGCTCCCGGCTGGCGACCCGGACCCGCCCGCCGAGGGCCACCACCGCCACGACCGCGACGGCGACGACGAGCACGGTGAGCCCGAGCAGCACCGGGTCGATGATCGCCATCCCGACGATCGCGCCGACGAAGACCACCGACCCGCCGAGGGAGTCCACGAGCCCCTGCGTGATGACGGCGTAGAGCAGCGTGGTGTCGGCGCCGACGCGGGAGACGAGGTCGCCGGTGCGACGCAGGTCGAACTCCGCGATCGGCAGGCGCAGCATCCGGCGCACGAGCTCCTGGCGGGCGGAGAGCACGACCGAGGTGCCGGTGCGCTGCAGGAGGTAGTGCTGCACCCCGTTGATCAGCCCGCCGATCACGACGAGGGCGATGAGCGCCCACACCAGCGATCCGAGCGGCCGCCCCTTCTGCACCAGCCCGATGACCTGGCTGACCAGGGCGGGCTGCGCCAGCGAGGCACCGGCGCCGGCCAGGCTCAGCACGACGACCACGATCAGGATGCGGCGGTGGCGGGCCAGGTAGGGCAGGAGGTGGCGGAACCCGGCGCGGGGTCCCTCGGGGGGGCGGCGGCCGAACATGCCGCGGCGTGCGGGGGCGGTGGTGCTCATCCGCTCAGTCAACTCCCTCCCGTCTGCATCCCGCCGGGGACGCCGACGGCCCGGGCGTCCCCGGCACGACCTAGGCTGAAACGCGTGCCTCCTGCCGTGATCCACGCCGCGGCGTTGACCAAGAGGTACGGGGACGTCCACGCCGTCGCCGGGATCGACTTCGACGTGGCGCCGGGCGAGTCGTTCGGGCTTCTCGGTCCGAATGGCGCCGGGAAGTCGACGACGATGCGGATGGTCGGCGCGGTGACCACCCGCACCGCCGGCGAGCTGTCGAT